>NZ_BAAGYM010000008.1:292762-538218 GCF_054779315.1 Niabella aquatica
AACGATTGTTCTTACAGGATGCTATTTTTTTATACAAAAAATCACAACTATGCTTTTACAGAAAACAATGCATGTTTGGGGCGTAATTAGGCTTGGGGTACTAATTTGCGTTACCTTTTGTTTACCCCTTTTTGCCAGGGCGCAGAGAAATACGGTTTCCGGAACTGTGTTAGATGAGCAGGCCCAACCCATTTCAGGAGCTTCTGTTATTGTAAAAGGCTCTTCGGTGGGAACAAACACTAACGAAGAAGGGAAGTTTACCATTACTTTAGCCCCAAACGGCATACTAGTAATATCCTCGGTAGGTTACGAAAGCCGGGAGCAAAATGTAGGAAGCCTACCCGAGATCACGGTTGTATTAAAATCAACAACAGGTGCGATGGATGAAGTGGTAGTAGTAGGGTACGGCACACAAAGGAAGGTGAACCTTACAGGTTCTGTATCTTCTATAGGCGCCGAAAAAATCGCCAACCGGCCGGTAATGAACCTTTCTTCTACGTTGGCCGGGGCTGCGCCCGGTGTGCGTGTAACACAGGGGCGTGGAAATCCTGGAGATGAAAATGTATCTATACAGGTACGCGGAACCGGATCTTTTAACAATAGCGCTCCTTTAGTATTAGTAGACGGGGTGGTTGCAGATATGGTTCCGGTGAACTCGGATGATGTGGAAAGTATTTCTATTTTGAAAGACGCTGCTTCTGCCGCTATTTATGGTTCCAGGGCGGCCAATGGTGTAATTTTGGTTACTACTAAAAAAGGAAAAAGGAACCAGTCTCCACGGGTTACTTTCAGTGCATTGTATGCCAACGAAAAAGCGATGACGGATCTGAAGTTTATGTCCAATACTGCAGACTGGATGGAGTTGCACAATATTGCAAAGACTAATGCTATCGGCGCCGCGGCCACGGATTATTTACAAACGACGATAGATGAATGGCGTGCTGCAAATGCCAACCCCAACGGAACATATACGAACCCGGTTACAGGACAGACCATTCCTAACTGGCTGGCGTATCCAAATACAGATTGGGCCCAGATTATTTTTCAACCCGACATTTATCAACGGTATGGTGTATCTGTTTCGGGAGGAAGCAAGAATTCAAATTATTTGATGTCGCTGGGCTACCAGAATAACCCCGGCACATTACCTAATACCGGTATGCAGCGCTTTAATTTAAGAGCGAACCTCGAAACAAAAATAGCCGATATCATTACTTTTGGCACACAAACCTATGCTACCAAAGAATATAAAAAGCCTGGTAGCACCGATATGACTTATTTGCTCCAGGCCTTTCCGGGAATGACTCCTGAATACAATGGTCTGTTAGGATCCAGTGAAGACCCGAATACTACATCGCAAAACAATATCCTGCAATCGTTGATTTCCAGGGGAGGATTGAACGAGTTTACCCGCATCAATACCACCTGGTACGCCAATGCCGATTTATGGAAAGGGATTGTGGCCGAGGCCCGGTTTAACTATAGTGAATATATGCGGCAAGATGAAAATTATTCTAAAAATTTTCCTTTGTATAGTTTCCGTGAAAGTTTTGAAACGCCAAAGGAGGGCGTTGGTAACTTAGATCAGGCAACCAGCTCACGTTACTCATACACATCTAACAGCTATACCGCCAACCTTTTGTTACGTTATAACCGCAGTTTTGGCAGGCACGATGTAGGCGGTTTATTGGGATATGAGCAGTACCATGCTCAAACCAGTGGCTTTCGCCTTACAGTAAGAGGGCTTCTTGACTGGAGTGTTACAGATATTAATTCTGGAAGTACAGTGGATAATTTTGGTTCTGATGATAATAAAAGAGATGCTGCAAAAAGTGAGTATGCGATGTTGTCATATTTTGGCCGTGTGAATTATGCGTTTGACCGTAAATACCTGTTTGAAGCCAATTTCCGTTCAGATGCGTCATCTAAATTTGCACCGGGTCACCGCAGCGGGCTTTTCCCCTCATTTTCAGCAGGATGGGTGGTAAGCAATGAACCTTTCTTTGCAGGAGCAAAAGATGTAGTGAATTATTTAAAATTAAGAGGATCTTATGGTACACTGGGCAATACGGTAAGCGGCAATTACGACTGGCAAACCCTGTACCAGAAAGTAAATAACGTATTTAACGAGCAGGTAGCTAACGGTGTAATACAGCAAACCATCCAGAACCTGAGCCTGTCGTGGGAAAAACTAACCACTTATAACCTGGGTCTCGAAGCTAAATTTTTAAAAAACCGCCTGAGCACGGAGGTAGATCTTTATTATCGCCATACATCGGATATCCTTGCCGATGCGATCATATACCGTACAATGGGTAATATCAGCGCACCGAAGGAGAACAAAGCTTCCCTGGCCAATAAAGGCATTGAGCTTACACTGGGCTGGAACGACCGTGTGGGGGATTTCAGGTACAGCATCAGTGGTAACGTTAGTTACAATAAAAACGAGGTTACTAAATTTAAAGGAACCTTAAATTATGCACAGGACGCCGCTACGCCTGACATCTGGAAAAACCCAACCTGGCGCTATACCAACTTGGCAGATGTGTCTACAGGTGGCGATACACGCAGGGTAGAGGGCCACATGATCGATGAATGGTTCCTGCGCAGGCCCTATGCCGGAACCGGAACATACACCAATTCAGACGGCTCTGTAAATCCGAATGGTGGCCCTAAAGACGGTATGATACGCACCAAAGCCGATCTCGAATGGGTAAAATCTATGATTGCGGCAGGATACACTTTTGGTAATGGAGCAGGAAATACTGTAGGTTTCGGAGCTGCCAACATTTGGTATGGACAGATGATTATGGCCGATATAAACGGTGATGGAAAATATGGCAACGATGATGACCGGGACTTTCTTGGCAAATCTGCCACGCCCAAATTTGTATTCGGTTTAAATATGACTGCAGCCTGGAAGGGCGTTGACCTTAGCATGCTTTGGTCCGGACGTGCGGGTTCTTATCATTATATCAATGAACGTGGAGCAAACGGATCTATCCTGGCAAATACCAGGGATGCGGTTCCGGCCGACGCCTGGACTAAATATTATTTTTATAATGCCGTAAAAGCAAATACCGACTATGCCAACTATGACCCGGCAACCGACCCGACCGCAAATGTAAACGCGAAATTTCCACGATTGTTGTCTGCAAGTTCAATTATGCCGTCTAATACCTTTTACCTCTATAATTCATCTTACCTGAAGCTGAAATCTTTACAGGTGGGCTATACCATTCCTCAAAAATGGGTAAGCAGAGCCAGGATAAGCGATCTGCGTGTTTTTTTCTCCGGGGAAAACCTGCTTACGATCCAAAATAAAAATTTCGAGGGTGTAGATCCCGAACTGGGCAGCTCTATAATTGTGTATCCTATAGCGAGAATGTACTCTGCCGGAATTACACTTTCATTTTAAAATTTTTACAGATTTATTGGAAACATAACAGCATGTGGTTATCAGCTATGTTTCATCAGAACCTTAAAACAATAAAATTAAACACATGAAAAGGATAATATATTTCTTAACAATAGCTTGTGTTGCAGGTATGTTTACGGCATGTAATAAGCTATTGGAAACGACGCCTAACAATAAAATATCTTCAGGCACCATGTGGACAACAGAAAGCCTGGTAGATCAGGGAGTAATAGGCGTTTATTATTCATTGCAAAGGCCGGTACGCAGCAACGGTATTGTAGGAGAAGGAGACGTGAATATGGGTTATTATGGCTTTGAGGCTTTTGGTATGAGTGGCCAGGGAGAGTACGCACTGGAGAACCTCTTCTCCAGTAATGTTAATCCAAATAATGCCACTTTTAACTTCATGTGGAAATGGTTTTACGATGGTATTCACCGGGCCAATGATGCTATTGCACATATTCCTAACGCCCCGATGAAAGAAGAGAAGAAAGCGCGGCTGGTAGCAGAATGTAAGGCTTTGCGCGGTTTTTTCTATATGCGTTTAAACGAATTGTTTGGCCGGGAAGGATTGGGAGTACCAGTCTATACAGAACCCATAGATCCTTCTGAAGCTACTAAAGGACAAAGTCCAGAAGCCGATGTGTGGGCACTGGTTATACAGGACCTTACGGATGCCATTAATGAGCCCAACCTGCCCAATAATCAAATACAGGGCCAAGGCCGGATGAGCAAAGGAGCTGCATACGCTTTAAGAGGGCGGGCTTATTTCCTCACTAAAAAATATGATCTGGCTGTCGCCGACTTTGCCAAAGTGGGAGAAATGGGCTACAAGCTTTTTTCTAATTACAGACAATTGTTTAAAGTGGCCAACGAGCGCTGCGAGGAAATGATCATGAGTGTGCAATATATTGAAGAACCCGATGGATACGGGTCCCGGTTACAAAAATATTGTGCTGCATGGAGCCAGGGAGCTAAAGATGGCGCCGGCTGCTGGACGGACTTACAGGTTACTCCAGCGATAGTAAACCTGTACGAAGTAATCGTTGACAATAACACGGTGAAACCATTTAACTGGACCGATTTCTTTCCGCAATGGAATACCATCAGCGCAGCCACTACAGCCAACCGGAAAGTCTTTTTTATCCGCGATCAGAAAATAAACGGAACAGATATACATTCTACCGTAACCTCACTTATTAATGGTGAATTGAATAAATTAGAGGCTTCTGTCAGAGCGCTGTATTTGCCCGAAGGAAATGAAGCCCGGCTGAAAGCCGCTTATGCCAGCAGGGACCCGCGCTTAGCGTATAATGTAGTTACACCATATTCCGATTATAAGGGCGTAAACAGTACCAGGACAGCAGATGCTACGTACACATTCCGGTTCCCTGCCAATAAATATTATGCAGATCAGGCATCTGCAGAGCCTAATTTGAGGACCGGTTTGCCCGCTACTTATTATACTTCCGGCACCTGTAACGCGCAGGCAGAATTTAAATACATCCACCGCAAATTTGTAGGCGAGGGTTTGGAGTATGCGCGCAGGCAAAACAACCCGGTGGATGAGCCAATTATTCGTTACGCTGATGTGTTATTGATGTGGGCCGAGGCATTAGTTGAAATGAATGACCTCGCCGGGGCTATGGCCAAGGTAAAACAGGTAAGGGACCGTGTGGGCATACCCACCATGGCATCGTCGTTTGCCAGTCAAACGGCTGCGCGTAATTATGTGCGCGATGAACGCCGGCGCGAGTTTGTAAATGAAGGGGTGAATTTTTTTGATGAAATGCGCTGGAAAACTTTAAAAGAAACAAAATTCAGTGAGAAAGTAGCACAGCACGCCTGGGGCGGCACCGAAAATACAGGGGGCACTACTTATGAATGGATAGGTGACTATTATTATACATGGCCGGTTCCAAAAGCAGAAATAGAATTAAACCGTAACCTGACGCCTACTCCCGGCTGGGTTTATTAAATGATTTTCAGGGGTAATCCGGATATCTTTCATCATTTTTAGAGGGAGGAATGCAACAATTACCAACAAAACGGTTAGTTTAGGCACTACCTCCCTCTATATAAACCCTGGCAATCCGTATTTTTTTAGGATATCAACATTTTGTTTATGAAAAGAATAATGTTATTGTTTTTGTTTTTCTGCACCTGTTTTTCGTTTTGTAAGAAACCGGTATGGAAAACAAATCCAGGGAACAGCATATATAGTAAATCCAATACCTACTATATAGATCCTGACGGGAACGACAATAATACAGGTCTCAGCGCTGCGGATGCATGGAGATCACTATCCAAAGTAAATTCCTTAACATTTTTCCCTGGCGACAGTATCCTGTTAAAAAGCGGAGGAGTATGGAATGAGACCCTGCAGCCCAAAGGTTCAGGAAAAGAAGGGGCGCTTATCGTTATTGATAAATATGGCGAAGAACGCAAACCTGTAATTAATGGCGGAGGAAAAACAAATGGATCAAGCACATTGCTTTTAAATAAAGTTTCTTACTGGCAGGTAAACAACCTGGAAATAACCAATACGGTTCCGGAGGGCATTAGCTATGCAGTTACCGGTATCAGGGTGAATGGCGGAGGACTCACGGATACTTTTTGTACAAATATTACTATTAAAAACTGTTACGTACATCATGTAAATGCCGCAACAGCTAAGCAAACCAATTACGTTAAGGGAACGGGGGGTATTATTGTCAGTGGCAAGCTAAGCGATGTATTGATTCAAAGCTGCCATATTGCCAACTGTTCGGTGGAAGGATTGCGCACCACAGGATTTTCGGATATGACTAACCGGTCGAAAAATATTGTATTTGATAATAATTGGATTGAAAATATTTACGGGGATGGTATTGTTATGGCCCAGGTAAGCGGGGGCGCCAAAATTACAAATAATACGGTGTATAACGCATGTATGACCAATGACATCAACTTTGCCGGGATATGGACAGTAGCAAGCACAAACACGCTTATTTCCCGTAATGAAGTATATGGAATGAAAGGCGGTGGCCCCAACGACGGCATGGCATTTGACGCTGATGGATGGGATGACCTTTCTGCTACCGAAGGCGATATTTTTGAGTATAATTATTCGCACGATAACAACGGCGGCTTTTTCCTGTTTATGTCTAAAGCCAACAATATTACCGTAAGGTATAATGTAAGTGTAAACGATGTGGGTGTTGCAGGCCGTAAGAAATTGTTCCTTATTCAAAACAGCACCAACAAAGATCGCTACGTGTATAATAATGTATTTTATATAAAGAACCCCGTAGAGATGCTGTTTTGGGAAGGGTCGGGCGCTGAGTTTTCCAATAACATATTTTATACAACAGCTGCTATAAATAAACTCGCTGATATTACGCCCGACAGCAGGGCGCGTTTTTATAATAATTGCTTCTATCCTGCAGCAACGTTTACAGCCCTCGATTGGGGCACATCGCTGCGTAACAATAATTTTTACAATAATCCTTTATTTGAAAACCCTGCACCGGGTTTGGGCCTTAAGGCAGCCTATGGATATAGGATAGGCGAAGCTTCTCCCTGTCGCAATGCCGGTATTTTTATTCGGAACAATGGAGGGAAAGACTTTTCAGGAAATAGCCTTCCTGCCGGGAATCCTGATGTAGGTGCTTTTCAGTATGCTGTTATATCGCAGGCGGGCAGTTCATTGGCAAAAGCCCAGAAACGCGAATAATGATTTGCATTGTTAAGGATTAGATGTATTATTGTTCGAATAAACTAACATCAAGTTTGTATATTTAAAAATGTATAGAAAAGACTTTTTTACCGCTATATTTTTTGCTGTAGCGTTGGTTTCCTGCACAACGGCCCAAAAAGCGGCAAGCCCGGCAGCCGGCGATTTCGTAAAAGAAAACTTTATTCATGCAACCACCATGCTAAATGGCATGTTGAAAACCGCCAATAAAAAATTTGCTGCCAAAAACGGCGCTTTTCCGCGAACTACTAATAAAAACGGAAAACTGGTTACCACTTCTATGTATGACTGGACACCCGGCTTTTTTCCCGGAAGCCTTTGGTATGTGTATGAGTATTTTAAAGAGGAATCGTTAAAAGCCGAGGCAGAGAAATGGACAGAAAAGCTGGAACCATTGCAAACCTTTACCGAACATCATGACCTGGGCTTTATGATGTACTGCAGCTATGGCAATGCATACCGGCTGGCCAATAAGCCGGAGTATAAAAATATCCTCATTAATTCGGCCAAAGCATTAAGCACCCGCTTTAATGCAACCACCGGTTGTATAAAGTCCTGGAATGTTTTTAAATCCTGGCATGGCAATGCCACCTATGATTTCCCGGTAATTATAGATAATATGATGAACCTCGAAATGTTGTTTTTTGCATCAAAGGTCTCGGGCGATGATTCATTCAGGCAAATTGCCATTAAGCATGCCGAAACTACTATGAAAAATCATTTCCGGCCCGATTACAGCTCTTATCATGTAGTTTGTTATGACAGCAATACGGGCAAAGTAATAGCTCGTGAAACAGCACAGGGGTATGCCGATAATTCTACCTGGAGCCGCGGGCAGGCATGGGCTGTTTACGGTTATACGATGGTGTACCGAGAAACCCAAGATCCCCGTTTCCTGGCATTTGCATCGGGCCTGGCCGATTATTTTATCGATAATAAAAACCTGCCGGCAGATGCGGTTCCTTACTGGGATTTCAACGCAAATGAAGCCGGGTATACGCCTGGTATAAAGTCGAATGCAAATAATATTACAATAAAATACCGGGATGCTTCTGCCGCTGCAATCACAGCGTCTGCCCTGCTGGAACTGAGCACGTATATAAAAGGGAAAGCTGCTGAAAAATATAAAAAAGCTGCCGTTAAAATGCTGCATTCGCTGGGCGCTGATGCATACAGGGCACAGGCCGGAACCAACGGGAATTTTATTTTGAAGCACTCTGTAGGTAGTATTCCGCATGATACGGAAATAGATGTTCCGCTGGTGTATGCCGATTATTATTTTTTAGAGGCTTTATTGCGATATGAAAAATTGGAGAAAGGGCAATCCCTGTTTTAATTTTCAAGAAGCCTGTAAACACATTTATGAAACCAGGTTGATCTTATTTTTAACCGGTCTGAGCAATGTTTAGCAAGCGGGCCTGCAGATATATTAAGAAAGATACGTAAGATTATATTAGACAAAAACTTCAGGGGAGGATGCCTCACGAAGTGATACCACAAATGCATGAATAAAATTATGGGTAGCGCCCTATTTAAGCGCCGAAGATGCCTATCTGTGAATTGGTGGCATTAAAAGGAAACGTAACAACCTGCAGCGAAGATTAAGTTTATGTGCCGAACTCCCTTCTGCGAGCAGGGGATCGTTCCCTTTAAGAATTTAAATAAGCGCGTTATAAAAAAGAACAAAAAATGACACATTTTATGAAATTATTTTTTATTGCATTCGTCTTCCAGTTTTTATACCTGCCTGATACTACTGCTCAAAAAAATAAGCCGGTGCTGACGCAAACAGGTGCACAGGACCGTGCGTATTGGGTAAAAGCATTGCATAAAATAGCATGGCCGGTAGTAAATAATCTTGCCAGCGGAACCCTTAAAAAGAACATGCCGCTGGAGAAAGGACCTGGTTATGGCCTGGCGCTTGAAAAAGTTACTTATTTAGAAGCCGTAGGTCGCTGCTTTGCAGGTATAGCGCCCTGGCTGGAGCTGCCCGACGATAATACAGAAGAAGGAAAGCTGCGGAAGCAATATAAAGCGCTTGCTGTTAAAGGGCTTACCAACGCGGTTGACCCACAGAGCGAAGACCGTTTAAACTTCAGGGAAGTAGGGCAGCCCATTGTAGATGCGGCTTACCTGGCGCAGGCTTTTATGCGCGCACCTAAAGCGTTATGGGAGCCATTGGATGAAACCACCAGACAACGGTTTATTACAGCATTTAAATCGCTGCGGGACAGGACAGGAGCCTATAATAACTGGCTGCTGTTTGCTGCTATGTGCGAAGGTTTTATCCGTTTGCAGGGAGAAGAGTTTGACCCGGTAAGAATTGATTACGCGCTGAATAAAATGCGTGAATGGTATGTGGGCGATAGCTGGTATAAAGACGGCGACCTGTTCAGCATGGATTACTACAACTCTTATGTAATACACCCTATGCTGGTAGACCTGCTGGGCTCGCTCAAAGTAAAGCCCAAAACAAGATACAACCAGAAAGGGTATAGTGTAAACGAAGCGTATAGCGAGGCTCTGAGAAGAATGGTGCGTTATTCGGAATATTTGGAGCGTATCATTGCGCCTGATGGTACTTATCCTGCCTATGGCCGCTCCGTTACTTATCGCACGGCTGCATTCCAGGCTTTGGCGCAAACCGCGTTAATGCACCAGTTGCCGGAATGGGTAACACCATCGCAGGTACGTTGTGCTTTAACCAAAGTGTTTTACAATATGTATGAGGGTAACCAGAACTTCGATACAAATGGCTGGCTGGTGCTGGGCTTTAACGGCCACCAGCCCATGATCGCGGATGTGTACACCTCTACCGGAAGCCTGTACATGGCAACGCTTGGTTTTCTCCCGTTAGGCCTGCCGGCTAATGATCAATTCTGGGCAGATCCTCCGGCAGACTGGACCAGCAAAAAAGCATGGAGCGGGCAGCCGGTGAAGAAGGATTATAAAGTCGAATACTAAACGATCCTGGTAATAAAAAAACCGGAAAGATAAGTTCCGGCTTTTTTATTGCTTTTAATAGCCCGCTGTGAAGCGCTGCTTCAGGTGGCTGTTTTGTTCCAGTTCATCGGCAATAACTACTGCTAAATCTTCAACAGAAAGCCGGCTCCTGTTTTGTTCATCAAAAACAGGATGATCAGAAGCTGTTCTGTACTTGCCGGTTCTTGTACCTGGCGAGGCGGGGCTCATTTCTATAGCCGGGCTGAAAAAGGTCCAGTCTAAAGTGTCGTTTTGCTTGAGCTCATTTAAGTAATCTCTTGCGGCTGTTGCTCCCTGCTTAAATGCAGCAGGGAACTCAGGACTGTCTACCAACTGGGTTCCATCAGGAAGTAACAGACTACCGGCACCGCCAACTACAATAAGCCGTTTAACTCCAGAAGCCTCAACTGCCTTTTCTATATTACGCGAACCCGATAAAAAATCTTCATAAAGATCCGGGTTGGCCCAGCCTGCATTAAAGGCACTTACTACGGCATCGGACCCTTGTAGCACATTCGTTAATTCTTTAACATCGTTTACGTTCGCATTTGCAGTTGTGACGTTATTCCCGGGGGTAATTGATGAGGTATTTCTTGCAATAGCAAGAACCTGGTGGCCCCTTCCGGCCAACTCTTTCACTATGTGTGAGCCAACAAAACCAGAGGCTCCGATTACAGCAACTTTCATACTATATGTTTTAATTGTAATAAAAAAGGTTACATTTTAAGAGAAAAAAATTATTTTAACTGTTTGCTAAACTGTTGCAGGTTCTGCTGCCCCAGGTAATTATAAACGAGCGTATCCGTTTGCGCATATAATTTTTCAAGATGTTTATTAATTACTTTACCTATGCTGCATTGTGGATTAGGGTGATTTTTTTTTCCTAAAAGCTCACTGTTTTTAACAGCCGCATAAATGTCTGATATAAAAATGTCCTCCCCCTTTTTTGCAAGCTTCACTCCTCCTTCTTTCCCAAGCCGGCTTTCGATCATACCCGCATTTTTTAAAATTCCGATCTCTTTACGAACAATAGCAGGATTGATATTGATGCTTCCGGCGATCCAGTCAGAAGTTAACCATTGTTCCCTGTATTTTTCCAGTAAAACCATAATATGTATCGCCGTAGCAAACCTTGTATTATTCATGCCTCTGCAAAGATAAAGAGAAAAATTTAATTGTAACAAAATTTATTACAATTCAATATTGAATTGTATATTTCACTTATATACACCTTTTTATTCATTCTAAAAAAATCCGGTTCGGCCAGAGTAATATTCCGCCGTTACCCAGTGATAGAAGCTGATTTTATACCCACGTGCTTATTGCTGAAATATCCGCAGAAATGCTTCTATAACGTTGCTTCTGGCTTTTCTTTTCTTGTTTCTTCGCTCCAGCTGCCAACAGTATGGATACCCCACTGGTTCTCATCAGCAAATGAATAATCTGCTTTATACTTTTCTGGTATTTCTCCCGTTAAAAAATCGCCGTATTTTACAGAGGGAAAAATCTCTTCAAAAGTAAACATAGAGGTAAGCGATACGCGCCGGTATACGTGAGAGCGTGTAATTCCGTCCATTCCATTCAGCCCGGCGGCTCCCATCAGCTCTACAAAAGTTTTTACAGTATTTTTATGATAATTGGCTACGCGATGCATTTTATCTGCTACTACCAATCCCTTTGTCAGCTTCGGATCTTGCGTTGCCACCCCGGTTGGACAACGGTTGGTATTACAGATCAATGCCTGTATGCAGCCTACGGCCAACATCATGGCCCGGGCACAGTTACAGGCATCTGCGCCTAATGCAGCGGCACGTGCAATATGAAAACCGGTGGTGATTTTTCCCGAAGCGATGATCTTTATATGATGCCGGATGTTTAATCCGCTCAATACATCATCCACAAATGCCAGCCCGTCTAAAAGCGGTGCGCCAACATAATTGGAAAACTCCTGCGGTGCGGCGCCTGTTCCGCCTTCGCCACCATCTACGGTAATAAAGTCGGGATAGGTATCGTGGCTGATCATAGCTTTGCAAATAGCGATGAACTCGCTTTTATGACCGATGCATAATTTAAAACCCACAGGCTTGCCACCAGAAAGATCTCTTAATTGTTTGATGAATTGCACCAGTTCTTTGGGGGAGTTAAAAGCTGTATGGTAAGGCGGCGACTCGATCGTTGTTCCCGGCATAATATGCCTGATCCTTGCAATTTCAGGCGTATTTTTAGCTGCTGGCAAAATACCGCCGTGGCCGGGCTTTGCACCCTGCGAGATTTTTATCTCGATCATTTTTACAGTAGGCAGCTGCGCTTTTTGGGCAAATAACCCGGGAGAAAAATTCCCGTGTTCATCCCTGCAGCCAAAGTAACCGGTGCCGATCTGCCAGATGAGGTCGCCACCCTGCTTTAAGTGGAAATCGCTTAGGCCGCCCTCTCCTGTATTATGTGCAAAGCTGCCCAGCCTGGCGCCGCCGTTCATGGCTTCCACAGCGTTAGAGCTTAAGGAGCCATAGCTCATGGCCGATATATTCAAAATGCTGCCATTATAAGGTTGCTTACAGTCTTTATTGCCGAAGATAACGCGTGGATCATGGTCCAGGGTGTTGAAGCTTTTAGGGGCAATAGAATGACAGATCCATTCGTACCCAGGCGCATAAACGTCCAGTTGTGTGCCAAAGGGCATGGTATCATTATCCTGTTTGGCGCGCTGGTATACCGTAGAGCGGTCGATCCTGTTCAGCGGTCGCCCATCAATATCCGATTCAATAAAGTATTGATAGATTTTCGGGCGCAGCTCTTCCATTACATAACGCAGCCGGCCAAACACGGGATAAATACGGCGGATGCTGTGCCGCGTTTGAACCATATCATAATATCCCAGGCAGGAAACAACCAAAACACCTGCAAAAAGCACATACCAGTTAATGCTGAAATAATATCCCAGCAAAAAAGTAATAACCAGCGCCAGCAGGGATACAACCAGGAACGTTCTTCTCATAACAAGGCAATTTATTCAACGAAAGTAGCCATTAAAAACCTTTTGGGAAAACCAGGGTATAGCAGGAAAATAAAAAAGAACAGTCCTTTTTACCAGGCTGTTCTCCTTAAAAACTATTACGCGGATGTAATAAGTTTACTTCAAATACCGGCGTAATTTCCAGGCGTTCGTTTCATGCTTACGCATGAGCCCGGTGAGCATATCTGCTGTACCGGTATCTTCATATTTATCTTCACAATCATCAATTCCTTCACGCAAAGATTTAATACAGGTTTCATGGTCCTTAAGCAGGTTGCTGATCATTGCCTGTTGGTTCGGTATAGTGCTGTCTTCTTTAAGCGAAGCGGATTTAATAAATTCTGCCATGGTGCCAGGTACTGCCTCTCCCAGTTTACTTATACGTTCAGCTACCTCATCAATGCTTTTGGCTAATTCTTCGTATTGTGCTTCGAACAGCAAGTGCAGCTCCATAAAGCTGGGGCCCGACACGTTCCAGTGGTATTTTCTTGTTTTAATATAAAGTACGTGCTGGTTTGCCAGCACATCAGACAGGAGTTTTGAAACTCCTTTCAGGTTTTTGGCGTCAATGCCGATATTAACTTTTGCCATAGATATAATTTTTAAATGCTACAGGCAAAATCTTTACCAAAATATGTTAATAAAGGAATGTAGATGAATTTTTTAGGAGATAAAGCACTGTGTGTTGTGCGCGCGGTGGAGGCAACAAGCCATTATAAAAAGCGAAGACGGACGGATAGCAGGTATGCAGTGAAGACATAGTAGAATTGCGGCAAAATGACAGTGTTTAAATATGACGGATATCTTTTTTAAAACGCTTGAGTACAAAAGAGAGCAGGACAGCAATGATTACGACAAATGCGAAATAAAATTTCAACCTAAATCTTAGCGGATAATACAGTTCCTCAATATAAACACTGAACGTTCTCGCCTGGTATATCAATTGGATATTCTCAGCAATATCCAGCAAAACGGTGCCTACATATGATCCGATTAAAATAACAATTAATGCGTATTTTAAACCCCCCTTTTTTCGATTCATATATCTCATATAAATAGAGATAGCGGATAACAAAGAATAGCCTAATAACCCATAAAAGCCAACCATAAACAAGTAATCAATTTTGTAATAATTAATGAGCTGATGAATAGCTTCGGGGTTAGCAGCATGCAAAAGCGACAAAAATGCAGCATTGGAGCTAAAGTTTTGCAGAGGAACTACTTTTGAACTTTTGAATGGAATCGAATGCAGTATACAACCAGACTTCAATGTCATCAGTAGGTATGAAATGATGGTAATGATAACCATTAGCCAGAAAAATATTTTTCCTGTTATACGATCTTTTTGCATACAGCGTATTATTTATTTTTTAGATCTGAATAAACCCGTGCTCTTTCCTTTTTATAAATATCCCAGTTAAAGTTTTCCAGGAATGCTATTGCAGCCCTTACGCCCTGAGTGAAGAGCGCCCGTTTATTTTTTTCATTCATGTTAAAATCCAGCCAGTTTGCATTCGTTTCATAAGTATTGATATCAGCAATGCTGTATTTTTCATAAAAATTATTTTTTGTAAGAAATTCCCTGTCGTAATATGTTTTCATCGTATTGACTATTTTTCCTGCATAATCTAAAAAAGTTCTTATTTCCTGCCTGGGGTTATGCTTTACGTCATTTATCCTTATGCCTAAAACGGGGAGCCTCGGAACTTCTATTTTATCATTGTGAAAGATGCTGATGGGAAAATTTGATATGGAGCCTCCATCGATAAAAATAGCTTTATCCGGGATAAGCGCTATATCTACAAAAATTTCCTTCCAGCTATTTATTATAACCTCTTTTTCCTTAGGAACTGTTACAATAAGAGGTTCAAAAAAAAGAGGAATTGCCATAGACGCCCTTACGAATTCTGCGGGATTTACTTCATTTGGCTTTTCCCAAAAAAGACCGGCCTGTTTTGGCAATTCAACTTTTCGTTCGGAAGCTATATCAGTTGTAACAAATGTATAGTCGGCCCGAAGATCTTTAAATGGCTGCCGGCTACCATTCAGGTTTTGGTTCCTTAGTTTAAATTGATAGGTTTCGCCATTCACTTCAGCCTTTCCGCTTTGGGGGTCAATGCTAAACCCTGCGATGCAGTCAAGCTTCGCTTTTGAATTATTATCACCAATGTTTTGTTTGAGAAATTTAGTAAACTCATTTCCGGGATTAATGCCATACCGCGCTTTTTTAAATCGGTAAAACAAAAAAACAATTATAGCCGTAAACAACAGGAAAGCGCCAAGAAATATCCAGTATAATATGCGCGCTATAAAAGAATAATTAATAACAACAGGAAAGTAAAACAGCAACAACAGGATGATGATCACATACGCTATTATAGTGCTTTTAAACCAGCCGTCTTTTGAAATAACGCTGCTGATCATTCCTTTGGCGATCCAATGCCCGTCTACAAATGAAAACATATCCATTTTGCTCACTATATTGAATAGTTGTGGTGTTACTGCCCTGTTTTTATTTTTCCCTAAAGCGGCCATAAACAGCGTATTGATCGCCCCTGCGCTGGTACCTGCCAGCTTTAGAAACCGGATACCCATATATTCCAAAACGAAGCAAAACCCAACCAGGGAAATGCCTAATGTGCCACCCCCCTCCTGTACAAGCTGCACATACTGCAATTCTTTTCCGCTTTCATCCACAACATAAAGGTCGGAGTATTGCTTTTCCTTTTCTCTGTGCTTTTCTAATCTTTCAATTAGCGATACTCCATCACTATCTTTTTTCAGGTAGCTGAATATATTTTCAAACTCATTCATTGCGATATGTTTTATAAAATATTATAATTTGCCGGGTCCATCCTTTTTCTTAAGCCATACTTCAAGCTGGCCCAACGGAGCTTTTAACGGAATAAAAAGGATTTTTATATCTTCATTTTTAAAAGTGCTGTTGCTCTCAATCGTTGATTTCAATGCTTCTGCCAGGATTTTATCAGAGACATTGAAATACCGTATTTGTGATGTATTGAGCACCAGATCTTTTTTTTCTATTCCTGGTGCTACCCAGCTATTGCCCTGTAAGTGTGTTTTCAAATCTTCTGCATCGCTTTTACGCTCCTGGTTATATTGTATATATACTCTTCCCGTTTGATAGGAATTGTCCGTTGATGTATTTACAATAACAGAATCTTTTGTTGGTGTAACAACAATTTCAAATCTTCTTTGTAGAGATTGTATGCTTGCAAGCAGGTTATCTCTTTCATATTCCTCTAAATCTGTGAGGTTGTCTCTAAGCAGCCCTTTGTTAAAAAAAGACCCTTTGTAGCGTATAATCAGTTTTTTTAAAGAATCCTTTTCGGCCTTTAACTGTTCGTTCTTTAAATGATAATACTGAATCCATCCTTTTCTTGATGCTTCACTTTCTGTAACACAGGAAAAGTATTTTGCCAGCTCTACCTGCTGGGCGGTATTGTCCTGGCGGGCAATGAGGTCTTTTACATATTTATCATAAAAGCCCATCTGGTTAATGGCCGTTTCCTTTTCCTTAAAATGATTGTCGCTGATAAGGTTGGAGAGGGGTATAATGCAAGTGCCTACAATGAGGCCAATTACGCCATACCAGCCGCCCATACCTGGTTTTGTACTTTCCATAATCTAATAGTGTTTGTTAGGAATTGTAACTGTAAGAATTTTTAATGTATTAATGATCCTGAGAAATTGGTGATTTTTACACGGATGGAATTTTTTGAAAGTTGCCGGATAGAGAATAATAGGGATTCTATACAAAAACGTATTCTATTGTTTGCAAATAATAATTTGCATTTTCTACTAATACGGCTTCCCGCTCTCTTCTATCCCGTAATCCTTTTACATCTGGCCACAAACGCTTCATTTCCCTAACTTCCCCGGCTATTTTGGACAGGTTTTTCTGAATCACCCATTTCTGTATGTTTTTCATCTCGGTTCTTCTTTCTCCAGCCACGGAAGCGCCTCTATTGTAAACTATTGACAACAGTGCACCCTGGGCATCTGGCGGCAGCTTTTCAATTCCCGGGTATATCCGTGCCGCACTTTTTGCATATTGAGGCATTGATTTAGTATAAAAAACCGTGAGGGCTGCTTCAAGTGGTACCTCAACCATTTTAATTTCCGGGGTTAGTGCTGCCTCAGCATTTCTGCCTTTAAGTCCCACTACAGCTTTCAGCTTTTTAATTTCAGCATCATTAATAAATTCCTGCCAGTCTGATAAAAAAACGGCTTCATTTACATATCCCAAATCGTAACCTATTCCTATTGTAATACCGCTTTCGTTTTTAGGCCAAACAGGATATTTGTATTTCAATTGATAGGCCGCCCTTGACGATACTTCACTTTCGATAATTATTTCGAGCGATCTTTTCGAAACAATCATATTGGCTCCTTTGGGCAAAGGCGGTAATTCATTATTTAAAAGGCTTTCAATGCGGGTAGTTGTATTTACTCCGAATATTCCATCGATGTCCTTTCCTGCAAAGCCCAGTTTTTTTTGAATCTCTTCTTTTTGCCTGCTGCCGTTGTATGTAGACACAGGAAGGTTGAGCACTTCCCGAATGGCATTGATAGTATTTAAATCATATACCCCGGTTTGATTGGTCCGAAGTATTGCCTGTATTTTTTTAATTCTTATTACCAGGGGATTCATTGTATTGTGCTTTAAATAGTTTATATGTACATGAACGTGCTATAACCTGCCACATCGCTGCTTACAAAATATTTGCAGACCAGCGGTATTGCCCGGCGGCAGTTTTGGGCGAAGCCAATCTTTTTAAACAAAAAGGCAGGCTATCTGTATTATAGCAAGCAGTGTGTGTATTGCAAAACTGCTGTTGATCTTTTACCGGCTTGGTCTGTGCGGAAATCCAGATGGAGGCGGGTAATGATATGACCGGCTCCGTGGTAGAAATGGCTGTTTTAAGGTTGCGCTTTTTCATATTTAAAGCCGTTTATTGCTTTAAAGGTAAAAATTTTTTCCTTTCACGAAGTTTGCACCAAAAGGCGCCTTATTCCCTTTATAACTGAGCTTTATTTCTTTTTTAGTTTCGGTATCTGTTTTTGCTTCAACAGCAACGCCTTCAGTATCAAAAGATACCCCAAGATCAACGCCCGCCTCTTTCTCAAGATAGATTTCAACACTTTCTGCGTAAAATAATGATTGAGCCAGATAATTAAATTTGATATTCTTTCTGTATGCTTTTGATTTTTTCTGTGCAAATTCAGATAACTTCCGTATGATTTCAATACCGGGACTATCAATATTAGTTATGCGCGATTTTGCTACCCGGTTAACTTTTATTGAAAGTTCCTTTGCATTTTTAATATTACCATTAAACCCGATATTGAATAAAGAAGGAATTTTAAAGCCAAGATCAATCACCTGGTCTTTGCTGAACTCAAAATCGGGAACAGAGGCTTCATATTTATGCATGGATAATAATTGTTCTTTAATTTCGGCTACTCTTTCCGAAGGGAAAATGTAACCTATTAAGTTTTTTCCGGTGGTTCTCCAATTTCGGCCATTCCAGTCGTAAATTTCACATAATAGTGTGTCTGTGGCGGAGTGGGGAAGCAAGTCAATATCCCACGTTTTAAAAACTTCGTTGGCGTAGGGCCTTCTGTTAACGATTGAGGTTCCTAATTCGAGGGCTAATAGCGCTGTCAATTCCTGATTTGTTGCCATAAGTTTAATTGTTTATTATCACAAAAGTGCATTTGACATTGAAAAAGATCAAGCGTATTAAAGCGGTAGCCCGCCCCCGTTTTTTAACGGTAATACTCTTTATCCCGCCTTCTTTACCTCCACAACAAACTGCCCCCCTGGTGCTATTACCTCTACGTATCTGTAGCCTGTAGCCGTTTTGGTAAAGGCCAAGGTGCAGACGGTGTCGTTAGGGTTGCAGTTATCAAAATTGATGGTAAAGCCATTGGTATTGCGCACCACTTTACCGGTCATTTTAATGTAAGCGGTGCCGCCGCAATCCCCGGTTTTACATTTTGACAGCATTATTACATCATTACCATGTATGGTAAAGTTCAGTATGCCGCTGTTGTTGTATTGTGGTAACTCACTATCTGTGTTACTGAATGTGCCGATATAGTTTTCCACCGCAACACTAGAGGTTACTTTAAAAACCACGGCCGTTACATCATGGCCGGGTATGGTTACAGCTACCTGCGGCACAGAGCCGTCGGCATTTACATCCATTACTACTTTTACCCCGTCTTTCTGTAAAGTATATCCGGTTACTTTTGTTCCCGGCTGTAGTGCAATCGCTGAGCTAAGCTGGTAAGTCGCATCATCAAAAACAATTGTGACGGTAGCGCCGGTCGATTTTAGCTCAATAGTGATATATCCGCTGGATCCCACCAGCACACCACTGTAGGAACCCAGGCTGTTTTTATCGTACCTTGCGGAACTGTTATCCTCTTTAGAGCAGCCTGCAATGCTTATGATAGCTAACAGCAGTAAAAGTTGTTTAATTGTATTCATTGTGCTTTATTTTAAAAGTTCAGTAAGCCTTGTTTTCCGTATTTTACCCGTGCTGCGAAGTCAACGTGCAACACAGTCGGAAGTCCGAATGTTATTTATTGTTTATCCTGCATAGAAGTATTGACTGCTAAAATCTGCTATTGCAATAGTATGCCCAGCCAGGCATAACCTTTACGAAATGGGGAAACAGTTTTTTGGCCATCAACCGGTGTAAATGGAATCAGTGAAAATAACAACAGGAATGCAAGTCTCATATATTGGCTTTTATCTATAATTCGGTGGCATTTGTATGAGCACAAAATTATTTTCTCCACCCACATTAAAAAATACCTATAGATAGGTATTTTTTAGGGTATTTATACCCATCCCTCGCCTATTGCTTTTTTTATAAGTTCCAGTGGGGTTTTAACTTTGGCTTTGGCCAATATATTTTTCCGGTGCGTATGCAGCGTATGGATGCTGACACAGAGTTCATCTGCAAGCACCTTACTCGTTTTACCCTCTACAACCCCTTTGAGCACCTCCCGTTCGCGGTGGGTAAATAAATCAAACGATTTTGAAAAATGAGTGTCCTTTATGTTATAATACGATGGCTCCCCGTCAAGACCAATAAGTGAAAAACAAGGAATGCCTTCAGGTTTTATATGAGTTATATCTGTATCAATAGATAATGTACGGTAATAGTTTTTTTTGTCATAATCCACCTGCACTGCCTGGTGCAACATTCTTACATAATTGCCATCTTTTTTCCTTATCCTGAAATCATACTGAACCTTATAAAAAGCAACTTTTTCAAAAGGCAATGATTTGAAAAACTCCACGATTTTGTATTCAAAATTTAATACATACGGTTTATCATCAGGATGTACCCTATCCATCAGGAATTTCATTGTCACTTCTTCCGGTTCATATCCTAACACCTGCCGTATTTTTTCACTTACCACATCAAATTCCGATATGTACATACTGAACACATAATGGTAATAATCTCCCGCGTGGAAAATGCTTAACAATCGCTTATACAGCTCTATTTGGCGCTGCAGCTTTTCTACATCGGGAGCGGTTTCTTTATTTACAACTGTTTTCCAGAATTTTTTAGCAGTTAAGAAAAAATCATTGCTCGCTCTCATCTTTGAATTGGATTTTAAGATTCAGGAATATCCCACTGTGTTTAAAAAACATATATAATCCGATCAATTTTTTCCTGTAGCCTTACTAATGGTTTCCGGTTTATTTGAAAAACCATGATCATTAATTTTATCTTTATTCCCCGCTTACGGTTGTTGTTGCAAAACGGCAGTTTTATATGTTGGGCAAAACCGATCGTTCTATGAAGAATACTTATTTCGGTTTTTCAAGGTGTCTTTTTATTTCAGGTATAAATTTACCTTTTAGTGGTTGTTCCCTGGTCTGTCTGCATAAGACATGCCTTTGTTTTACATTACCAAAAATGCGATTTGATTAAGAATAAAAAAAGGGTTATTTAACCCTTTTTTTAACCAAACAGCCACCTATGAGCGATATCAAAATGCTATTATCTTACCTGCTTTTTATTTAAAAATTATGACCAGAATCCGATCTATCCATCTTTGTGTTAGCTATTATCCCTCAGCCCCCCGCTCCGGCCGCATTTGCGGGAAGAACAGTACATCCTGTATAGAAGGAGAATTGGTCAGCATCATAACCAACCGGTCGATGCCAAAGCCAATGCCCGAGGTTGGCGGCATACCATATTCCAGGGCGCGCAGGAAATCATAGTCAATATACATGGCTTCTTCATCGCCACGTTCCAGCAGCTTTGCCTGCTCCTCAAAACGTTCCCGTTGTTCTATAGGGTCGTTCAGCTCGCTGTAAGCATTGGCAATTTCTTTACCATTCACCATCAGCTCAAAGCGTTCTACCAGCCCGGGTTTGCTTCGGTGTTTTTTGGTAAGCGGACTCATTTCTACGGGGTAATCAATAATAAAGGTGGGCTGTATGTAGTGATGCTCACACTTTTCACCGAAAATCTCATCAATCAGCTTGCCCTTGCCCATGGTTTTATCTACATGAATACCCAGTTTTCCGCACACTTCTTTTAATCCTTCTTCGCCCATTTCACTTACATCAAAACCTGTATGCTCTTTTATTGCATCATAAATGGATACTCTTGCATATGGCGCCTTAAACGAAATAGTTTTGTCGCCAATGATTGCATCAGTAGTGCCATTTACATCCAAAGCGGCTTTTTCCAATAGCTGCTCTGTGGTTTCCATCATCCAGAAATAATCTTTATATGCTACGTAAAATTCGAGTACGGTAAACTCTGGGTTGTGCGTGCGATCCATTCCTTCATTCCTAAAGTTGCGGCTAAACTCATATACCCAGTCAAACCCGCCAACGATCAGACGTTTCAGGTACAGCTCATTGGCAATACGCAGGTAAAATGGCACATCCAACGCATTATGATGCGTAACAAACGGTCTTGCTGCAGCACCGCCGGGGATGGCCTGCAGCACCGGAGTATCCACTTCCAAAGCACCACGTTCATTTAAAAACTCACGTACAGAGTTGATGAGTTTGGTGCGTTTAATAAAAGTTGTTCTTACGGCAGGATTAACCACCAGGTCGGCATACCGCTGGCGGTACCTGAACTCAGGATCGGTTACTTCATCAAACACATTTCCCTCTTCATCCCGCTTTACTACAGGTAAAGGTTTTAATGATTTGGAAAGCAGTGTAAGGGATTGCGTATGCAAAGAGGTTTCTCCTGTTTTGGTAACAAACACATAACCGCCGGCCCCAATGAAATCACCAAGGTCTAAGCCATGTTTCACCAACACGTCCCATTCACTTTTATCTTCACCGGGATAAAGTTCATCCCGCTTTACATATAACTGAAAAATACCCTGTTTGTCCTGGATCTTTATAAAGAAAACCTTGCCTTTATCATTAATGCTCATAATACGACCGGCTATATTGACATGGTTAAACCGGTCTTTTGCTTCTTCAGAAAAATCAGCTTTAATATCTGCCGAATAGTGGGTTACAGGAAACAATGCGGCAGGATAGGGATCAATACCCGCGTCCCGCAGTTTTTGTAATTTTTCTCTTCTGATAATTTCCTGTTCCGATAAATGTTGCACGCTCATAAAATCTAAAAAGTTCAAAATGTTTTAATCTTCTTTGGAGAGTTGCAAAGATAGTTTCTATTTGAGAATTGATCACTATCAGATTGGGATGTGGTATATGGGTGTTTTCAACGGCCTTTTGAGTTCACAGGCCAGCTTCTTTAAAACAGGGGATTACCATTATAGTGCGCTTACTGTAAAAACCACTCTGCTGTTGTAGCTTGCGGCAGGTATGGTTACCGAAACTCCTGATACTCTCAGCTGTATGGGAATATTGCTGAAAGATGCAAGAGCAAGAACTGCTTTAATCCTGTAAAGTTCTATATCTGCTAGGGTAAGTGGCAGATAAGAGAGGCCGCCTGAAATCTCGCATAATGCACAAATTGTTGATCCGCTGCCTGTTCTTTTTACAGACAGGATTAAATCATTATGCCAGGTTGGATTTGCTTCGTAATGCACGGATACCTTTCCGTTGCCTAGTAATAAGGGTATTGTGGTGTTTAATAATATCTGATTAGCAGCACTTTCATAAGTACCGTTATAATTGCTGCCCGCTTCTGTAATAGCGGGGAGGCTCACGGTCCAGTCAAAACCGTTTACCGTTAAGGTCTGTGCCGGCAGCGCACTTCGTAACAATATAAAGAATGCTACATACACGGTCTTTCTGTTTAATTTAAAGCGGTTCACGGTTTGTTTTTTAGTTTGAAAGTATAGTGCAGGTAACCACTACCTGTGTGTTATTGTGTACAGATAAATCAGCGTAATTATTGGGAGTTACGGTAATAGTAAGGCGATGGCCGTTGCCTGTTCCGCTTCCTGTGTAGGCACCGCCGATTCCGCTGATAATAGTCACCGGGGACGTTGTAAGTGTCACTTGTGCTGCTGGAGTTCCTAAAGCGCCGGCTCCGGAGCTGGAAGCCGCAGCCAGCAATTTAATATCAATTCCCGGAACGGTTTGGTTTATTGACGCGGTAATACTCCGGCTGTTTCCTCCTGGGCTAATTGCAGAGGTATAATTGATCCATTTCGTTTGATTCAAGGGTGGGTTTGTAAGCGGCCTTCCTGCTTCCGTGGGAGCGGAAAAGCTCATGTTTATCGTTCCACTAGGTTCTATGTCCAGTAATGCAACCGTTGGCAGGGTGAGGGAAACATTTTTGCTTCCTCCGGTCTGGGCATTTATTGTTCCAGTAAAAATCAGGAAGCCTGCTAACAGCGTATAGCGCATTACTTTCATCTGTTATTTTTTTGATGATATGTTACTTTTATGCTTTCGTGTTGATATTTTATTTCAGCCTGTTGTTTTACTACATCGATATTGATAATTTTTGTTTCTCCTGGTTCTAATGTAAAACGGAATGTTTCTGTTGGTATTTTATAATTTTTGTCTAACCCGTTCCGGTATATTTTTATTGTCCAGGAACCAGGGCGTAAATAAGTAAAATCAAAGAATTCAGACAAAGGACAAATTTTACGATACACCTGCTGGTTATCGGAAGCTTCTATAATGATGCTGTTATTTTTCTTTTTTACAGGTGCGGTATTATTCTTTTTTCCTGTTTCGGCAAGCTTTATAAAACCCTTTATCGTGGCGGCTGTTGTTAATCCGAAATTAAAAGTATTTTCTTTGCCGGTAAGATGTAATGTTGCCGGCAAGGAAATATTCGGAATATCACTGATATCGGTTGTAGACCGGTCTATTTCCAGGATATGATCTCCGGGCACCACGTTTTTAAAAATATAATTGCCCAACCTGTCAGTAACAGTTAACTGATTGCCGAGCATTAACCGGACTCCTTCTGTTTTTTTTACTCCCTGATTACTGATATTACCGTAAAGACTGGTATATGTTGCCGTTTTTTGAACCGGTACATTTAATCTTAAGGTATAGCGAAGCGAGAGAATGAAATCTTTCTTTCCGGTTTCGCCCCGTGCCAGGGTATAACGACCCGATAAATCGATTTCGTGACGGCCTAAGATTTGTTGATGAAAAAGAGCTTCAAAAAGATTGCGGTCGTTATAATATTCTTCAGGCTGGTAATTGTTTTGATAAAATAAGCTCAGGGATGTTTTATCCGACAACCGGCTGAATAACCTGGCGCCGTAATAAATTCGTTTTTGATTTTTGAGCAGATAGCGGGAAGTTTGTGTAAGGCTGGCATACACGTTAAAGGAGGTGCTGAATTTTTCAAAACTCACATTAGCTGTATAGTAGTTAGAATTGCCTGTAAACCGGGTTAAAAAATTTGTGGTTTTACCAAACTGGTGCTCAATGTTTAAATGAAAGATGGATACTTTTTGGTTGATGCTTATTCTTACAAAATCTTCTTTATAATCAAACTGTTTCGGCTCTAACCGGTCCTGGTATTTTTGCAAACCACCCAAAAGAGCTACAGTGCCGGTTTTTACGTATTTGTAGTTAGCGCCATACTGTATGTACTCGCGGTACGGTGCGGATAACGTTAAGGTATCTCTTTGAATATTTTTGGCGTCCTGTATATAATTAGCCATGAGGTCTGTTTTTTTAGAAACGCTGAAACGGAGGCTACCGTTCAGCATATTCGTGTTGTTAAAATATCCGGCAAAGCCCGGGCTTGTTTTAATATAACTCACATTGGCGTCCAGGTTTTTTAAATAAGCCTGCGATTGCAGCATATAACCGGCTCCCCTGTATTTTGCAGTTTGGCTATAGGAGATTTCTGTTAAAAGACGGATGTTTTTAAGCGGGTGAAAGGTTGCCTTTAAATAGGGTAAATGTGCTCTTCCTGTTATATCAACGGGGTTCAAATTATAGTGTGTGATATTTTTCTCTGGTATTTTGTATAAATATCCGGCTGTAATTTCATTTCCTTTATTCAGCAGAAGAGTGGAAAAAATATTGAACTCCTCTTTAATATCTCTAAAAAACCTGGGGCGGCTATAAAAGCCTCCCAGCATTGTTTTTTTGAATTTATACCGGACTTCGGCACCCCGGCCATACCGTGCAAACTCTGTAAGAAACGAAGAGGAAAAGGTTTTGTCGCCTAAATGAATAAAGAGGTGTTGAGTTTTGTAATCAACAAAATATTCTTCGTATTGTGTAAAAGCATTGAGCTGTACCGGGTTAGGAGATACTGCCCGAAATGTAAGCCAGTCCTTATTTTGTTGACCTAAACTGCCGCTCCCATATATTTCGCCCTGAAACCCGCCGTTATAAGTTCCCCTGTTTTGCATACCAACGTAAGAAACAGAGACAGAAACGGGAAACCGGTAGTAAATATCGTTTTCTAAAGGCTTTGCAGAAATAATATGGGTGGCGGAATAAGCCTGCCATTTTTTATGTGGTTCGCTTATTGAATACGCAGACAAAGTGAGATTAAACATCTCGTTCTTTCCCAGGTTGGGGTCTGTATTTTTTGTTACAGTAATAATTTTTGATGCCCCTGGCTGCAGTGTAATCGAATCTTCTGTATCAGTAATGTTGCTGTTACTCTCGAGGATTAAATGCTCGGTAGTGTTGCCATTGTTTTTTAATTGGAAAGAACTGCTTATTGGTTTTCCCGCCCGCACATATTCGGGTGATTCAATGGCGGTAAGTGCTATTTTTTTTAACCGGGCTACTGCAATATCTGAAGATTTTGTAAAGCTGGATCCTTCGTCTTTATCTGTAATGTGCAGCGCGATTTTATAACTGCCCTGTAAAGTTTCCGGAGCAATTCGTATAGGAACAATATATAATGCGGTGTCTCTGGCAGCAATGTTAAGCTGATTCTGTTTAATAACCGGCGTGATGGTTGAGACTGAAGTGCTGGCAACTATATCATACAACTTGTTGTAGGGGCTGTTATTTTCTATTTTGAAAGAGATAAGCGAGATGCTTCCCGGTAATAGCTGCTCTTTTTCATCGTTTAACTTATCAGAAGGAGATTGAGAAAAAACAAGCACCGGGAAAAGCATGAAAAAAAATAATGAATAACAATCAGTCATGTTTTATTTCCAGTTCCACATTGAGAGCGAAAGCATTTTCGTTTTCGTCAACAGCTATCATAGCTGCTGTATACCGGCCTGGCGGAACAGCGCTGATGTCTATAAAAAAAGATTTTGAATTATTGGGTAACAGTCCCATTGGCTGGCTTGAATAAGAGCCGTTTTTTTGACCGCTTTTATGGTCATACATTTCCAGATGTACTGTAGGCTTACAAAAGACCAGGCCATTATTGGCAATACCAATTTTTAAAATTTTCTTATTCGCCTCTTTTTCTATTGTAATATTTTCAAACTTAAGACTTGGTTGTACCTCTTCAGTATTGTAATCGGTAATGATTTGAATAGCGTATCTCACCACAGTTGATATATTTAAGCCCGGCTTATCATTTGCGGGCTTTATTTCTTCTGCCGGTTCAACAATAATTACACTCCAGTAACTGCCAGGCAATGTGATTTTTTCAGGCTTTTTTATTTCATATAATATTTCTGTTTTTTCTTTGGCTTTTAAAGTAAGGAGGTTGGTGTTTAATTGAATCCAGTCGGCATTGCTTTTTTCATTAGTACGTGCCTCGCTATAATGAATTATACCGGTTGATTGATAGCTCAGATCCTGTAAATACAGCTTTACACTTTGTGGAGTGCCGGCTGTATTTTCTAAAGTGATTTGGCCTTTATATGTCTGACCGTCCTTTATTTGATAAATGTGGGTGAGGCCGTTGTGAATAATGATACTGGCCTGTGAAAAACCATAATACAAAATAAAGGCTGCGAAAAACAGAATACGTATTATCATAGAGCAAGCAGTTGAGGGCGAACAATAAGAAATAAGAAGAATCCTGTAAAACCAGGATTCTTCTTATTCAGAATTTATAGAGAAAACTAATTATCAGAAATAGTGTAGGTAACGGTAGCTGTGGCAGAGGTTGCTTCCAGATCTGCATATGAAGCCGTAGACCCGCTGCCAAAAGCCACATCATAAGTAAGGTTATGGCCATTATTGGCGCCATCGCCTGTATACGCGCTTCCTATACCAGAAATAATTGCCTGATCAGAAAGGGATAAGGTCAGTTGTGCAGATGGAGTACCAAACGTGCCATCACCTGCGGCGGCGGCCGCCGCCGCAGTAACTTTGATATCCACTCCCGGAACCAGCGCGGTTAGTTTTACAGTAATATTACGGGTTGGGTCTCCGGATGATTTAATAGAAGAGTAATTTAGCCATAGTGTACTGTTTGCAGAAGGAGCAGTTAATGGCAATCCCGCTTCAGTCGGAGCGGTAAAGTTCATTGTGATATTTTTACTTGCACCAGGCTCAATATCAACTAACGCCACCTCCGGAATGGTAATTCCTATAGTGTGATTGTCGGTCTGTGTGTCTTGTGCTTGAATAAAAACGGGCATAGCAATACCTAAAGCTAGCAATGTAAAAGCTGGGTGTGTCATAACATAGAGGGTTTTAGTTCTTTAAAGATAAGAAAATGTGACGATTGTACAACAAAAATCTTATAAAAAACTGAATAAAGACTTTTTGATGATAAGCTGAAAAATAGCTACAGGCTATTATAATATTTATTAGGCAGGAATGGCCCGTTGAGTTGGTATGTTTTAAGAAAAAGCATCGAGAAAAAACGATGTTGATGGCTCAATTGGCCAGATCATTATTATTAATGCCTCGTTTATTTCTCTTGATATCTTCTTTTAATTTTCCGAATTTATAATTAACGCTGAAGCCAACCCTCCTGAAATATTCCTGGCTGTTATTGATCTCTGTAAAATTATAAGAACTGATTTCTGTGCGGCTGTTCCGGTATTTTGTAAACGGGTTGTTGATATAGGCGGATAAGGAGAGTTTCTTGTTTAATAAATTTTTGCTCAGGCTAAAGTTAGAGGAAACGTAGCCATTAACAGTTCCTATCTGGGCCGGGGCAAGGTTTTTACCATTTACATATACGGAGGCGCCTGCTAACCAGTCATTATTAAAAGCATAAGTGTTAGAAACAGAAGCCCTGAAAAGTATTCTTTGGGTTTCTTCGATATAATTATCAGTAACGGTCTGTATCCAGAAATTCGCCACATTACCATTAATGATCGTTCTTAATGCCTTGGTAACGGCGAGGTTGAAATTCGCGTTCAATATCAGCGCGTCAACTTTTCCTGAATTTTCATAAGTGGTATAAGTAATTTTTGAAGCAGTATCATATCTCGAATTTTTAAGGTCCATGTTATTGGTAAAAGCGTAAGTGAGCCCGATATTCACCGATTGTTTTTTATTAAAACCGTAACCCAGGTCAAGGCTATGCATGAGCGATGCTTTTAGGTTAGGATTCCCGTATTCGATAAAATTGGGGTTAGTGCGGTTTACAAACGGATTTAAGCGATTGATACCTGGTCTTTTTAACCGTTGATTATATCCCAGGTTCAAATAGCTCCCGTTTTTATTGTCCTTATTAATAACAACGGAAGGCACCAGGTTAAAATAATGGTTATTTATTGGGGTTGAAGTGCTGCTAAAATCAATGTGGTTAAAGGTTTGCTCTACCCGGACGCCTGCTTTAAACCCCCAGCTTTTTAATGTGAAGGAATAGGTATTGTAAGCAGAAAGGATGGACTGGCGATTTTCAAAACCATCCTGCTGCCCAGCATGATTCAAGAACTGATCAATAGCATCATCATATTGAGCGGTGCTGAACGCGCTGCTGTTGTTCCTGAAAATAGTTTTCATACCCGCCTCCACTTTTAGCTTCTTAATATTTTGCAGGTAGTCCACCTGTCCTGTATGCTCTATATAATCCGTATTGTTATATTGATTAAAGTCGATAGCGGGGTAATTGATCTCATCAAAGAAGCGGTTGTACATGGTATGGTGCGTTCTGTATTGCATATACCGGTACGAAACCGTTAACAGTTTTGATTTATCTTTTTTAAAGCCCAGCTGGTAATTCAGGCCGCCGTCAAACCCGTTATTATTTCCGCGGCTATTACCTGATTGCCTGAACTGCTCCCGTATTTCATTTTGTTGTTGCAGTAAAGATACCCGGTGGTTAGCCCCCCGGCTGTAAAAACCGTTGAAATTTAATTGCGCAGTGAGCAACTGAAGGGAATCTAACTCATAGCTGAATTGGGTACCGATATAACGGCCATTGCTGTTTCCTTTATTATCCCCGGAAACATCAAGCCGGGTGTTTGGTGTTGTCCGGGTGGTAGCATTACTAACCGGAGGAGTATAAGAAAAATTGCCTCCCCCGTATAATTCAACACCCAATTTTTTGTGCGCAGCCGTAAAGGAGAATCCTGCGCCGGGTCCGCCTGCGGGGGTGCTTCCGTTAAGATTGATATTCCCTTTATAGCCCTCCCCTACCTTTTTATTAGTAACGATATTAATAACACCACCCAATCCTTCTGCATCGTATTTTGAAGGAGGTGTTGTATAAACCTCGATGCTCTGGATAGTAGACGCAGGCAATGATTTTAGAAAACTTTTAGGGTCGTTATCCACAAGTCCTGACGGTTTGCCGTTAATAAGAATACGATAGCTGCTATTGCCCTTTAAGGTTAAGTTTTCCTGTCCGTCTACAGACAGGTACGGTACTTTCCGCATTATTTCCAGAACGCTGCTGAATTTGCTTTCGGGATCCGCATCTGTATTATAAACCAGCTTGTCTGTTTCCCTTTTTATTAATGGCTTTGATGCAGTAACGGTTACGTTTTCGAGCTCATTCCCCTTATTGAGTAAGAAAAATGTTCCGAAATCGGATATCGGGCTATCTGTTTCCGGCCAGTTAATATTTTTTACCAGGTCTTTGTAAGTGGTAGCTGATATATGAATAGTGGTTGCCAGCTTTTTAATAGTCGTAAACTGAAAGTATCCTTTTTCATCAGTCGCATTGGTTGCCAGCAAAGAATCGTTTTTATAGATATGCACCGTTGCCCATGCAACCGGCTGTTGTAATGAATCGGCTACCCGCCCTTTAATGATCACAGAATCGATTGTTTGTGCCCTGAGTGAAAATGCTACGAAGAAGGTGATACTGCAGTACAGGTAAAAATATTTATACATAACTTTTTTAGTGGCAGTAAACTTATAAACCGCCCGAAAAAAGGTCAAGAGGAAAAAGGCCGCCTGCTTCTTTTGCAGGGTGAACGCCGGTTTTTTGTTGACCAATGAATTTCCGGATGGATGATGTAACGAAAATTTTGTATGCATTTTTATTGATTAATGGGTATAAGGAGGCCATATAACTTTCGTTATGGGTATCAGTGCCGTATTAATAAGATTTTTATGAAAGAGATAAGGGCGAAGAGATCATTCCCTGTTAATGCGTGAAGCTATAAGGTAGTATACCAAAAAACCTGCTGCAATAAAAACCGTTTCAATGCCCCAGGGAACAGGAGATTTTTCCCAGTCAAATTGCAGATATCCTGTTATAATAAGCCCTATACCGCCAAATAATAAAAGAATACCCCATTTCAGAGAAGATAAATTACTCACTTTCTTCCTCAATAGTTGTAAATAATTATCGTCTAACTGGCCAGACCTGATGAGGCGCCTTTTGAGCAGGTAGTTCATAAATTCTATACCCACATTGGCGATAATAGCCACCACGGCAACGATCATGAAAAAAGAAAGAATATCCTGCATTGTTATATTTTTAATAAGTGATCAATGATTGTGTTGGTAAGTAGTCACGGAATGATAGCAAAAGGTTTCAGAAATTATAAAAAAATCGAGTGAAACATTTAACCGGTTATTAGTGTCTAATAGAGCTCTTATAATTTAAATAAGCAAAGCTGTTCGATGTTTAACGAAAAAGAAATTGTATCAAAAGTGTTGAATGGCAATATGCAGGCATTCGGACAAATGGTTAAACAATATGAGCAATTTGTTTTTTACATTGTAGATAAACTTACAGATAATGAAAATGACAAAGAAGATATAGCCCAGGAAGTTTTTATAAAGGTGTATAACAATCTTCGGCAGTTCTCTTTTAAATCAAAACTGTCAACCTGGATCGCGGGCATTGCATACAGAACAGCGCTTAATTATATAAGGGATTACAGAAAGTATGACAGGCGTACCGGTAATATATATGATGAAAAGTTGAGCTTTACAACTGAAACGCCGGAAGAATTATCGGAGTATAAAGATATAAAGCAATACATTAACCGGCTATTAGAAGAAATGCCGCTTGCTTACAAAAGCGTAATTGTTTTATATCATTTTAATGAGCTCACTTATAAAGAAATTGAAGCGGTTACCGGTATGCCGGAGGGAACTGTTAAAACCCATCTCTTCCGGGCAAGAAAAATATTAAAAGAAAAGATAAAGAACAATGGACTCTTTTGAAAAAGACATACAGGAACAGGTAGAAAAGCAATTTGACCCTTTGAATGAGAATTCAGCCGATCACAAATGGTATAAGATGGTTTTTGATGCCTTGAACGAAAAAAGCAGCAAAGAACCTTCATATGGTTTTTCATTTAATGTGATCCGCAGGATAAAGACAAAGGAAAATTATAAAATTGATTTTAAATGGAACCTGCTTTTATTGCTGGCAATAGCGCTGATCCTTACAGTGCTGTATATAACTGCATTTGTTTATAACAATGATATGGCTAAAAGTGTATTAGCTTTTGTTCAAAAGTTTTGGATTCAGCTTCTTTTTGTACTGTTTTTTTATTTCCTGGTTCAGTTTATTGACAAGAAAACAGTGATTGAGAAGATGGTGCGGTAGTAAAGCGATTATTTAAAGAGCCTGCGACAATTATATATTTTATAACTATAAATTGATATTAACCCTGTAATAGGAATTCTATAATTTCTGAAGATCTGGATGGCTATACAATAAACAGGTCCATTAAAGGCCGTATAAAACCAGCTTCCAGGCATAAGTACTCAACTAAAAGTGGCCGTGGCGATGTAATGGGAGTCAGCCACAAAGCTTTTTTCAATCAGCTTATCTGCACAGGTTTTGTCATTTTTATCGCTCCGGCTTATACGGTAACACAAAGCTTCAAATCTTCGGCAGCGTATATCCATTATAATATTCGGCCATCAGGTACTGTTTGTTGAGCTGTTCATCTGTAAATTTTCCGGCAGCGTTATCCCAGGTTACTTTTTGTTTGCTCCTGAAAGCAATATTACCCATCTGGCAAACGGTGGCAATATGTGCCCCGGTTTCAATCGGACAGTTCAGATCACTTTGTCTGCGCGAACGAACGGCAGTAATAAAGTTGGCAGTATGCTTATCTAACCCGTTATCTGATTTCTCTTTTCGTGGTACGGCAACTTTTCTCTCGCTTCGTTTTTCTTCTGTTACTTCCCAGCCGCCACGGTCTAATTCAAGTGTACCATTGTTACCAATAAAGGCGATGCTGTGATCGCGCCCAAAATTACCGTTATCGATGCCCATCGCGTGATCCCAGATAATATTAAAGCCGTCAAACTCGTACAACGCGGTAAGCGTATCAGGGGTTTCCTGGTACAGCTCGGGGTAAGCAAATTTGCCGCCTAGGGCCGAAACGGTCTTAGGTACAGGAGCATTCATTCCAAAGATCGCATAATCCATCAGGTGCACGCCCCAGTCGGTCATCAGACCGCCGGCATAATCCCAGAACCAGCGGAAGTTAAAGTGAAAGCGGCTGCTGTTAAAAGGCCTTGACTTAGCTGGGCCCAGCCACATTTTATAATCCACTCCGACCGGCGGTGCGCTGTCGGCAACTACGGGGGCGGGTTTCATCCAGCCCTGGTAGCAGCAAACCTTTACGGTTCTGATATTGCCTAATTGCCCGCTGTGCACAAAGTCAACCGCATCTCTAAAATGCTGCTGGCTGCGTTGCCACTGGCCGGCCTGCACAATACGGTTGTATTTTTTTTGAGCGGCTACCATGGTGCGGCACTCTTCTATCGAGTTGCCAACCGGTTTTTCAACGTACACATCTTTTCCTGCTTTTACGGCATCGATCATCATCAGCGCATGCCAGTGGTCGGGCGTGCCTATGATTACGGCATCCACCTCTTTATTGTCCAGTAAGTGCCGGTAATCTCCGTAAGTTTTTATTTTACCGGTATCCATGTTATTTTTCTTTAGCTCTGCCATACGCTGATCCAGCACATTTTTATCCACATCACAAAGTGCAGCCACCTGTACTCCCGGAATTTTAAGCATGGACATGGTATTCGCCCATCCCATCCCCTTTATTCCAATAGCACCGATGCTAATTGTATCGTTAATACCGGTTCTTGATAAGGCAAAATTTTTCTTATTAAAAGACTGAAGGGTAAAACCACCCAAAGCAAGTATTGATGATTGGGTAATAAACTTTCTACGGCTGTTCATTGTAATCGTTTTTTCAAAGATAGCGGTAAAATCCGTTAGCTGAAGGCGAGGCGGGTTGGTGTCATTTGTCACCCTATTGTCGGTTATTGTTTAAACAATGAAATATTCCGCATTTCGTAAATATACTCAGAAATGGTGCGATTACATTTGCGCCACAAATCAAAAAACAATGAGAAGAGTAATTCACAGAGCGGTGCTGGCGCTAGCGTTGACATTCGGACTAAATGCATCAGCCCAGACCGGTTTCGGAAGGATTTCGGGAACGGTACTGACAGAAGACGATAAACCGGCTGTAGGCGTTACCGTCAATATTGCAGGTACAGACCAGTCGACAACTGCCAACGAAACCGGCAGGTTCAGTTTCAGCAGGCTGAATCCGGGAACGTACACACTTGTGATTTCGCTGGTCGGGCACGATAATATTGAAGAAACGGTACCTGTAGCAGCCAACCAGGTATCAAATGTACACATAAAACTATCCATAAATGCTTTAACCCTGGGGGAGGTAATTGTTACCAGTCGCCAGAATGACATACAGCGTGCTTCGGGAAGTTTGCGCATTACAACCCCCCTATTAGAAACACCACAAAATATACAGGTTATTGATAAGAATACGCTGCTTGATCAGCAAATTATAAGTATGAGTGATGGGGTACTTAGAAATATAAGCGGTGCTATCCGGTCTGAACATTGGGGAGATTTATACACCAATATTACAGCCAGGGGTTCTCAGATCAAGGCATTCAGAAATGGCTTTAATGTAGTCGCTTCTTACTGGGGCCCGCTTACTGAAGACATGAGCTTTGTGGAGCGAATTGAGTTTGTAAAAGGCCCCGCCGGTTTTATGCTGGCCAACGGCGATCCCAGCGGCTTGTATAATGTGGTTACAAAAAAACCGACGGGAATAACCAAAGGAGAAGTGAACTTTACTTTAGGCAGCTTTGATCTGTACAGGGGTAGCCTTGATCTTGACGGAGCGTTAAGCAAGGATAAAAAGTTATTATACCGCCTGAATGTAGCTGCACAAAACAAAGGCTCGCACCGGGATTATGAATATAATAATCGTTATGTATTAGCGCCGGTGGTATCGTATCAGTTAGATGATAAATCCAGGCTTACACTGGAGTATAACGGACAGTTTGCAAGAATGACCGAAGTAGGGTCTTATTATGTTTTTTCAAGAGAAGGATATGGTACATTTCCAATAAACTTTACTTACACCAATCCGGGACTTCCACCCACTAAAATAAATGATCATAGTGGTTATTTAACATTTGAACATAATTTTGATGATAACTGGAAGATTACAGCACAGGGATCATACTTCAGGTATGATCAGGAGGGAATGAGTTCGTGGCCGCCGTACCTGGCACCAGGTGGAGACAGCCTCATAAGAAATATTGGCCTTTGGGATGCAAAAAGTATAATGGCATTGGGTCAGGTGTTCTTAAACGGGCAATTCAATACGGGCGCTGTCCGCCACAGAATTCTTGCAGGAGCAGATGCAGCCAATAAAAACTATTATGCAGATTGGGGGCAGAGTCATAATCTGGATGTTGTAGGGTCTTTGTTCGATCCCCGACATCCTTCTTATGGTGTTCCATCAAATGGATACCCCGCTTTTGACAGAAACAGACCTATTGAAGAAAGAGCCATCCGTGCCGGAGGCATTCAAAAGCAGCGTTATTCAAGTATTTATATTCAGGATGAAATAGCTTTTTTACAGGAAAGGCTTCGTTTAACGCTTGCCGGAAGGTACACAGATGTAAGCCAGGTGTATGGAGTAGGTGTTGATTTTTCTAAGGCAAAGCATTTTACACCAAGGGTCGGATTAAGCTACTCTATTAATAAATCCTTCTCTGCATATGCGTTATACGATCAGGCATTTGTTCCTCAAACCGGAAGAATTTGGGGATACAATGGAGATGTGAAGCCCACCACAGGAAATAATATGGAACTGGGATTAAAAAAGAACTGGTTTGACGACAGGTGGTCCACGACCTTGTCGGTTTACCGCATTTTAAAACAAAAAGAGCTGACTGCAGATCTTGTGCACAGCACCCCCAGCCAAAACTATAGCATGGTTTTAGGAGAAAAAGTGGCAAGGGGCGTAGAGTTTGATGCAAGAGGAAGTGTGCTTCCGGGCTTTCTGGTTACTGCAAATTATGCGTTTACAGAAAGCGTTGTTACCAAACTTGCCGAAGGTGGCGGCTCCGGATATGCGGTAGGCGATATCGTTCCCGGATATGCAAAACACACTTCTAATGCGTGGCTTTTTTACCAGTTGCAGAAAGGTGCTTTAAACGGTCTGGGCTTTTCTGGCGGATTTACTTCGCTTATTGACAGGCATACCGGCTGGTATACGAAAGGAGAGCCTCTTCCAGACTATTTTAAGTTGGATGGAGGTATCTCTTACTCCAAAGAGAAATATAAGGTAGTATTAAACATTTTCAATATACTGGATAAATATTTATTTAGCGGTTCTTACTACGACCTGCCAACAATACCGGGCGACTGGAGCTCCGGAGCCCCGGCCTTTTACTATCAGACCGAACCTCCGCGCAATGTCAGGTTATCGGTTACTTACCGGTTTTAATGAACAGAAACCATTTGCAAAGTGAATATCTCTTTGAAATGAAAGAGATATTCGCTTTTAGAAATTATATGACGCTTAAGAAATTTACAGGAAAACTACATTTGTGGCTGGGGCTCGCCTCTGGCCTTATTGTATTCTGGCTGGGCATTACCGGGTGCATTCTTGCGTTTGAAAGAGAAATTTCAAGAGCAGTAGAGCGCTTTCGTTTTGTAAAGAACCCTGGCACAAAATACCTGCCGCCAACGGTTCTGAAAGATTCGGTAGATAAATACCTGGGCGGGAAAGAAATGGTTTCTGTAGAATATCTCGGAACCAAAGATGCAGCGCTGGCCTACTATTACGATGATAGTGTGTACTACCAGATTTTTGTAAACCCCTATACGGGAAATGTGCAGAAAGTAAAAGATATGAGCAAAGATTTCTTTCGGGTGATCACAATGGGGCATTACGAGCTATGGCTGGGCCAGCCCGGCAGAATCATTATATCGTCGGCAACACTTATTTTTTTAGTGATGATGATCACCGGTATTGTTCTCTGGTGGCCTAAAAATAAAGCGGCCGCACGCCAACGGTTTAAATTTCAATGGAAATCTGCCACTAAATGGAAAAGAAAAAATTATGACCTGCATAATGTGCTGGGCTTTTATATGACATGGGTGGCAATATTTTTGGCCATTACCGGCCTGATCATGGGTTTTCAGTGGTTTGCTAATTCGGTTTATTTTATCACTTCGGGAGGCAAAACAATGCCGGATCATATTCACCCCCTTTCAGACAGTACTTTGGCCGGGACCACAGACCGGCAAAAAATGGTGAATACTGTTTGGCTGGAACTGATGAAGCAAAAGAAAAGCGATAATAAAGTGGGTATTGTTTTTCCTCATGATGATGCGGATGCGCTGGAGGGCTATGTAAATCATCACCTTGATAGCTATTTCAATGCTGATTTTTACCATTTTGACCAGTACACCGGAAAAGAGTTGCCAACAGATGGCGTATGGGCCGGCAAGTTTATGGATGCACCGTTATCTGATAAAGTTCAGCGTATGAACTACGATATTCATGTAGGCGCAGTGCTGGGCTTACCCGGGAAACTGCTGGCATTTTTTGCCAGCCTGATTGCTGCCAGCCTGCCAGTTACCGGTTTTTTAATATGGTACGGCAAAAAGAAAAAAGTGGCTGCCAAAAAGCGAACCCTTCTTTAAACCAGTAACCTGACCATAATTTTATTACGTACAGCTTTAATACTATTCCTTTTTGCTATTATATTTCTTTTCGGCCTCTTTTGCTTTTTCAAAATCAAGCACTACGCCATTTATACAATAACGCAGGCCGGTTGGTGGCGGTCCGTCGTCAAACACATGACCCAGATGGGCTTCGCAGCGGCCGCATTGTACTTCGGTACGTACCATACCGTGGCTTTTATCTTCAGCGTAAATAATGCTTTTTTTGGTGATGGGCTCATAAAAGCTGGGCCAGCCGCAGCCGCTTTCAAATTTGGTGTCGCTTTTAAATAACGGGTTGCCGCAGGCTGCACAATAGTAGGTTCCGATTTCCTTAAAGTTTTCAAACTTGCTGCTCCAGGGCCTTTCTGTACCTTTTTGACGTGCAATATAATAGATGTCTTCCGGCAATATCTTCTGCCACTGCTCGTTGCTGAGTTTTACATCGGCCGTATCGGTACGGGAGTAAACAGGATTGTTTTTGTTATTCATTGTAGTTGTGTCTTTATAGCTGGATGATTTTGTTTGAGACTGACATTGATAAAATAAACAGCAAATGCTGAATAATATTAAGAAGGAGTATTTCATATCTCTATTTAAAACAACCGGAAGCGGTAAAAAGTTGCCTCCGATACCGCGATGGCACAATTTTGCTTTTTTAGAAAAACCATATAAAAATCAGAAATATAGTTTTGCTATATTATATTTGTTAGCATATATCAAACCAATTTACATAAATGTTCAATTTAGTTTTATTTGGCCCTCCCGGTAGCGGCAAGGGTACACAGGCGGCCAGTCTTATAGAAAAATATAAACTGGTGCATCTTTCCACGGGCGATCTGCTAAGAAATGAAATTGCTAATAAAACCCCTCTTGGTTTGGAAGCAAAAAAGATAATGGATGCCGGCCAATTGGTTCCTGATGAAGTGGTGATAGGCATTATAGACAATTGCCTTGAAAAAAATGCGGATGCAAACGGCTTTTTATTTGATGGATTTCCCCGTACGCTAAACCAGGCAAAAGCGCTGGATAAATTATTGGATCTTAAAAAAAACCAGATAAACCTGGTTCTGGCATTGCAGGTAAATGAGGAAGAGCTCGTAAGGCGGCTGCTGGAGCGTGGAAAAACTTCTGGCCGCTCTGACGATACCAGCGAGGATGTGATCCGCAAAAGGTTCCAGGTTTATATAAATGATACGGAACCTGTAGCCCAGCATTACAAAGAGCAGGACAAATTTAAAGCTATTCCCGGTGAGGGCTCTGTTGAAGACATTTTTGGAAGCCTGAGTAAAGAAATAGATGAGTATATGAGAGGATAAGAAGACCGGGCAGCACCTTTTCCTGCTTTGGACCCCATAATTCATAATTCTGCCAGCCCTGTTGGTGACGCGCCACCTCACAGACCAAGGGAAAAGGGGATGTGCCCGAAAGGCGGTATTGTATTAAGAGCAAGGGGTTCCCGTGCAACTCCTTAATATAAATGCTTGTATACCCAATTATTTAGCCAGTACGGAATCTGCCTTTTCAATGCTTGAAAGAACAATATCTTTCATTGTGCCTACCTGTTCTAACTGAATTTTCAGGTAATCAATTCTTGCCGGCTCATTGTTTTTTAATGAATCGTACCGGAAACCTTCCATCCACTCGTTCATGGCCACATCTGCATAAGCCAGGTTTTTAATCGTACTGTCCAGCAACGCAATCCGGGCTTTATGGGCGTTGCCGGGTAATTTTTTAAGAGAGTCCATCTCCGCAGCGGCTTCTTTTTGCAGCCTTTGCAATTTCATCATTTTAGGCATCACCACATCATGCCCTTCCAATACCTGCTGCAGCAGGCTGTCTGATAAAGTTTTTGCCCGTTCATTGTTTTCGCTTCCTGAATTATTACAGGCCATTATAACGCAGCAAACCGCGGTAACAGCTATTAAACGCATCATAAAATTTTTTTACAAAAATAAGCACTTGCTGCGCAATCCACGGATTGTAGTTGGATAGGCAGTGAGCCTGGAGTTTTTTTAAGGTATGATCATTTTAACAGGTGATAGGCAATAAAACTTACTATATAGGCCAGACCGGTCATATACACCAGTTGTATCATCGGCCATTTCCAGCTTCCGGTTTCCCGCTTTACAATAGCAAGGGTGCTCATACACTGCATCGCAAAAACGTAAAATAGCATCAGCGAAACGCCCGTAGCCAGGGTAAATACTTTGGTTCCGTCGCTAAAGGTAGCTTGTTGCATTTTTTGCTGTAAAGCCATGTTCTCTTCTCCATCGTCTTCCACACTATATAATGTAGCCATGGTGCCTACAAAAACCTCGCGGGCAGCAAAGGAGGTAATAAGGGCAATACCTATTTTCCAGTCGAAGCCCAGCGGCCGAATAACGGGCTCTATTGCTTTGCCCATAATTCCGGCATAAGAGCTTTCGAGCTTTGCCGTACCGTATTGTTCTTCAATAAGGGCGGTATCAGCACCTGGCAGGGACAGCTGCTGCTCATAATTCAGGTGTGCCTGGTGCATTCTTTTTGCCGGGCCAAAAGAACTTAAAAACCAAAGCACAAGGCTAATCATTAAAATGATTTTACCTGCCTGAAGTACAAAGATTTTTGCCTTTTCAACCATTGTTTGAATGGCATTTTTCCACCGGGGGGCACGGTACACCGGTAGCTCCAGAATAAAGTAGCTTTTTTCTTTTATTTTTATAAACCATTTGGCCACATAGGAAACAGCCATCGCAAAAACGATCCCGATCAGGTAGAGGCCTGTCATCACCAACCCCTGCAGGCTGATAAAACCCGCGATATACGTTTTGGGAATAACAATTGCCGTTAGAATGATGTATACCGGAAGTCTTGCCGAACAGCTCATTAAAGGAGTAACCAAAATAGTAAGCAGCCGCTCTTTCCGGTTTTCAATGTTCCGGGCGCTCATAATAGCCGGCACGGCACATGCAAAGCCGCTGATCATCGGCATTACACTTTTCCCGTTCAGCCCAACCGATCTCATAATTTTATCGGTAAGAAAGCTGATCCGTGCCATGTATCCGGTATCTTCGAGCAGGGAGATCAAACCAAACAGTATCATTATCTGCGGAATAAAAATGATAATTCCGCCCAGGCCAGCAACAAGGCCATTGATCAGCAGATCAGAAAAATTGTTTTCGGGAAGCACATTACCCAGCCAGTTGCTGAACGCCGCCGTTCCGGAATCGATCCAATCCATGGGGTAAGAAGCCAGGAGAAATACACACTGAAACAGGAGAAACAATACCGTTAATAAGATAATATATCCCCATAACGGGTGTAAGAAAACATTGTCCAGTTTTTCTGTCAGCCTTGATTGTTTTTGCGGGTCGGGGAAAGTAACCGCCAGGTTCAGTATATGATTAATACGTTTATAGCGCTGAAGAATTTCTTCGGCCTGCGTGCGTGTGGAATTAAAGTGGTTTTTTACTTCAGCCTGCTCTATCTGCTCCTGCATATCACCAGGCAGGGCAAATGTTTCGTGATTGATCAGGTAATGTACCGCTTCATACTCACCAATACCGGGAACAATATGCTGTACCTCTTTTATTGCATCCGGAGCAAGAGCCGTAACATCAATAAAGCTTCTGGCTGCGGGCTTGTATAAATTGCCTGAAACGAGCTCTATGGCTTTTTTTAATGCATCAATGCCTTTATTTTTGCGGGGGTTTACCACTACCACCGGTACACCCAGCTCCCGTTCCATTTCATTGATATCGATCTGTATGCCCTTTTTACGGGCAATATCGGCCATGGTTAGTGCTATCACAACGGGACGTTTTAGGTCTATGATCTGCGTGCAAAAAAGAAGATTTCTTTTAAGGCTGCTGGCGTCTGCTACAGCCACAATTACATCAGTATGTATTTGAGGGTCCTGGTCGATGATCACTTTATACGCCACATCTTCATCCAGCCGACGCGGATAAAGACTGTAAGTGCCCGGCAAATCAATAATAGCGGCCTTTTTATTACCGATAGATGAGATTCCGGTTTTTTTATCAACAGTAACACCAGGAAAATTTCCTACTTTCTGGTTCAACCCTGTAAGCGCATTAAACAAAGATGTTTTACCGCTATTGGGGTTTCCTGCTAAAGCAATATGTAACATTAAATCTTTCAAAAGTGTAAAATCGCAAAATTAACGGCCTTATGGATAAATATGTTTACGAATTGCGGAGTTTTATGACAGGTTTAAATAATTAGCCCTGTTCTTTTATCTACCTTTACTCCGGTTATTACCTGTTGGCAACAAATAAGGAAAAATAATGGCAGTTCTGAAATTAGAATTAGACACGCAGGAAATTATTGATCATTTTTTTGATGATACCAAGCTGTTAGGGATTGTTACAACGGTTAAAGATTATCGTTTCTGCTGGAATCTCAACAATATGCTGGGTATCAATTTCCGGATCAATCACGACATTGAAATTAACCTGAAGCGCAAGAAGCGGCAATATTTTTTTTCTGTTTATGAATATCATGAGCCTTACAGCGCGCTCTGCCACTACCTGTACAATAATCTTTACGACGGAGAATACCTGCTTCCCGAGTTTAAAAACCTCGATTTCCTGTGGCTGATGAAGAACGATACCGTTACAAAGGAATACCTGGACCAGATAAAAGTAATGCTGCTGAATATACCCGAGGTGCAACTGGTGACCGAGCTTACCAACGAAAAAATAAAAAATAAAGAATACCTGATCTTTTAAATTTTACGCTATGTGGCAGGAGGAAAACAATAAATTATACAGGAAAATAGTTTTCAAAAACTTCAGCGAAGCATTCGCTTTTATGTTTCGTGTAGCAATAGAAGCAGAGAAAATGGACCATCATCCCGAGTGGAAGAATGTTTATAATACGGTCGAAATATGGTTAAGTACCCACGAAGCGGGCGATATCATTACTGAAAAAGATAAAAAAATGGCAAGAATAATTGACGGGTTATTCCCATAAGATTTTAGGCCGCATTGCAGCTATCGGAGCGTGCCGGGCATTATTCCGGGAGGTAATGAATGTGCTTAATTATACTTTTTGAACCCTTCTGCCCTGTTTTTTACGGCAAATATCCTGCAGTCATTATTTTTCCACAATTTGTTGATATTTTCAAATACCCTATTTTTGCCGTCCTTTAATTTAATGTATATATTATATTATGTCGGTTATTCAGAAAATCCAGGACAAATACGGCAAAGTAATGGCCATCATTATTGCTTTGGCGTTAGTGGTATTTGTAATAATGCTTGCTTTTGAGAACGGTGGCAGTTTATTCAGGGGCGATGTAACTACCGTTGGTAAAGTAAACGGAGAAACCATTGATTATGACCATTTCAGGACAATGGTAGAGCAGCAAACGCAAATGATGCAGCAAAGAGGCATGGGAGCCAGTAGTGAGATGCTTGCGCAGCAGGCAAACGAAGGCGCCTGGAATTCAGAAATTGCCAGGATACTTTTAACGCAGGAAGCAGAAAAAACAGGTATTGATATCGGTAAAAAAGAATTGAACGATTTACTATTCGGCCAAAACCCTCCGCAGCAGCTCAGGCAGGCTTTCACCGATCCTCAAACCGGTGTTTACAACCCCACCCTGGCGCAGCAGCAGATCAACCAGATAAAAAGCAAGGGAACAGCTGAGCAGAAAGCAGAGATCAATGCGTTTTTAGATCAGCTGTTATTTCAGCGTCTTGCGGAAAAATACGATGCGCTTTTAACAGAAAGCATCAATTTTCCTAAATGGATGATTGAAAAGGAAAATGCCCAAAACAGCCTGCTTTCCAAAATTTCTTTTGTAAGGGCTCCTTACACAAGCGTAACGGATTCTTCGGTTAAAGTAACAGATGCTGAAATTCAGAACTATATAGATAAGCATAAAAAAGATTTTAAGCAACAGGAAAGCCGCAGCATTTCTTATGTGGCTTTTAATGCTGAACCTAATGCTGCTGACAGCGCACTCGCCAGGCAAAATATTTTAGCGCTTAAACCGGCTTTTGACAGTGCTAAAAACGTAAAGGATTATTTAATGACCCAGGGCATTAATAACTACTACGATGGATATATCAGCGCTAACCGTATACAGGTGCCCATGAAGGATTCTATTTTCAGAGTAGGTACCGGCAACATCTATGGTCCTTATCTGGACGGAGGCAGCTATGCCCTTGCTAAGGTTATTTCAGCTAAAGCCATTCCCGATACTGTTTCTATCAGACATATACTGATTGGTACTGTTCAGATGGATCCCCAATCAGGGCAGCAGATTCCGATAAGAGATACAGCTACAGCAAAAAAGCTGGCAGACAGTGTTGCTCTTGCTATCAGGAACGGGGCCAGCTTTGATTCAATGGTAGTAAAATTTTCCACAGATCAGGGTAGCGTTAATAACGGCGGTAAATATGAGCATGTTCCTTCCGGCCAAATGGTTCCGGCGTTTAACGACTTTATTTTCGGCAATCCTGTGGGCACAAAAGGGGTGGTGAAAACAGAGTTCGGCTATCATTATATTGAGATCCTTTCTCAGAAAGGGAGCGCTACCGGTTATAAAATTGCTTATATCACTAAACCTATTGAAGCAAGTGCAGAAACGGATATGGCTGCCAGCAACCTTGCCAGCAAGTTTGCGGGCGAAGCAACCAATCAGAAATCGTTTAATGCTGCCGCAGAAAAGCTGCAGAAAGAAAAAGGCATTTTTAAATCTGTTGCACAGGATATTCAGCCTACAGGGTCTATGATCCAGGGATTAGGTGCATCACGCTCTTTTGTAAAAAATATTTATAGTGCAGATCTGGGCGATGTATTGCAGCCAGAGCGCGTAGGAGATTTTTATGTAGTAGCGTTGGTAACTGAAGTAAATAAGGAGGGTACCATGAGCCCGGCCAAGGCAAGGATGATGGTAGAACCCTTACTGGTCAATCAGAAAAAAGCAGAAATTATTACCGCTAAAATAGGTAAAATAACCACACTAGATGCGGCGGCCAATATTTTGAAACAGCCCATTGAGGTTGCAGATAGTCTTCGTTTTGGGGGTCAACCCGCTATGTCTTTAGGGTTTGAACCCAAAATAATAGGGGCTGCTTTTAATAAAGCGAACATCAGTAAAGTGGTAAGCGAGCCGATCGCCGGCACTCAAGGTGTATATGTGATGCGGGTAGATAACCTCTCCAATACCCCTGTTCAATCTGCCAATGTTGAAGAAACAAGGCAAATGCGTTTTATGCAGGCCCGGCAGCAGGCGCAGTTCCAATCCTTACAGGCGCTTAGAGAGGCGGCAACAGTTAAAGATTACCGCAGCAAGTTTTACTAATCAGTAAGTGTAAAATAGTTTTTGGATCCCGGCCTGGCCGGGATTTTTGCTTTTATTCAGCATAAACAAGTTGCGTGATTATATGTTATTTTAGTGTATGGATGAAATCAGAAACAAAGTGGCCGAAAGCGGAATTATAACCTTAAACCTTGAGGATTTTTATCCGGAGGAAGAAATAATTCTTTTTGATATCAAAGATTATTTATTTATGGAAATGATATTGAAGGAGAAAGATTTTCGAGAAGCGCTGAAGCAACACGACTGGCAGCAATATTCCGGCAAAAATGTAGGCATTACCTGCTCTGCCGATGCTATTGTGCCGCTTTGGGCCTATATGCTTATCACTTCTTATTTACAGCCGGTGGCAGGATTTGTGGCATCCGGCGATGCGGAGGAACTTCGCAAAAGAGTATTGCTGAAAAATATTGATGCCATTGATGCCGGGGCATACAGAGACAAGCGTGTGGTGATAAAAGGCTGTGGAGATGTAGCCATCGGCGAATTTGCTTACGCGGAAATTACGCGTGTACTGCTGCCTGTGGTAAAAAGCCTGATGTACGGCGAACCGTGCAGCACCGTGCCGGTGTATAAAAGGAGATAACAGCGTATGATATAAGTTTATAGCCATTAAGTCGCTGTCATCTGGTTAACCGTATGCTATTATCCTCATAGCTAAAACCATCCTCGTTTCTTAAACATAATCAGCATCCATACAGGAATAACGAACATGGCGCCTACAGCGATCCAAAATCCCCAGTGATGCCCGCTTAACGGTATTACCTGGAAGTTCATACCAAAGACCCCTCCGATAACCGTAGCCGGCGCCAGCACGCAGGTAACAATGGCCATTACTTTCATTACCTCGTTCATTTTCAGGTTTACATTGCTGATATAGAGGTCCTGCATGCCCATGATCATGTCGCGGTAGTTTTCTACCAGGTCGATAGCCTGTACCACGTGGTCGTACACGTCTTTGTAAAACCGTTCATTAAATTCAGTAAGCAGATCACTGTCGCTTTTAAGGATGCCTCCGATAACTTCTCTTACCGGATAGATGCTTCTTTTTAAAACGATCAGCTCTTTGCGCAATACGTTAATCTGGCCTAAAGAGCGTTTGGTGGTTCCCCTTATGATCTCTTCTTCCACATCTTCGATCCTGTCGCGCAGTTTATCCATTACCACAAAATAATGGTCTACGATGGTATCAATTAATGTATAGTACAGGTAATCTGCTTCTTTTCCACGGGTTTTACTGGTGGGGAGCTTCAGCCGCTCGCGCAGCGCATGGTACAGGTCTTTGGAAGGATCGTCCTGGAACGTGATCACGAAATTCTTACCCAGCACCAGGCTTATCTGCTCATGCGATACGCTCTGTTTTTCCTCATTATAGTAAAGAATATTCATGAGGCTAAAGAGGATTTCGTCTATTTCATCCATCTTGGGCCGCTGGTTAATGCTTAAAATATCTTCGCGCAGCAGCAGGTGGATACCATATTGCTCACCCAGTCTATCCACATCATCCTTCCTTAACCCGTCTACATTGATCCATACAATATGGCCGTTGCTCTTAAGCGAAAGCGCCTCATCAATAGAAATATCCTTGTATTCGCTGACCTCTGCCTTATTATACACATAAGCAGTAATGAGAACGGTAGCCGCCTCTTCCCTAACAGGTATAATCGTTGGGTTAACCGACAGTATTTCTTTAGTGCGCTCGGTTCCGAAAAGCTCCAGCAGGTTGGGCAGAAAGAGATAACGCAAATATTTTTCAGGGCGAACTTTCATAACGGGAAGATAGATTTTTTTTGGAAAAGTCCGGAGGTCGGAATAGGCTGACCTGCTAAGCTGAAACCAGGAATTTGTAACCTGTGACTTCGGGAGATCAGGATTTGTCAATTAACGCCAAGGCCTTTTCCAGGTCTTCGGGAGTATCAATGGCAATATTTTTATAAGTGGTTTCGGCCATATAAATATCAATGCCGTTATATAAAAAACGCAACTGTTCCAGCTTTTCTATCTGCTCCAATGGCGCCAGCGGTAAAGCCGTGAATGCTAATAAGGCTTCTTTCCGGAAAGCATACACGCCAATGTGCAGGTAATAATCAACCGGCGTGCCCGCCTCTCTTTGGTAAGGAATAATGCTGCGGCTGAAGTATAATGCTTTACCGTTTTTATTGGTAACCACCTTCACCATGTTGGGATTGGCTGCATCTGCCGCAATATCCATTTTTCGCTTTAAAGAAGCCACCTGCACCTCTGGCCGGTCAAATAAACGCACGATTTTTTCCAGGGGCTCTTTTTGTATAAAAGGCTCATCGCCCTGAACATTTACAATTACATCAGCATCTATATCACGTGCCGCTTCTGCTATACGGTCGGTACCACTTTCATGCGCGGCAATGCTCATAATAGCGTTACCGCCCCGGTTTGTTATTTCATTATAAATGATATCGCTGTCGGTAATCACAAACACCTCGTTAAACAGCCTGCTGTTAACCGCCGCTTCATATGTATGAACGATCACAGGTTTATCCCCCAGCATTTTCATCAGTTTGGCATGAAAACGGGAGGCCGCATAGCGCGCGGGTATCATGGCGATAATTTTACTCATATATCAAAAATAATAAGAAATAGCAGATGGCTTAAACTATATCTGCTATGATTTTACCGGTTCCACGGTACTAAGTAATGCCAAACCCAACCAGTAAGCGGGCGCTAAAGCAATGGCGGGAATCATAAACGGGAAATAGAACTGCTGGTTTAAAAAGTTGAAAAGAAAAAAGAATATCAATCCGGCAAAACCAAAGGCAGGCAGCACTAACGCTACCCAATTACGTAATAATTTTTTTTGTAACAGGATAATGCTTTGCCATGCAATGATTATGTAAACGAGGCTACGCCCTAAGGTCCGGAGCAGTTCATGAAAGTCATATTGGGAAAAGAACATATCGGCGGTTTTACCGGTTGACAACCAGTAAGCCAGTTCGCTGCTAAGCCGATAAGAGGTAAAATTGTCCCACAGCATTATTATTACAGAAGATATAAAGGGAATAATAATAAGTTTATTAAATGCAGATAATTCTTTCCACTCCTGCCTGAGTATAAGAAAAAAGCCGGTAGCAAAAAAAATAGTTGCTACCCCAAGCATCCCAAATCTGAAATGCTCTTCAGCAGTATGCTGAATCAGAGTGGGTGACCAATCCGGAGGGCCCATCATTAAAGGGGGTGCAACTATTGAGCCCAGCAAAGACAGGAGCCAGCCAGCTGTATTAAAAGCTGCAATCTTCTTTTTCTTGTAAATAATGAGTAATAATATTACAGAGAAACCCGCAAAACCAACTGAGCCTAATATATAATCGGCCAGGCGGTGCCCGCTCAAATACGGGGCAATGCCTGATAAAATATTGCTATAAGGAAGTAAAATCAAAATGAGGGTAGTAAAGCCTCTAAAAACTTTTTGTGCCATATTGTGCTTTTTAGTCAGCACAAATTTATTTTGGAACGAGAGTAGTTTGCTGGTACAAATCGGACGAATTGTAAAGCCTAATATTCATAATAGCCGAAGGTTCGTTCCGGAGCTGCTTGCTCCAGGCAGTAAAATTCTGTGGGAGAATAACCGGTATATTTTTTATAGTTTTTGTATAAATGCTGATAATCGTAAAAACCACTTTCAATTGCAATAGAGAACCAGTCTTTTTGCGAAAAGCGGTTTTTTAAAAGATAAGCAAGATCCAGCCGGACCAGGTTCCTGTAATCTTTGGGGGCAATACCAGTATGTGTAATAAACATCCTGTTGAACTGCCTTACGGATAAATTAGATTGATATGCATACCATTCTATTTTTTGATAGTTGTATGGGTTTAGCATTTCTTTGGCTATGGCGCAAACAGGATGTGTTCGATCCATTTTTGCTTTAAATAGTTTTTCTAAAAAAAATTCCACAACCCGTATCATTTGCTCATAACCGATGCAATGAGCTAATTGCTCATTCACTGTTTTAACCTGTTCTTTAAAAACAAGATTCGCATCAATATATTCATTGGTAAGCAACTGTACAGGTTCCTTACACAGGTTGAATAATACGCCGGGTTGAAAAACCACCTGAAAGTTTAGAAAAATGATACCCACATTGCGTTGTGTAAGGACCGTATGTTGGCCAAAAAGAGCTGTTTGATAACAAGCGCTCTTCCCGTTATCGTAGTGTACCATTTCGTGGTCGAAGGGCGTAAACTGTAAACAATGTTCAATTCTTGGCCTGTATGCTTTTATATTGTTTATTTTTTGATTGGACTCTTTAAAATTGAAATGTATGATCCGATAGAATCGTACTACACTACTTAACTCCGGACGGGGTAAAATATTCGTGATAAGCATGGTGCATTTTTTAGTTCCAGTTATAAATATAAATATTATTTACTCCTGCTTTTCTCCCAATCGTTCTGTTTTTTCAAGCCAGCGTTGGCGGAAAGATGCTTTCGATAGCCGTATAGGTCCAATAGTGGTGGCTTTCACAGGCGCAATGCCACAAAAATTCAGTATATTTTTCTTCATGGCCCAATAGCTGGGCCGTTTATTGATCAGCCAGTAATACCATACGGGCTGGTCGAGCGTAGAAATGATCCGGGCAGATTTACCTTTGAGGTATTTGTCCCAAAGTAAAGAACCTTCCCGCTTTTTAAAAGCAAAGCCGGGAAGGAAAACCCTGTCAATGAACCCTTTTAAAATGGCAGGAAAGGTGGCCCACCATACCGGGTATACCCACACCAGGTGATTGGCCCATTTGATCATCTCCCGTGCTTCAAGCAAGTCTGGTTCAAGCTCTGTTCTTTTCCGGTAACCGAATTGCAAATTTGGGTTAAATTGTAAGTCGGCCACAATAATTTCCTTTACTTCTGCTCCGGAACTTAGTGCTCCTTTTTTATAGGCCCCGGCAAGAGCAAAGCAAAAGCTCTCTTTGTCGGGGTGACCGTTAATGATGAGGATCTTTTTCATTTTATGTTCTGTTACGATTCCATTTTCCAGTAGCCACCGGTTTTGCGGGCGCCACGAAACTCTATTTTATTTTCGTTTCTCAGGATAGTAAGCCAACGCTCTATTGTTCTTTGTGGTGCTTTGATTTGTTCCACAAAAAAGGATACTTTCTTCCCGGGGGTACTTTTCTATCAGCTCCAGCAGGTCATATACTCCGCCATCATTCTGGGTGGCATGCGCTATAACCCTGAAGCCATGCTGAAAATGCTCAAAGACAGGCGCTTTTAGCCAATAGGAAGCAAAACCATCTTTAATTCTTTTAATGCCTGAACCATACTTTTCTATCAGCTGTGCTTCTTTAAAAGTAGCAGCAATTTTTTTATTGCGGGCCCACGACGAATAATCTCCACTCAGCAACTGCTCAACGGTAATATCATCCGGCAGCTTACCGGGGTTAAAAAATTCAATATAATCCATAGAGAGAACAGGAAAGATTAGTTTGGAACGGAACCGGAGATACGGCAACTACTTTTCCGTGAATTTCCATCAATAATACGGGCTTATCAGCACATATACCAAAACACCGGTTATGGCAACGTACAACCACAGCGGCCAGGTAATTTTTGCGATTTTTTTATGACGGGCGTATTCGCCGGTTAAACCACGATACGCTGTAAATAAAATGAACGGGAGAATGATGCCGGCCAAAGGAATATGCGTAAACAGTATAACGTAATAAAATGTTTTTAACCCTCCTGTTCCGCCAAACCGGGTTTCGCCTGCAAAAAGGTGATGACAGATATAGCTTACCAGGAACAAGATGGACAAAACCATTGCTAACAGCATCAGCTTTTTATGTAGCTCATATTTGCCTTTTTTTACAACGACCAATGCCCCCACCAGCAAAACAGCAACCGCAGAGTTAATAACAGCGTTCAATAAAGCGAAAATATGTACATCAAAGCCCAGGTCTACTTTCAAATGTACCCTGCCAAGCGCCGCAACCACTAAAAATACAATTACCGAAAATGATACAATCAGCCAGTTGGCACGTTTATCATTTTTTTTCCAGATCGTTTTCAGCATCTCTTTTCTTTTTAAACAGAATCATAAATAAGCCCACGGCTACTGTAGCAATCAGAAATACGATAGCCAGCAGTTTTACCGGTAGGCCGCTTTTTTTGCTTTTATCCTTTTCGAGCGTAAGCAAAATAGCATCTCTTGAAATTCTTTTAAGGTCGGCAGAATCCAGCCCGTGGTAGTATCCCCTTATATTGCGCCGGCCATCTATCAATATAAAATGATCTGTATGTATAAAAGAGGTATCAATGCCTTTTCCATCTACCAGCCCCAGTTTTAAATCATTGATCGCTAAATCGTATATCACCTTTTTATCGCCGGTCAGCAAATCCCATTGTTCGGGATTGATCTGAAAGCGATCAGCCCATTTTTTCAACTGGGCAACAGAGTCTCTTTCAGGATCAACCGAAAAAGACATATACCGGATGTCCTGATTGGTTTTATCGCCTACCCGCCGTGCATTGGTTATAGATTGCATTACCGTTCTCATATTGCTGGTGAGGGCAGGGCAAATAGTTGGGCAATGGGTAAAAAAGAAATCGGCAATAATTATTTTTCCATCATAATGGCTCAAGCTAACAGCGTCTCCTGCCTGGTTGATCAGCCTGAAATCGGGCACTTTATGCCATTGCGTATCTGTTACCTGTTTGCCGTTCTCCAGCCGGGTGCTGATGCTGTCCGGTAAATAATGGCCCGGCATTGATACGGCTTCATCACTATAATGACGAATTATAAAATAACAGGTAAGAGGCAATAAAAACGCCATTAAAACAGCATATAAACCTTTTTTATTCAATGTAATATTCTACTTTAGTGAACAGGTATCCCCATGCGCTCCGCTGGGGGAGAAATTTTTCGCGAAATTCGTAAAATAATGCTATAGGCTGGCATGATTTCTTCTATTTATTTATGCCCGTTGATCTATACGCTTTTATTGAATTATTATCCGATCATAAAAAATAAATACTATGCTGTTAAAACTTTTTCTGGCCACATCTGTAACCGCAATTATTGCCTGCTATAGCTGCAGCAACAACAAGCCCTCAGTACCCGACTCCGGCTCCGGCCCTAACCCTGACCCGGAAATGCCAGCCCTACCGCCCGTAGATACACAGGCGGCCAATACTACTTATAAACCCGCGTTTGAAGGGCAAACAAGGATCGCTGGCATGAAAACAGCTACGGCATTAGACATAAAGGTTTTGTCTGAAGGACTGGTGAACCCCTGGGGAATTGCAGTACTGCCAGATGGGCGGTTACTGATAACAGAAAAAGGAGGTACCCTGCGTATTGCAAAAACAACAGGAGAACTGTCGGCTCCTATTATTGGGCTCCCCGCAGTAAATGCGAGCGGCCAGGGTGGGTTGCTGGGCATAACGGTCGATCCCGGGTTTAGTGATAACCGTATGGTATACTGGGTTTTTTCTGAAAAAGTAAGTGAAGGTAATATTACAGCTGTAGCAAAAGGCCGGCTTGCCAATGATGAAACAACCGTAGAAAATCCTGCCGTTATTTACAGGGCCATCCCGGCCTACTCCGGAACATTGCATTATGGTGGCCGGATCGTTTTTGATAAGAAGGGGAACCTTTTTGTCAGCACCGGCGAACGCTCTGATCTGTCCACCAGGCCCAAAGCCCAGGATTTAAGCACCGGTCTCGGAAAAATAGTACATATTACCAAAGACGGAAAGGAAGTAGCCGGTAACCCGTTTACAGGAACATCAGGTGCGATGCCTGAAAATTATACCTATGGCCATCGCAATGTACAGGGGCTCGCTTTTCATCCTCAAACAGGAGATTTGTGGGAGTGTGAGTTTGGACCGCGCGGCGGAGACGAAGTAAACCGGATCGAAGCCGGGAAAAACTATGGTTGGCCAACGATCACTTATGGAATAGAATATTCCGGCGGGGCTATTAATAACGGGCTTACACAAAAAGAAGGATTAGAACAGCCGGTATATTACTGGGACCCCGTGGTTTCTCCAAGCGGTATGACCTTTTATAGCGGCGACCTGATCCCCGAGTGGAAAAATGACCTGTTTATTGGCTGCTTAAGCGGATCACATATTGTACGGCTGAAAATTAAAGATAATAAAGTGATTGGCGAAGAACGGTTACTGGCAGATCAGCAACAGCGCTTTAGAGATGTACAGCAGGGAAAAGACGGTGCATTGTATGCTGTTTGTGATGGCGTGCATGGCAGGTTGTACAGGATCGGGAAGAAATAGCTTACTATTGTGGTGGCGGTGCTGATAGGAGCTAACACCGCCAGCAGTGGGAAAATGGCTGCAGTAGCATTTCTCGGGAAAAGCGGCGTCAAGTTGTTTGGCCTTCCTTCTGCTGGCCACACAACAGCCAATAATATTTTATTTATCCGATGGAGCCATGCTGGCATGAGCAATATCTGCAATAGCTGACAGAAACAAAAGAATCTATTTGATAAAATTATTCCCGATAAAATTATCCCCGAAGCGTGTATAAAGACTGATAGGGATGTTGTTATAGGTGCTGCTGTAAAATGGATCAATAAAAAAGCATCAACTGATTTTAATTATCCAAATAACTCCTGTAGCTCATATGCCATACTTCTTTAATCGCTATTTTCGTGAAAAATTAATAGTATCAATTTTCACTCCAACATACTGGTTACGGGCGGTACTGGTTTCTTGGGAGCCTATATTCTCAAAGAATTAGTCCTGCAGGGGTTTGCTGTGAGAGCGATTAAGCGATCATCGGCAAAACTCCCGGCTTTTATTGATCCCGGCATTTTACAAAAAGTAGAATGGGTAGAAGGAGATATACTGGATGTTGTATCGCTGGCTGATGCCATGCAAGGCGTTGATACTGTAATACACAGTGCCGCTATTGTTTCTTTCCATAAAAGGGAAAGAGCCAAAATGTATCATGTAAATATAGAAGGAACTAAAAATGTTGTGAACGCCGCTCTTGAAAATAATGTAAAAAGATTGGTTTACATAAGTTCCGTTGCCGCTATCGGACGTAAGCTTACCGGCTCCACAGTAAATGAAAAAGCACAATGGGAAGACAGCAGGGCCAATACCCATTATGCTACCAGCAAGTTCAAGGCGGAACTGGAAGTATGGCGCGGATTTGCCGAAGGACTGGAAGGTGTGGTGCTCAATCCTGCCACGATACTGGGTTTTGGCAACTGGGATCAAAGCAGCTGCGGACTCTTTAAAACCGCTTATAACGAATTTAAGTGGTATTCGAACGGGGTTAATGGTTTTGCAGATGTTGAGGACGTGGCCAAAATAACTGTTGCGTTAATGAACAGCGCCATAACCCGGGAGCGCTTTATTGTTTGTAACGACAACTGGCCATTTAGAAAGCTGTTTGATACTATGGCCGATGCATTTGGGAAAAAGCGCCCTTCAAAGCAGGTTACCCCGTTTTTATCGGGCATTGCATGGAGAATGGAAAAACTGAAATCGATCTTCAGCGGCAAAAAACCACTGCTTACAAAAGAAAGCGCTAAAGTAGCCAACAGTTTCACCCGTTTTGATAATTCAAAGCTGTTGAATGCCCTGCCAGGCTTTAGTTATACACCATTGGAACAAACCATACAAAAAGGCTGCACAAAATATCTTGCCAACCTGTAACTAATGAGATACGGCTTTAAGCCCAACGATGGAAGCGATCAATGTAAATAAAAAGAACACCCTCCAGAAATTAACCGGGTCTTTAAAAATAAATATACCCATCAGTGCGGTGCCAACGGCCCCAATCCCCGTCCATACCGCATAAGCGGTACCTATAGGAAGCGTTTGCGCCGCTTTTACCAGCAGTATCATGCTGATGGTAAGGGAAACAAAAAAGCCGCCGTACCATGCATACATTTCCGTTCCGGTGGCTTCCTTTGCTTTACCCAGGCAGGAGGCAAATGCCACTTCAAACAATCCTGCAATGATCAGAATAATCCAACTCATCATTTAGTTTTTTGTAACGGCCTGCAACAGGCACAATAAAAAAGCGGCTATTTGCCACTTTAAAAATGTTTAAATTTCTTCCGGCCTGCCCTTAGCCTTATAATCCTCCAAAGCTCAGGCCAACAGTAACAGGCTTTAACTGCGGACCCATACCGGTTTTTAACAGGCTAGTGAACTGATAGGTTCCAAAAAGGGTAAAGTGTCCCAACCCAATTCTTGCAGTACCAACAATACGCGTAGTATTAAAGTAGTTTTTACTCGATTCTTTTAAAAGATAATTAGGACTTGAAGTAGGCTCTGTAATACGGCTGCGCGTACCTCCTTTCAGCATAGTACCTACTTTTACGCCCAAAGCCATTTTAAAACTTTTATCACTTTGTTCCGGGTTGGCCACATAACGCAGCTCAACGGGCAACTCGGCATAAGTAGTCACAACCTTGCATTTTTTAATACCTACTGTTGATGTATCAAGGCCGTTAAATCTCAGCGTAGCCGTTTTGCCTTTTACATCAGCAAATTGACCATCAAGAAAAACATGATCAGAGCCGATCCCTAATCCTACCGCTGCACTCAGGTGTTGATTGGTTTTAAAGGGAAAGTCGAGCATAAAATAGGCATTAATACTTCTTGAAAAGCCTTTTGTCTGAATACTATCGGGAGCATCCAGCCAGCTGGTATATCCGAGCTGCAGTAAAAAATGATCGTTTGCCCTATTGGATAAGTTGTATTTTTTCTTTGGTTTCTTAACCGGTTCGCTTACTACAAGTGCCGGAGAAGAGGCAGTATCAACCTGTGCAAATAAGCTGCCTGCAATGAATAAAGCACATGCGGCGAATAAAAATTTCTTCATAAATAAATTTAGATTGCCGCAAATATATTTTTATTTCGGTTAAAAATAGGTTAATGAAGTAAGAGACAGCGAAATTTACAGCATAAAAGACTATCAATGTCTGTAAAAGGGGCTATGACCTCTTTATTTCTATCGCATTATTTCTCAGGCCATCCTCACCGGAAAACCGTAAAAAGATCTGTGTCAGCGTAATAACATCCTTTTGACAATAAGTAACAATGCGTTCCAGATTTCTTTCTTCATAATATACTTTACATACCATGCTGCCGTCAATATCATCCTTAGGTGTTGGAACGCCCAAACTATGTGCTAAAAGATTGAGCGATGTATAACTTTTATAATCGCCAAACTTCCATAACTCCATGGTGTCCAGGTGATTCACTTCCCAGGGTTTTTTGCCGGCGATATTAAGAAGCGCTGGTATGGGTAAATTATTAATAATTAACCTGCGGCAGATATACGGAAAATCGAACTCTTTCCCATTATGCGCACAAAGATATTTCTGGTCATTATTACCTGCTCGTCCGGGTGGCGGGCTCCACTTGATGAGCATATCGCAAAAAGCCCGGAGTATTTGCTTTTCATCATCACCGGAAAACGATTTCAGCGTGAGCTTCCGGTTATTTTCTATGCCCTGGATCACGCCACAACTGATGCAGATTATTTTTCCGAATTCAGCATAAATACCCGCTCTTTCGTAAAGCGTTTCAGCTGTTTCCCCCTCCCGGCTTTTTAAAAGTATACCGGCTTTGGACTCCCATAAACCTTTCCAGTCTTCGGATAACAAATGAAAGCCCGGATGCTGCGGCACTGTTTCTATATCAAGAAACAAAATGTTGGGTATAGGATAGCTGCTTAGCATAGATGATTTTACAGGTATTTATCGCCCTTGGTTCGTTTTATTTCAGATACATAATCCTTTATTTCCTGCTCTTTTTCTTTTTTGCAGATCATCAGCACATCATCCGTATCTACAATAATATAATCTTCCAGTCCCTGAACAAGCACCAGCTTTTTATCGGGAGTGTGGATCATACAGTTATGTGAATCAAATACCATTACATTGTTTCCCACAACAGCGTTTCCAAAATAGTCTTTTTCCATATTAGCCTGGGCGCTGTTCCATGTTCCCAGGTCGCTCCATGAAAAAGAGGCCGGTATCGTATAAACGTTACTGGCTTTTTCCATGATGCCAAAATCAATGGAAATACTGGGACACTGGGAGTACACTTCCTCTATCATTTTTTGCTCTTCACTCGTGTTGAGCTTGTCTCTGTCTGTATAAAACAGTTCATATACCTCCGGTAAATGCTGTTCAAAAGCATGGAGGATGGTTTCACATTTCCATGTAAAGATACCGCTGTTCCATAAAAAATCCCCGCTTTCTATAAAAGCCTTTGCCAGCTCAAGATTAGGCTTTTCTGTAAATGTTTTTACCTTATAAATACCAGGCGCCGCTTCGGGCCCATCGTGCTGAATGTAGCCATAGCCGGTGTTGGGATGGGTAGGCATAACACCAATAGTGGTAAGGGCATTGATGTGCGACACAAAATCCAGCGCTTTTTTCATCACTCCCGCAAAGTTTTCTTCGTCCAGGATATGATTATCGGCCGGTGCAGCAATCATAACCGCATCGGGGTTTTGCTGATATATTTTAAAAGCAATATAAGCGATACAGGGCGCTGTATTTTTTCTGAACGGCTCTGTTACAATATTCTCTTTTGGAAGGGCGGGCAATTGTGTCTGTACAATATCGGTATAATCTTCTGAAGTAACCACAAAAATATTTTCTATCGGTACAATTTTCCTGTAACGTTCCAGTGTGGCCTGGATAAGGGTTTTCCCAATCCCCAATATATCCAAAAACTGTTTGGGAAAGCGAGTGCGGCTTTTGGGCCAAAACCTGCTGCCGATTCCACCCGCCATAATAGCTACATACTGATTCTTATCCATTATATTAAACCTTCTTTTAATAAGTCGTGAATATGTATAATTCCTGTATATTTCTCACCATTAGTAACAACCAGCTGGGTTATTGAATTTTTCCGCATCATATCAAGAGCAGTTATTGCCAGCTCCTCTTCCAAAATACTTTTTGGATACTGCGTCATAATATCTTTTGCCGCAATTTTTTCAATATCCGTATTTTTTTCGAGCATTCTTCTCAGGTCTCCGTCGGTTATAATGCCTATAAGTTTTTGCTGTTCATCCACTACAGCTGTAACCCCCAGCCTTTTTTTTGTTATTTCAACGATCACTTCTTTTAATGACTGATCGGGCAAAACCGCCGGTTTTTCATTATGTGTAAAAACATCGGCAACGCGTAAATACAGTTTTTTACCTAAAGTGCCGCCCGGATGAAACTTGGCAAAATCACCATCTTTAAATCCTTTTAGCTCCATAAGCGTTACTGCCAGGGCATCGCCCATTACCATTTGGGCGGTGGTGCTGGTTGTGGGTGCAAGGTTATTGGGGCAAGCTTCCTGCGCTACTGTCGTATCTAAAAATATATCGGCCTGCATGGCCAGCTGCGACTGGCTGTTTCCGCAAATAGCGACCAGCTTATTTCCAAAATTTTTAATTAACGGAATAAGCGCTTTTATCTCGGGGCTATTGCCACTTTTGCTCAGTACAATTACCACATCATTTTCCTGTACAATGCCTAAGTCTCCGTGAAGCGCATCGGCAGCGTGCATAAAAATGGACGGCGTGCCGGTAGAATTAAATGTAGCTGCGATCTTTTGAGCGATGATGGCACTTTTACCTATACCACTTAATACGATACGTCCCTTACAGTTTTGAAGCATTTCAATGGCGCTATCATAATGATCGTTCACTAACCGGCCAAGTCCTGAGATGGCAGCAGCTTCCATAGCAATCACTCTTTGGGCAATATTTTTAGGAGTCGGATCCATTTTGCTAAAAAGGCAAAAGTATTGGTTATGGTACAAACCAAAAAGCTTTTTGAATTATTATCGGCAGCCTTAAAAAGTCTGTTAAAACTTTAACCTTTTCTCCTTTTTGTGGTTTCTTAAGTTACGCTAACTTAGCATCCCCTTTTTGAAAGATTATTTTTTTTATTAAAATAACTGGTGTATCTTTTTACACTTGTTTTTTAAAATATTATGGAATTATTATAATGGCAGTTAAATCAGCAAAAGCGGCTCCAAAAAAAGCTAAAAAGGAGCCTGAGCAAAAATCTAAACCTGCAGTGAACCTGCAAAGCGAATTGCAGAAAAATTTTGGTTTTAAACAGTTTAAAGGAAAACAGGGAGCAATTATCGAGTCTTTACTGGAGGGTAACGACACTTTTGTAATAATGCCAACCGGCGGTGGGAAAAGCCTTTGTTATCAGCTACCGGCTGTTATTTCTAAAGGAGTGGCCATCATTGTTTCGCCTCTCATTGCTTTAATGAAAAACCAGGTAGACCTGGTCAGGGGGTATAACAGCAATGACGAGATAGCGCATTTCCTCAATTCAACCCTGAATAAAAAAGAAATAAAGGAAGTGCATGATGATCTGCTTTCGGGTAAAACCAAATTACTGTATGTAGCACCGGAAACCCTTACCAAGCAGGAAAATCTTTCTTTTTTCAGCGACCTGGATATCTCTTTTTTTGCAGTGGATGAGGCGCACTGCATCAGTGAATGGGGACACGATTTTCGTCCGGAGTACAGGCGCTTACGTGAAATGATGGACCAGATCAACTCCGGGATACCGGTGATAGCGCTAACCGCTACTGCTACCCCTAAGGTTCAAAGCGATATTGTAAAGAACCTCGATCTGCGTAATCCTAATATATTTATTTCTTCCTTTAACAGGGAAAACCTCTACTACGAGATCTTACCTAAAATAAAAAAGAGCCAGACCGATGAAAGTATTGTACGGTTTATTAAAGGAATGAAAAATAAAAGCGGTATCATTTATACGCTTAACAGGAAGACCACAGAAGAGCTGGCAAGCATACTGGTAGCCAATGGGATTAAAGCAGTTGCTTATCATGCCGGGCTGGATGCCAAGCTCAGATCAAGGCGCCAGGATGATTTTTTGAGCGAAGAAGTGCAGGTGATTGTGGCCACCATTGCTTTTGGAATGGGAATTGATAAGCCCGATATTCGGTTTGTGATTCATTACAACATTCCGAAATCTATTGAAAACTATTACCAGGAAACAGGCCGTGCCGGAAGAGATGGCCTTGAGGGAAAATGTATTTTATATTATTCGCACAAGGATGTCAGCAAACTGGAGCATTTAATGCGCGACAAGCCTTTGAGCGAGCGGGAGGTGGGTGCACAGCTGATAAACGAAACGGTAGCGTATGCTGAAAGCGGGGTCTGCAGGCGAAAGGTCATTCTGAGCTATTTTGGCGAACATTATTTAGAAGAGAATTGCGGAAACTGCGATAACTGTAAGCATCCGAAAGAAAAAATTGAAGCTAAATCTGAAGTGGTAACCGCTTTAAAAGCCCTGAAAGAGCTCGATGAAAAGTTTGCTACAGAATATCTGGTAAATATACTTACCGGAAAACCTACGCCCCAGGTAAAAATGTTCAGGCACGAAGGCCTGCCAAGCTTCGGTTCAGGGAAAAACAGGGATGCCCATTTCTGGAATTCGCTTATCCGCCAGATGATACTTGAAGGGCTGATAAGAAAGGATATAGAAGAATACGGCGTTTTAAAGCTGCATGATAAAGGGAACGATTTTATTAAAAAACCGAAATCGTTTACCATTGTGTTGAATAATAAGTTTGAAGAAGCTTTGGGCGATGATGATGAAGGGGCTGATAATACCGGCGACGGTGGAGCTACTGATGAGAAGCTTTTTGAAATGCTGAAAGAGCTCCGGCATAAAGAAGCAAAGAAAAAAGGCCTGCCTCCGTTTGTAATATTCCTGGAAAATTCGTTAATGGATATGGCAACATTGTATCCTACTACTATACAGGAGCTGGAAAAATGCCAGGGGGTAAGCAAGGGTAAAGCCATCCGCTACGGCAAACCTTTTGTTGAATTAATTGCAAGGTATGTTGAGGATAATAATATCGAAAAACCCGATGACTTTGTAATGAAAAGCGTGGTAAATAAGAGCGGTAATAAAGTATACATCATACAGCAAACCGATAAAAAGATCCCGATCGAAACCATTGCCAGGAATAAGGGATGGAAACTGGCCGAATTGCTGGAAGAAATGGAGACCATTGCGGCAAGCGGAACAAAGCTTAACCTTGGATATGCCATAGACGAGATGCTGGACGAAGAGGAACAGGATGAAATTATAGAATACTTTAAAAGTTGTGAAACCTCATCGCTCGATGTAGCGCAACAGGAACTGGCAGATTTTGATTTTAACTGGGAGCAGTTAAAAATAATGCGTATCAGGTTTTTGGCAGAATATGGGATGTAGCTTGAAGTGCTGATATTTTTTTTCAAATATTCATATTTGTTCTAAAAAACCACTATTTTTGCAGCCCGTTTACGGATGGTGCGGTAGCTCAGTCGGTAGAGCAAAGGACTGAAAATCCTTGTGTCGCCGGTTCGATCCCGGCCCACACCACATAGAAAATCAAGCAGTTACGAACAAAAATCGTAGCTGCTTTTTTCTTGGGTTGAGAACAAATAAGCATTCCTTTTCGCTATACCGAAAGCAATAACGCCCGGGATTTTGTTTTGAACGGAGCTTTTACTTTTATAAATGCTTTAAAAGCGTTCATGAAAGTTAAAAATTTTGTAATTAGGGCTTTAAAGAAATAACCAAACTTAAGCCAGCAGTTTGAGACATCATACTATATCCCGGTTTAACTTTAAAACTTAAATCCGGAGACACATCAAAGCCACTTAAATGTTCATCAACAGTCGCATCTACTACGTTTAATGCCCAGGCGATAATGAAGTATATTGCAGAATAGTCAACATACTTTCTTATGTCATCTCGCTCCTTTCTAATATAGTTTGCCTGAATACCTTGAGTACTTTCAAAATAGACCCTTCTTATTTGTTCGTCTAATTTTTTATACGCTATGCTTCCTATTGTATCTTTTCCTTTTAGAATATTGTCAGCTACTCTATAGGCATCTCTAAGCCTTATATACCATTGTACATTGCTAACAAAAACGACTCCTGTTCCACCCAGCGCTGCATAAACAATAGGAACTTTCCAAATTTTCATGTTGTAGGTTTGTCCGAGACCAGGTAGAAACACTGAGCGAATAGCTGCGGTACGAGGCTTTCGTAAACTTCGATTTTCTATTTTTAGTGTATCTATTTCAATATGGTCTGTTTTTTTTTCTGAGGATTTGGCAACAGAATCTTTTACATTTATTCGTTGCTGCTTATTGGCTGAATATAGGAGTTGTGATTGCACTACTGATATATTCAGTAACACTACAGACAGGAAAACTAAAGAAAGTTTCTTGGATAAGCTCTTATATAAGTAAATAAAAACCAGTTGCGATTTTAACAGCATTTTCGCCATTTTTAAATAATGGACAATAGGTTATTAAAAACGCAAACATAGGCCTTGCCACTGTATTGTTTAGTTATATTTTAGCTAAATTATTGGGTGGGCTTACATCAAAACGTAGCTATTGATTTTTCATCCTCATCCCAAATGAACGACGAGCAATAGGCGTGCTTAATTTTTTGCAGCAATTCTTTAAAGGGTTAAAAGAAAAAAGGTCCTTCCGTAGAAACGGACTGACCTCTAACGATTGCTTGCCATATGAAAAAACTTGAAAAATCTTTTTTTATCTCTCTTCCTCTTTTCTTTTTCCTCTGAAATAACCCCTTTGTGTTATTGTTACACAAACTTAATCACTATTTGTACAACTGTAAAGCCAACTTAAGCTTCAAAATGTTATTTTCAAAGAGGAAATTTTTTTTGAAACCCATTACTGTATTGTCTTCCGGTATATTTATCATGTGATACCCAAATAGAAAATTTCTTGTTTTTGTAATTGGAAAAGCGTATAAGAAGTAAATAAATGGCGTCATTAACATAATGACGCTGAATTAAACTACAACAATTACGGGGTATAAAAATTTCTTTTGTACCCGCCCCTCAATATTGTGTGAGCTGCCATATACCCGGCGTAGTTGAAATAATAGAAAACTGAGAATTAAAAAGCGTAAAAATGAAAAAGGTCCCTCCGTAGAAACGGACTGACCTCTAACGATTGCTTGCCATATGAAAAAAAAACTTATAATCTGTTTTTGCTAACTGCTGCTTCCTAATACAAAGATAAAATGGTTAAAAGTATAAGAATAATAACTTAATGTTAAATTTTTGGGCTCAATCATGAAAAAAGATAAACATTTTCGATTTTCAATTAGTGGCCTATTTAAATTATTGATCTGAAACAAGGGTTTTTTTAACCAGATCTTAATAAAATGCAAAAAAAATCAAAGAAAAAGTTAACTCCGTATGTAAAATAATTATACCTTAGCGTCCCATACGTCAAAAAAAGAAGATTGATGTATGGGAAAATATCATCTTAACGTAGCTGATATTTCAAAAAAGACCTCTAATTGATTGCCTCTAACGATTGCAAGCCGTGTGCTTTTTCAAATTGTTGATCCGGGTTTCTTCCCGGATTTTTTATTTTTCATACAGTCCCGTTCATTAAACAAAAAGGGTCCTTCCGTAGAAACGGACTGACCTCTAACGATTGCTTGCCATATGAAAAAAACTTAAAAATCTGTTTTATCCTCTTCTCTTCACTTTCTCCACACTAAAATAACCTTTTGCGTTATTGTTACACAAAGTTAACTATGAACTTTAATGATTTAAAACCAATTTCGTGCCATTAATCTCATTCTCAACCAACCTTTATCTGCTGAAAGGCTGTAGCGGTAAGGAGTGCGTAAAATATATTGCATTATATCCAACGTAAATAATAACGTATAAAACGGCCTTTTTAAACAGTAGGGCAATTATATTTTCCTTATCTGCAGTCCTAATTATGTCACAAAAAATATCAAGAGCAATAAATAAAATAACCTGCAGTTTATAGCGTTTTATAAAACAGGGGGAATTTAAAATGGGCGTGATTAACATTTCCTTGCAATTAAAAATTATCCTAATATCAGTAGATTTGTAATATATGTCTAAGACTACTTCACAAAATCAGGGCGCGTTCTCCTTTTTTGATGAAGTGGAGAAAGTAGATCCACTTCCTAAACCCAGAAAGCATATCTTAAAACCTCCTGCCCAGATAGAAGCAGATGCGGTAACAGAAAAGTCTGTAGAAGATACGCCCGCAGCAGCAACCGGCAATGGTCAAAAAGAGGAATTACATACCAGGGAAGAAAGAACAGAAATGGGTGAAGCATTTCAGGAGATAGTAGTAAAGCATCCCATGGCTAAAACACAGCCCCTTGAAGACCAGCCGTTTGCTGTGAAAGAGGTTGTTTTGGAAACTGAACAGCCGGATTTTTCCGATGCTATATCCATTGCAGGCCCGGCTGCTGAGGACCGGACCTTTGAACGCAAAAGCACCCGGGGCCGGAAGTCAGTAAAGGAGCATACTATTGCAGCAGGCATGATAGAAATGCCGGATGATGAAGTGTTGTTTTCCAAGCAGTACTACAGCATGGGAGAAGTAACCGCAATGTTCCGGGAAAATCACTCTCTTATCCGGTATTGGGAGAGCGAGTTTGATATTTTAAAGCCTAAGAAAAACGGAAAAGGCGACCGCTTTTTTCGTCCTATTGATGTAAAAAATCTCTATCTTATCTATGACCTGCTCCGTCGCCGCAAGTTTACCATAGAAGGTGCGCGCGAGTATCTGAAAAACAATAAAAAGGCCGAAGAAAAATTTGCTGCGGTGCAATCGCTCGAAAAAATAAAAACTTTTTTTTTAGAGCTAAAAGCCAGTCTGTGACCTTTAAGACCGGTATGATTAAATCCTGGAAAGTTTATATTTTCGCTGATTCATACAACATCCTGGTTTAATGAAACATGTATTTTCCATTTTGCTGACAACAATTTTACTGAACTATTGCTACGCACAACAGTTTGAAGTAACAAAAGACCGTACCGGCAAAAAGATGCTCAAAGGCTTTGTAACTGATAGTGTGATGAAAGCAGATACGACTGCGTTTGCCTGGTATGCTGATAATGAGCGAGTTTATGAACCGTCAGCCGATATTGTAAGGAGCTTTTCCGGTCAAAAGGACAGCGTCGCTTTTCTTATTTTTTTTGGTACCTGGTGCCCAGATTCGCATTATGTAGTTCCACGCTTTTACAAAATAGTGGAACAGGCGGGCTTAGATAAAAGTAGGGTGACCTTATTTGCTCTTGACCGTACAAAAAACGACGCAGCCCACCTGGCAGCCAATTTTAATATATTGCATGTGCCTACCATTATTGTTCTTAAAAATGGCAAAGAGCAGGGGCGCGTGATAGAATATGGCGCTACAGGGAAATTTGATGAAGAGCTTGCCGGTATTTTAAAGAGAACTAATTAGTTTCCGATGGGCTTTGGTTTACAATACTGATATTGGTAGCTTTTCCGGCTGCATCTACACCAAGCCGCTCCATCAGTTTCAGAATTTCCAGGTTAACAGTTTGCTTTACTTCATTATAACGCGCAATATTACGGGGTTCTGTATAGTAATCGCCTGTTATTACCAATGCACCGGGCATAATATCGTTAAAAAATACATTATAATTCTGGATCTCTGGTTGGGAAAGAATGGCTTTTACACCAGTTAAAAGCTCATTAACTTTAGCAGGTTCGGTATCTACACCAATCTCCAGCCTTAAATCGGCACGGCGCTGTGAACGGTTGCTCAGGTTGTCGAGCACACTGTCTACCATTTGCTTGTTAGGTACGGTGATATAAGTTTTAGCGTCTGTTCTGATGCGCGTGCTTCTGAGGCCGATTTTTTCAACCACACCGCTAAAGCTGTTAACCTTAACGGCATCGCCTGTTTCAAATGGTTTATCAAAAAATATGATGAAAGAGGCAATCAGGTTTTCCAGGCTTTCTTTTAGCGCCAGTGCCACCGCAGCACCTACAATGCTTAATCCGGTGACCAATCCTTTTATATCATAATTAAACGTGTATTTTAAAAGTACCATAACGCCCACCAGTCCAACCACTACCTTAATAAAGTCTTTAAAGAAAAACACCAGCTGATGATTGCCTGCATCGCCATTTTGCATATAACGGTCCTTTATCAGCATTACTACAAAATCCATAGCTTTTATCAGGAACGTAAAAAAGGTAATAGTCATGAGCGCGGTACCTGTCATTCTTAATAGCTCCTGTAACTTCAGGCGATAGATCGAAATATCGAGTATTTTCGGAAAATTAAGGCGGTCTAAGGCAATAACGGTTATCAGCACTGCTATAAATATACCTAATGGTTTTACAATAAGATGTATAAAAGAGGTATTATCAATGTTCCTGTAACGCTTTTTCAGCAATAAAAAAATAAGTGTTGCAACATATTGTGCAATCAGCCGCTTTAATAAAAAGCCTAAAAAAATAATGGCAGCTACTATTAAATAGCTCTGTATGGTATTATCTAAAACTACATGTTGCAAAAACTTCATATCTAGAGGTTATTAAGATAAAAGTACTGTGTATATTGCAAAAAAACGCATTCCAAAACATGCTCGCTTTAAATATCTGCCTGGCAGCAAATCTCATTATTTTATTCATCGCCTTTTTTTTCAGAAAAAACAATGCTTTGCCCAATAAAATACTGGCGCTTATTTTATTGGATACAGCCATTTCATTTTTGGGCAATGCCAGCATTACGGGAGGTTTCTTTGAGTATTTTCCCTACTTTTTTTTCCTGTCCTGGTGTACCAGTACTTTTTTCGGCCCCCTGGTTTTTGCCTATACCTGTTCATTCACAGGGTCCGCAATACGCCTGAAGCATCCTGTATGGCTGGTAGCTTTCCTGCTTGGTATATTCGGGTTTTCATTTCCGGTTACTTACCTGATACTGCCGGTGCAGGAACGCCAGGGGTTCGCAGCCTCGCTGCTGCAGGAACCGTTGCCCTGGCAAATGACGGTTATCAATATTGTTGGAATGCTGCTTATCCTGGCAAGTGTATTTGCTTCGGCTGTAAAAATCGCCCGGTACAAAAGGCGGATGATTGCAACAGTATCTAATCTTGAAAAAACCAAATTGTCTTTTATCACAAGGTTTATCGCTCTTGTAGGCATCCTTACCCTGGCTACATCTGTTTTGTACCTGATCTTGCCACAATACCTGGTAGAATACCTGTACCTTCCTTGCCTTATTACGCTTATTTATTTTTTTATTCTATACTACAGCTCCCGGCATCACGCTATTTTTACTACTGCAACCTATGAGCAGTTTTTGGAGGATACGCGCCCGGTTATAGAAGGGCCAGTTGAGAAACAGTACGCTGTTTCTCAAAGTGAGCTGGAGATATTGGCTGGGCGTATTGAGGATTTCCTGGTGCGTTCCGGCATCTATACCAATCCTGATTTTACTATCAACACGCTTGCGGATAGTATGTATGTTCCGGTAGAAAAAATTTCAGCAGCCATCAATAAGGTAATGAATAAAAATTTTTTTGAGCTGGTTAATGAAAAACGCATTGATAAGGCAAAACTGCTTTTAGACAATAAAATAAACCAGATCACCATCGAGGCAATTGCTTACGAATCCGGCTTTAACAGCCGGGCCTCGTTTTACCGGGCTTTTAAAAAATATACTTCTCTAACCCCTTCTGAGTATTTGAACCAATAGTCCTGAAACAACCTGTTTCAAAGGAGATTTATATATGAAGGCGGTTTGTTGCGACAAGTTTTCGCTTCATTGCGACAAACCGGGAGGTGAGTAAGCATCCTATCCAGCTCAATCCTGGGTAGTTTTGCTGGTGTTTAGCTTCCGTTTAAATTCAGCACCACTTCATCTGAATCAGTATTCATAAACCCCCCGCTTACATGTGTATATTTTAAAAGTCCTAAAAATCCAGTCATGAACCGCAAACTAATTGCTTTTCTCTTTTTCTTTTTTACGGCATGCCATTTTGTGATTGCCGCGAACGAGCCTTTTACTACAATATGGCAAACTCCTAATGCAGCAATCCGGATAGACGCCATCGGCGAATTTACCTATAGCTGGAAAGACCTGAACAATGTATCCCATACCGGGAGTGGAAACGGCGGCTCCGCATCGGGAAGCGTATCGTCTACAAACATATCGTTTGGAGCCGCCGGCAGGTACCAGCTTGAAATCACTCCTGCAGCAGGCGCTTATCCATTTTCTCATATAGAAATGAACTATGGTTATCCCCATGCCAGTTATCTCCGCGAAATTGCTCAATGGGGCGATATAGCCTGGAGCAGCATGGCCTTTGCATTTATGGACGCCCAGAATCTTTCTGTTACCGCTTCCGATGTACCTGACCTGAGCAGGGTAACCGATATGAGCCAGATGTTCCTGGGGTGTTCTGCTTTAGCTACTATTCCCCATATTGACCAATGGGATGTAAGCCATGTAACCGATATGAGCCGTTTGTTCGGATTGTGTATGTTGTTAACCAATATTCCCGGTATCAGCAGCTGGAATGTGGGTAATGTAACAGATATGAGCGGTATGTTTGGCGCTGCACACCTGTTCAATGAAGACATTAGTGGCTGGAATGTGAGCCAGGTGGAAAATATGGAAAACATGTTTGCAGACGCATCTGCATTCAATATCGATATCAGCGGGTGGGATGTAAGCCGTGTAACAAATATGAGAGAAATGTTTTATGTTGCTACCTCATTTAACCAACCCATCGGCAAATGGAAAAGTAAGACCGGTAAGGTGCAATCTACGATGGCCATGTTTTCTTCCGCCACCGCTTTTAATCAGGATCTTGATGAATGGGATATGAGCATGGTAACGGATATGCAGCAAATGTTTTACGGGGCAACGGCTTTTAACGGAAATATCAGCAACTGGGATGTCAGCAAAGTAGAATATATGTCTTTTATGTTTGCGGGTGCCACTTCCTTTAACCGGGATATCGGGAGTTGGAATGTAAGCTCAGTGATGGATATGTCTTCCATGTTTGCAAATGCCACCTCCTTTAACAGGAATATTGGCGGCTGGAACGTGCGCAAGGTAACCAACACCAGCTATATGTTTTCTAGGGCCACGGCTTTTAATCAAAACCTCGGGGGGTGGGAGCTAAACGCATTAAAAGTCTCCATCTTCAGCTCTTCTGCAGAAGGGATGTTATCATACAGCGGTTTGGATTGCAGCAATTACAGCAAAACCCTAATCGGGTGGGCAGAGAACTCCGCGAATATGCTTATGAATATAAAGCTTGGTGCAGACGGGTTGGTTTATGGCACCGGGGGCCAGGCTGCAAGAGGAGTGCTTACCACAGTAAATAAATGGACGATAACGGGAGACAATTATGATGGAAGCTGCAGTATCCTGCTGCCGGTAAACTTTGGAGCGGTTACCGCTATATTTAAAAATAACAGGCTACATATTAGGTGGGCCACTCTTTCGGAAACCAATAACAGCTATTTTGATATAGAAGTTTCTAAAAATGGGAAAGTATTTACGAAGCTGGAAACTGTAAGCAGCAAGGCGGTGAATGGAATGTCGGATACGCTCCTTGATTATGAATATACTATAACAATGCAGCCGGCAGTATCCATTGCGGGACTGTCGGTTTTTATTTTGGGCTTATTATTTTTTGGCTCCTGCAGAAAAAGAAAAACAGTTTGTTTTGTAGCATTGATATTCGTTTTAGGTTTCACATCGCTTATATCCTGTCAAAAAAATAATAGCAGCGTTGAAGCGTCGGCACAAATGAGTCAGCTGTTTATCCGTATCAAACAGGTAGATAAAAACGGGAATTTTGAATACAGTAAGGTGGTGAAGGCGGTAATGGAATAGAACTTATAGGACGTAATATATTATAATTTCCTCGAAATAAACGCTTATATTAAATGCCGCTTTCTCCTAACTTTAGGGTCCGAAATCTATTGTATACATGACAGACTGGGAAGGGAAATCCAGGGGTAATAAAACCGGCTACGGGATATTTATTGCTATACTAAGACGTGCAGGAGTATTACCCGCATACGTATTGCTGATTTTTGTAGCGGCGTATTATTACCTGTTTAGCTGGCAATCGTCCAAAGCTATCTGGAATTATTTCAGGAAAAGGCTGAAGTTTCCTTTTTTCAGATCCGTTCTAAAATTATACAGCAATTATTATTGGTTTGGACAGGCAATCATTGACCGTATTGTAATGATGGCGGGAATTAAAAACAGGTTCACCTTTAATTTTGATGGTGAAGAACATTTACACCAGATGGTAGCCCATGGGAAAGGCGGGCTATTACTGAGCGCTCATATTGGCAATTGGGAAATAGCAGGCTACCTGCTCAAAAGGCTCAATACCCGCATCAATATTGTGATGTTTGACGGGGAGCACCAACAGCTGAAAGAGTATCTTGAAAATGCCGCTGGCAGGCGCAATGCCCATATTATTGTTATTAAAGATAACCTGTCTCATATTTACGAGATCATGGAAGCGCTGAACAATAATGAACTGGTTTGCATGCACTCCGACCGGTTTTTGCCGGGAAACAAAACACTGATGGCTGAGTTCTTGGGCAAACCCGCCCGGTTCCCGCAGGGACCTTTTGCGTTGGCCTCCAGGCTTCATGTACCGGTATCGTTTGTTTTTGCTTTAAAGGAATCTCTTTTTCATTACCATTTTTTTGCAACAGAAGCGATTGAGTATAAAAGTTCAGGAAGCGCTTTACCTGAAGCGGTATTGGCAGAATTTGTAAAAGCTATGACAGAGAAAGTGCAGCTGTACCCGTCTCAATGGTATAATTATTATGACTTCTGGAAATAATAGCGATTGGGTTAACGGGCAACGTTAAGCCGCCGCACTAACGTTACCCGTTAAGATCGCCAGGGAAAAATAAATTGATGCAACCGCACGCAATAAGCCTTCACGGGTGTTTAACAACGGCGTTAGTTTTGGAAATAAAATGTGTAGCTTTACAATAAATAGAACGTTATGTTAATAGCCAACCGAATAACAATAAATTCCGAAGTATGCAATGGAAAACCTGCCATCCGTAATACACGTTATACGATTGATTTAATTCTCGATTTGTTGAGTGCAGGAATGACGCCGGCAGAAATAATTGAAGATATTAGGGCAGGGTTGGCTTATGCATCACAACTATCGAAAGTAAAAACTATACATCGCATTGTAGCATGAAGTTTCTCGTAGATGCAAATTTACCTTTTAAGTTAGCCCAATCCCTGAAAGACAAGGGCTATGATGTGATTCATATAGATGACTTGCTGCATAAAGAACGCACAAAAGACAGGGAAATTCAGACTTTGAAAAGATTGTTATGCTTTTTAATTCTTATGATTTGATTGAATTAGACAATGAGCAAATTATTGGGCACGAAAAGTAAAAAGATCCTGGCTTGCTGAGTTTTGCTGCCCGATGAAATGATTAGAAACGATATAAAAAATACCTTCAATTTCCTTACTTTTAACGCCATTAATTCATTTTTTTTGAGCATAGCCACTGATATACTGCCTCTTATACCCCAGCGAGCCCCATTTGTAATGGTCGATACCCTGGAAACCTGCAATGAAACCGGCGCTTCAACCCGTTTTACCGTGAAAGAGGATAACCTTTTTTTATTCAATGGGCGGTTGACGGAACCGGCGTTAATAGAGAATATTGCACAAACGGCTGCCGCGCATATGGGGTACAGTTACCAGCAGCAACAAAATCCGGTACCTGTTGGATTTATTGGTGCTGTTCAGCAGTTAAAGATCAGCGCCCTTCCGGAAACAGGGGATGTACTTGATACGGTTATTAAGATTAAACATCAAATATTCAATGCAACGATAATCGAAGGAAAAATGTCTTTAAAAGATACATGTATAGTTACCTGCGAGATGAAAATTTTTACTCAACAATAAAGCCTGGTTATGAAAAGATTTTTCCTTAAAACGATGTTTTCTTCTGTAGTACTTTTCACAACGCTCTTTGCCAAAGCCCAATCATTAGATGAAGTGCTGACTGATAAAGAAGCCCCCATTCTTTATTATGGGATAGATTTTACCAAAGCAAAATTAATCGGAGATCCTGATGCAAAGCCTGATGACATTGTAAGCAGGCAGTTTGCGGGAATTAACCAGGTAATAGTTAATGAGGGGGATAAATATAATATTGCAAAAGCGTTTAGAAAAAGCCATATCAAAAGCAACCTGGATATTGTTAATGAAAGAAATATGAAAACAGATCCGGGCCAGTTGCTTTCATCTAATACAGAAGATTATAACAGGCTTTCAGAAAAGGATATATCGGCGCTTATTAAAAATTTTAATACCGGGGGAAGAACCGAAACAGGTTTGCTGTTTGTTGTAGATGGTATGAATAAGACGGGGAAATTATTATCTGTTTGGGTCACATTATTTAATAGTAAAACAAAAGAGATACTGCTTTGTAAGCGTGTAGAAGGAAATGTAGGTATGGCTTTTAGTTTTAGAAATTATTGGGCCGGAGGCTTTAAAAATGTGATAGACCAAATAGAAAAGGCCCGGTATAAAGAGTGGAAATCTAAATAATGAAAACATTGACCCATACTATCGAAATTCTGATCCGCTTCAATGAGGCCGATCCGCTGGGCATTGTATGGCATGGGCATTATATCCGTTATTTTGAGGACGGGCGAGAGGCGTTCGGAAAACAGTATGGTATCGGATACCTCGATTTTTTCAAAAAAAATGTGGTAGTGCCTATTGTACATGTAGAGTGCAATTACAAAAAATCCCTCAAGTTTGGCGATGTGGTAGTTGTGGAATCCACGTACCACCCCTGCGATGCAGCCAAAATCATTTTTACTTACCGGCTCTATAAAAAAGGAGAACCAGCAGTAATTGCCACCGGTTCCACCACACAGGTTTTTTTAGAAAAAGATGCGCAAACCCTATTGTTAAACAATCCACCTTTTTTCGAAGAGTGGAAAAAACTACAAGGTGTGTAACACTTTCTATGAACCCAGCAGCAATATTATTATCAACCATTATAAACCGGTGCATACATCAGCAAACAAAAATTGTCAGCAATAGGATGCCCTGCCCGGAGAGAGGGGCTGGAGAAGAACGATGAAAGCTGTTTACGCCATATCAGATAATATTGTTTCGCCACTGGGCATTACAACCAGCCAAAATTTTTCGCAACTGCTGAAAGGGGAGAGCAGTGTGCAACGGCATGAAGCAGGCGATAAAAGTCCTAAAACATTTTGCAGTTCACTTTTCCCTGAAAATTTCTGGCAGCAAAATACCGTTCTTTTTTTTACAAAATTTGAGCAATTGCTGGCTTTGTCTGTTAAAAATGTGCTGGAGCAAACTCAGCTCAACCCGGCAGATGGAAAAACCGGTCTGATCATTTCTTCTACCAAAGGAAATATCAGCCTGCTGGAAGAGCAGGAAATTACAGACCAGCTAAAACGCGAGATTGGCCTTACTTCATCGGCAGGGAAGCTGGCTGCGCATTTTGGTTTTGCCGCGGCACCTGTTATTATATCCAATGCCTGTATTTCCGGCATTGTGGCTTTAATTACTGCCAAGCGAATGTTGCAATCCGGCCAATATGAGCACATTATAGTTACTGGTGCCGACCTTATCACCAGATTTATCCTTTCCGGTTTTCAATCCTTCCAGGCCGTAAGCGATGAGGCTTGCAAACCTTTTGATGCTGAGCGGAAAGGCATTAACCTGGGCGAGGCGGCTGCATCCATTGTACTGTCTGTGCATCAGCCTGGTACAGAAAATACCATAGAGCTGGGCGGCGGTGCGGTAAGTAATGACGCCAATCATATTTCCGGTCCATCGCGTACCGGCCAGGAATTATTTAGTGCCATGCAGCAGGCTATGAATGAGGCAAAGGTTACCGCAGAAGAAGTAGATTTTATTTCGTTACATGGCACGGCGACATTGTATAACGATGATATGGAGAGTAAGGCGGTTCGCCTGGCCGGGTTACAAGCTGTGCCGGTGAATAGTTTAAAGGGCTACTATGGGCATACATTAGGTGCTGCGGGGCTGATTGAAAGTGTTATCAGTATCCAGTCGCTCAAAGAAAATGTAATACTTCCAACCAAAGGTTTTATTACTCCCGGAACTACTGAAGGTATAAACGTTTGCAGTACCTTGCAGTACACAGAACTAAATACCTGCTTAAAAACAGCATCCGGTTTTGGCGGCTGTAATGCAGCAGTGATTTGGAAGAAAGTATGGAAAAGCAGGAATAGAATAGGATTTAAATAATAGAGCAGGAAGAAACTTCAAACTAAAAAATAACAAATCACAAATCGAGCAGATGGCGAATTTTTACTCAAAAGACAAAAGATCGGCTTTAAATGCAAAACACTATGCCCAGGTAATAGCACATGGCCCTATTGTATTCCAGGTGGCAAAAGTGCTGAGGGATAAAGGAATTTTAAGCACGATTGAAGAGGCAAAATCGGGTATTGCGCTTTCTGAAATCGCTGAGAAAACCAGGGTTTCTGAATATGGGGCCAGGGTCTTGCTCGAAGCAGCCCTGGGTATGGAAATGGTAACTGTTGATGATAAGGGGAAATACTACCTGGCCAAAACCGGCTATTTTATTTTGCATGATCCGCTTACCCGTGTAAATATGAATTTTGTGCAGGATATTTGCTATAAAGGCTTGTTCCACCTGGAAGAAGCGATCGATACCGGTAAACCTGCGGGGTTAAAGGAGCTGGGTAACTGGAGCACGGTTTATGAAGGGCTTTCGCAGTTGCAGCCTCATCAGCAAAAAAGCTGGTTTGAGTACGACCATTTTTTCTCCGATATCGCTTTTCCGCTGGTATTGAAACATATTTATAAACCGGAAAATCATATTAAAAAACTGCTGGAAATTGGCGGGAATACGGGAAAGTGGGCGTTAGCTTCCACAAAGTTTGATAAGGAGGTAAGGATAACCATAGTGGATCTGCCCGGTCAGGCAGCAATGGCTCAAAAAAATATCGAAGACTTAGGGTTAAGCAACAGGGTTGATTTTTATCCTGCCAACGTGCTGGACGAAAGCGTTCAGTTTCCTGCCGGGTACGATGCGGTTTGGATGAGCCAGTTTTTGGATTGCTTTTCAGAAGAGGAAATCGTTTCTATTATGGCGCGCTGTGGTGCTGCGCTGAACGAAGAAGGCGCTATTTACATTTTAGAAGCTTTTTGGGACAACCAGCGTTTTGAAACGGCGGCATTCTGTATCCAGCAATTGTCCATCTATTTTACAGCAATAGCCAATGGTAACAGCCAGATGTATGATAGCCGGGTGTTTAAAAAATGTATTGACAAGGCGGGATTTGATATAGTTGAGGAAATAGAAGGTATTGGGCTCAGCCATACGCTGCTGAAGTGCAGGAAGAGGAGATAGTTTACAGTTGAAAAGTTTATAAGTTGAAAGAAGGGAATGTTATGTGATATATATTTAAGTAACCGGTATGGAACTCCAGGTAATACAAAATAAAATTTACGAATTAAGAGGGCTGAAAGTTATGCTTGATTTTGATCTGGCAGAACTGTATGAAGTGGAAACCCGGGCATTAAAGCAAGCGGTTAAGCGTAATATTGAACGATTCCCGGAAGATTTTATGTTCCAGCTTTCAAAAGCGGAATGGAAGAAGCTTATCACAATTTGTGATAACCTGCCCGAAGGTATTAAGTATAGTCCGGCTACTCCTTTTGCCTTTACCGAACAAGGGGTTGCTATGCTTTCGGGTGTCTTAAAAAGCACAACAGCGATCCAGGTAAATATTTCTATAATGCGGGCTTTTATTGTATTGCGACAGTATGCTTTATCTCATAAAGATCTTACAGAAAAATTAAAAAAGATTGAACGTAAATATAATAAACAGTTTAAGGACGTTTATGAGGCGCTAAACTATCTGCTTACAAAAGATAAGCAACAGGAGGAGCACAGGAACAGGGAGCGGATCGGTTTTAAAAGAAATAGCGAATAAATAAAAATATATTAATCACAATAAATTAAGGTTCAAACATGCAGCCCGAACAAACAGACGTACTTGTAATTGGTGCAGGCCCTGCCGGTACCGTGGCCGCTTCTATCGTAAACCAGGCGGGATATAAAGTGAGGATCGTAGAAAAACAAAAGTTTCCGCGTTTTGTAATTGGCGAAAGCCTGCTGCCGCGTTGTATGGAGGCGCTGGAAGAAGCCAAGTTTTTGGATGCGGTAAAAGCGCGCGGCTACCAGCAGAAAAACGGGGCCAAATTTGAAAAAAACGGGAAAATATGCAATTATTTTTTCAATGATCAGTTTACAAAAGGCTGGGAATGGACCTGGCAGGTGCCCCGTGCCGATTTTGACCAAACACTGGCCCAAACAGTTGAAAGCCAGGGTGTACGGGTAGAATATGAAACCACGGTAACCGCTATCCATTTTAACCCTGATGGAAGCTCAACTACAACTATAGAAGACAAAGAGGGCAATAAAAGGGAGATTTTTGCAAGGTTCATCATTGATGGCAGCGGTTATGGCCGTGTTATTCCTAAATTATTTGGCATGGAGCGCCCCAGCAATCTGCCGCCGCGCAAGGCCGTATTTACACATTTGGTAGACACCCGGCGCTCGATGGACGACGAGCCGGATAGGATTACCATTATTGTACACGAAAAAGCTGTGTGGATCTGGGTGATACCTTTTTCAACAGGAATAACCTCTGTAGGTTTTGTAGCGGATCCTTCGTTCTTTGAACAATACACGGGCTCGCAAGAAGAGATAATGCGGGCCTTGATCGCATCGCAACCTTATATTGCCGAACGCATGAAAGATACCGAACTGGTGTTTGAACCAAGGGTGTTACAATCCTGGTCGGCAACAACCGATAAGTTCTACGGAGAGGGTTTTGTGCTAACCGGTAACGTAACCGAGTTCCTGGATCCGGTATTTTCTTCAGGTGTTACACTGGCTACCGTTTCCAGCCAGATCGCCGGTAAGCTGGTAGTAAAAAAATTGAAAGGAGAACCGGTGGATTGGGAAAGAGATTATATGGAAGTAATGATGCAGGGCGTAAATACCTTCCGCAGCTATGTCATGGCCTGGTATGAAGGAACCTTAGATACTATTTTCTTTGCCGATAACCAGGATACCGAAATTAAAAGGAAGATCTGTTCGGTGCTGGCGGGATATGTATGGGATACAGATAATGATTATGTAAAAAACCACGATACGGCATTGCGAAAACTGGCAAAAACCATCCACCTGAGAGATAGCATTACTTATATCAATAACGGGTTTAAAGACCCGGAATAAAATTGCAACGAAACCAGTATGGTATCAGAAGAAAGCCCCGTTCATATCATATCTACCTGCCTTATCCGTAATAATAAAGTATGGAAGGAAAAGCAGCTCCTTTTTGAAGGCAGGGAGCGAGGTATAAATTTTTTACATTCTCTTTACGAAAAGCTGGATAATAATTATCCAAAGTTTTATAAGATGGACGCGCTCTGCAAAATAGGTACCATTGCGGCACATGTTCTTTTGCAGGCGTTTGATATAGCCCTTTACGAACCTGAAGAGATCGGGATTGTATTGTCTAATAAAAATGGCAGTATTGAGGCCGATATCAATTATTTCGAATCGTCCAAAACCTACCCCAGTCCTGCTTTATTTGTGTATACGCTGCCCAATATTGTAATTGGTGAAATAAGCATCAGGTATGGCTTTAAAGGAGAGAATGCTTTTTTTATTAGTGAAAAATTTAATGCAGACTGGCTGTATTTCTATGTAAACAACCTGCTGCAATATCATAATATTAAAGCCTGTATCTGTGGTTGGGTTGATGTAGCGGATGAAGAATATGATGCCTGCCTTTTTTTAGTTGAGAAAAAAACTGAGAATGGCATTAACTTTACTGCCGAAAATCTGGACATTTTATATAACCGCCCATAATAAAAATTAACATACAGCGATGGATAGGAATGAGCTGATACAGCAGTTGAAAGAGCAAATTATAAAGCAATTAAACCTTGCCGATAAAAAACCGGAAGATATCAGGGATGATGATCCGCTTTTTGTAGAAGGTTTAGGCCTTGATTCTATTGATGCACTTGAGCTGATTGTGCTGCTGCAGCAGGAGTACAACATTAAGTTAAAAAATGCAGAAGAAGGGCAGACTATTTTCCGTTCTGTAAGCACTATGGCCGATTATATTTTAGAACAACGGGCAGGATCTGCTAACTAATTTCTTATACGTAATAAATGGAGCGCCAGTTGCCGGATGTTGCTGATACCCACGTATCCTCCAGGAGTGAGGCCGTTTTCATAGCAGGGTTGGGTGTAATTTCTGCCATTGGTAACAATGTTGCCGAGAACCTTGATGCGCTGACCTCGGGTCGGGCCGGAATAGAGACCATGAAGCGCCTTGATTCCATACATAAAGAAGTACTGCCTGTTGCAGAAGTAAAACTTACCAATAAAGCCCTGTCGGATTTAGCACAATTGCCGGAGCATACCAGCAGAACCGCTTTGTTAAGTACAGTTGCTGCAAAAGAAGCTTTAGATCGTTCGGAGATAGATATTACCCAATGGCGCACCGGCTTCATATCGGCCAACTCGGTAGGGGGTATGGATAAAACCGAAGATTTCTTTAAAGATTTTTTACAAAACCCCGGCACCGGACATTTACGCAATGTGGTAAATCATGAATGCGGTGCGGTTACAGAAATTACGGCCGACGCTTTGGGCGTTAAAGATTGGGTAACCACCATTAGTACCGCCTGCTCTTCTTCTGCAAACAGTATTTTTTTAGGAGCCAGGCTTATAAGGCAAAACCGGCTGGATGTGGTAATTGCCGGTGGCGCTGATGCGCTTACTAAATTTACACTGAATGGCTTTAATACGCTGATGATATTAGATAACCAGTATTGCCAGCCTTTTGATGAGAACCGCCGTGGGCTGAACCTTGGCGAAGGCGCTGGTTATGTGGTGCTGGTTTCAGAAAAAGTAGCAGCAACTTTAGCTCGTATACCTGCTGTAACTATCAGTGGTTGGGCCAATGCTAACGATGCGCATCATCAAACAGCTTCTTCTCCCGAAGGGAAAGGCAACCTGCTGGCTATGAAAGGCGCTTTGCAAAAGGCTGGCCTGCAACCGGCAGATATAGATTATATTAACCTGCATGGTACCGGCACCAATAATAACGATATTGCTGAAGGTACCGCTATTAAAACTTTATTTGACGGTAATCATCCTCTCATGAGCTCTACCAAATCCTTTACGGGGCATACTTTGGGCGCCAGTGGTGGTATTGAAGCCGTATTTTCTGTTTTGGCCCTGCAGGAAGATAGGATATTTCCCAACCTTCGTTTTGAAACACCCATGAAGGAGCTTCCTTTCTGTCCGGTTACCGAACTGCGAAAAGCAGCCATTAAAAACGTAATGTCCAATTCTTTTGGCTTCGGAGGCAATTGCAGCTCGCTGGTATTTAGCAAATACACATCCCGGTAAAACCAAAAGGCAGTGGTTACCCTATTTTTTCACGTCACCACTTTTCAAAATAGGCTCATATTCCTTAAACCGGTGTTCCCTGATGGGTTTTACAAAGGGTTCCGTTTTAAAATACAACAGCAGGCAGGGGCTGATATTATTGTATTTTTCTACAAATTCGTAATTCACCAGTTCGCCGTTTTTTATACGTTGCTTTATTTTGTTGTGATAAGGGTACATAAAGAAGAATACAGATTCATTTAAAGAGGTTGCCCGTCATTGTTTATATTTCCCATCCACAAAATCCTGCAGGTAGCTGCATCTTGTTAATGCTTCCCTGTAAAATTTTGTATCTCCATAAACTTTTTTGAATTCTGGGAAATACCGGTTATTCATAAAAGAAATAAAATACGCTTTTTCTTTCTGGTCATACTCGTCATAATTTTCAAAATCGCTGTAATGGGGTTTGGCAATCTGTTTCTGGCTGCACTTTGCCATCATGAACAGGCACCGGGCCTTCAACTCTTTATCTGAGCTCGCCTCCATTGCTTTTTTAAAATATTCCAACGCGGTAAAAGCCCCATAATACTCCTTTTTAAAAGTAGTGGCGTTCCCGGGGATGAAGTAGCCATCAGCGCCGCTGCGCCAGTACTCTACCAGGTTCCAGGCATAGCCGTAGTATGTAACATTATAATAACCCAGCGCCAGCCTATACAGGTATTTGGCGGCATTGGCTCTGTCTGTTTTGGCAAGCTCATGCAGGCGTATCATTTCCTTGGCATAAGATATTTTTGTGGTGGTTTTTTTATCATCGGGCAGGCGCTCTTCCCTGTCGAACAGGATATCAATAAAAGGATCTTTCTCAATAACCATATCCTGACCGGGTACTTTTTGTAACCATGCTATGGCTTTACCGTAATCATAATCCCGCAAATAAGCGGTTCCTGCAAAATCTGCCACATCTTTTATCTTTAGGTGGTTACGGGCAACCAGAAATTGCTCGTAAGACGTAAATTTTTTTGACGATAAAAAAGTGTACAGCTCTTCTGCCTGCTTACCATTAAACACGTCCCTTAAAAATGCTACGGATTGCGTGGAGTAATATTCCGGCAGTGCCTTTTCGGCGGCGCCAATAGCCAGTACCGCTTTATTTAAGTCGCCCTGTGCTTTATAACGCTTGGAAAGAACATCTACCATCAGGTTCCTGTAAAACCGGGGCCACTGGTTTTTTTCGCTATTACCATAATAATAATAATCATAATCCTTCTCCTGCTTTTGCCCGGCTGCTACGGCTTTATTATATAACCATTGGAGCGAGGGGAGTATACCAGCTTCCAGGACAGCATCTATCTTTTCCTGTGAGCTGATGTTCACCAGTAAATTGGTAAGCATCCACTGATCCTGCAAACGCGGCGTTAATGTCATTGATTTTGTTTGGGCAAGATAATTCTTTGCCTTCGCAAAATCTCTAAGCATATAAGCGCCGTAAGCGGCAGCGAGCTGCATCAGCGCCGGGTCATCTACTTTTTTTTCAGCGGCTATATGGTTCAGAAAGCTTACCAGCCCGGCAAGCCCGGGTTTTTCTTTGCGCAGTAAACTGTCTGTTTCCTTATCGGTATATTGATAGTAATAGCTGATGCCTAATAAACCGCTGTTATATTCTTTACCGGTAAGTGGCGTTAAATATGCTTCTTCATATTTGTTGATCTCTCGCACTACCAGGGTGGATAACAGAGCAGAAGAAGGCCTGATCGTATAAATTTCTTTCAATGCAGGTAAGTCTGTTTCAGGGTTCTTTAATGCGAATAAAGAAAGCATATCTGCTTTTTCATCATTACTCTTGCATAAAGCAAGGTATCGCTGTTTGTCATCAGCTTTTACAACGGCCCAGTCGAACCCGTAATAATTGGAAACTTTTTTCGCGTGGCTTTGATGAAATGCTTTGGAAAACAGGTAAGCTGCTTCTTCATTCTTTCCCAGCCTGAATAATGCGCCGGCTTTTAAGGCCAGGCTCATAGGTTGTAATACAGAGGGGGTGTGGTTGTCGGCCACCAGCTCATCGTAATATTTAACAGCATCTTCATAACGTTCATTGTAATGGGCGAGCCTCACAATCTGGTAGGCATACTTTAGCTTAAAAAGATCGGTTTTGGCTGCATTATATAATTGCAGGCCGTTCTTCAGCAATTGATCCATCACCATGCTGTCGCGGGTTTCAGGCTCCCAATGGTTGCTGCTTATTACATAAGGCTCTACTTTTTTTGCATACAGGATATATCCTAAGGCTTCTAAATCTTTTCCTTTTATAAAAAATTGCGACATCGTGTTCTTGCTAATGGAATCTGGCAGCATGGCCGGCTTCTTCTTTTCAATATGGTAATAAAGTGTACTGATATCCTTTGCAGGAAACCTCATCACGAAAGTCTTTACATCTTTTACAGAAGTACTATTGTTGGTAAAACCAGCCCATTCTTTTACCAGCAGCTCTTCGCTGCTGACCGGCTCCTCATAATCAAACAGAAACTGTTCGTTGGTATAAAAGAACGGTTTGTATTGAATTTGAGCTGCGGCATACTGGTTAAAAAAGCTCAGGTAGTAATCATAAGGGTCAATGCTTCCGCCACAACCAATAATATTTTGCGGAACCGAAACCAGTACAGCGCTAATAACGGCGCAGGTTGCGGTAAAAGCTTTCCAGTTCATGTAAAGAATATTTATTTAAAATTACCGAATCGCAATGATACAAAACTACATGCAGGCTTTTTGCCGTGAGTTTTTTATTCAGCAGCCGTATCACGTTCTGCACGGTTCCCGCATCGCTGTTTTCATACCGCAGTATATCTCCGGCTTTTAAGGCACGCCCCCATATAACCGTGTCTTTTAGTACTTCAAAATGACGGGAACCATTACTTTTAAAGCGGTTTAAAACAGGGCGGGGTATTGACAGGAACAGGCCGGCATAATGGTTCTTCCTGAACAGCACATACCAGTCGAACAAAGGCAGGCCTATATCAAGCGGCAGGGGATAGCTATGGATAAAAGATTGATATTCTTTGAATGTTTCCGCATCAATAATGGAATTCTGAGATGTTGCTTCCTGAAGATTCCCCATATTGTAACACATCAGTAGTCCTTTATGAACGGGCGGTATGCCTGAAGATGTAGTATACTTAACCTGGTGCAGCCGTATAGTAGCAGATAATACCGGCGCTATGTTTTGTGATCTGATATGTTGAAGAAAATAGAAGTACTTATTCTTTGTGGTCGCTGTCCAGTCGCAATCCATTTGTACTTCATCAATATTTGCAAAATCATAAAGTGACCTGTATTTTTTCAACAGCGATGTGGTGTTGGCCGCTAAAGCTTTGACCCCGGTGCTGTCTAATTTATAGAACACTTCATTGGTGATAAAGACCGTAGGAACGATCTTTTTTTGCCGCAGATAAGCAGCATCACTGATATGGATTTTGGCTACAGGCAGCGCCTTATGAGCAAGGTCGTCCCAGGCTATGTCAAAAAACTTGACATAAAGGCGATTCACCTGCAGGCTGTCCAGTCGTTGTTTTTCAAAGGCGGTGGGATTAAAATAGCTTTTCCAGTAATAGATGCCGCAAGTAATGGTTCTTTCCGGCTTATTATCACAGGAAATAAAAAGCATTCCCCCTATAACATAAATGATTGCTAAACGAAGCATCTTACTTCCTACCTTTTTGTTTTAGTCTTGTATCAAAGCTCATTTTAGTGGTACGTACTACTTTAATTTTTTTTGAATCAGGATGCGAGGGATTTATGAGATAATTAAATTCCTGCGGAACGATGCTGCTCGGCACTTTCAATATTGCTGCTTCGTTTTGAAAAACGAAATCATCTCCCACTATCTGGGTAGATAAGCCCGGTGGCTTCGCATTCCAGTCGAGGGGAAGGTCTTCTATCTTTACTTCTAAAACACCTATATTATCGGGTATTTCTATTTCAACAAAACGCCTGTCTGTTGGTAAATCCTCACTTAAATCCAGGTGAACGGACACTTCCAGCATTGCTAAAGCTCTGCTTTCGGCAGTATAAACCAGTTTTGTATTGAAGCTATTCCACCGGTATCCTTTTGACATTGATGCCCCGATACCGGTTAGAGTAGTTTTTAAATATTTTTCCCGCTCAATTCTAAAAACTCTCATTTATGCAAAGTTTCCGTACTCAATTCTGTTAAGGCAGAACTTCACTTCATCAATTCCTGTAATGGTGTCCAACAGGCTTTCCGGCGAATTTCCACCAAGCGCCTGATTATTTTTTTTTAACCATCTTTGAAATTTTTCCTCCTCGTTATTAAATACTTCAATACCGTAGTCTATCAATTCGGTTATCAGCACAATGAGTTCGCTGTTCCTGCTGTCTAATATAGCCTGTTCATTTTTTCGCTTATTATATGTTGTTTGTGGCATACCAATAATTGACAACACAGACTTAACGGGCTTGTTTAACCGCTTGCTTATTGTTTCAATTGTATTGTAGGCTACGCCTTGCCTTATAATTTCCATTCGTTCCATTTTATTAACCCATACATAAGTTTTGCCATCTGCAGCTAAAGACCACCTAAACGAGCGGGGCTTTAAGCCTGCGGCTTTTCTAATGCTTTTTTTGGTATTGAATGGTTGTGTTGGTATATCTCCTTTATTCATGGTACAGCATATTTGTTGTAAATATACAACAAATATGCTGTATTATATACTATCTAAAAAAATAGTTGCCGTATCAATCACCCATTTGTATTATCCGTCAATTCCTAATCCTTTGTAAATAGCATCCTGTATATTTCCCCTGATATTGTATGAGCCCAGGCGTGGGTTATTGCGTGTAGGTGTTACCCTGTTGGAAAGAAAGATATATACAATATTATACTTAGGATCTATCCAAACGCAGGTTCCTGTAAACCCTGTGTGTCCATAGGTTTGGGGTGAAGCCAGTCTGCTTGGATAAGACTGGTTAGCGGCCGGTGCGTTATCGCCGCCTGACGGACGGACAGGCTTTTCGGGTTTATCAAAACCGTAGGCCCTGCGGCTGATATTGCTGCGATAGGCCGTAAAATTCTGAATGGTTTCCCATTTCAAAAACCGATGGCCGTTGAGCTCTCCGCCGCTTAAAAGCATCTGGTAAAGCTTTCCCAGGTCATAGGCGGTTGAAAATAAACCGGCATGGCCGGCTACACCTCCGCCTAACGCGGCACCCTCGTCATGTACCGTGCCCTGTATCAGCTGGTTCCGGAAACCGGTTTCTTTTTCTGTTGGCACTATTTCTTCCAAAGGGAATTTTTTTAAGGGCTGATAACCGGTTGTTTTCATAAACAAGGGCGCATAGAAATTATCCTGAACATATTCGTTTAAAGGCTTGCCGGATACGGTTTCCACGATCTTTCCCAAAAACCAGAAATCGTTGTCGCTGTACTCGTACTTTTTCCCCTGTAGCGTAACCGGGCTTTCTATAATGGTTTTCCAGATAGTATCTTTCCAGTCGTTTCTCAGGTACAGTTCACGGGCTACCTGCGTAGTAAAGCCGGGTTCGGAGTGAGCTCTGTATAAATCTGTCCTGGGGTTGCCGTCTGCATCCAGCGTAGCTTTATAAAAAGGAATGAACGGCACCATTCCTGCCTGGTGCAGGATGATATTTTCTAAAGTAAGATTCGCCTTGCTGGTTCGTTTAGTAAAGAGAAGATAGTCCGAAAGCTTTTTTTTTAGATCTACCTTACCCTGCTCTGCCAGCTTCATAATGGCAACGGTAACCGCCGATGTTTTGGTAACCGAGGCCAGGTCAAAAATACTATTCAGGCGGGTGGCATCTAAACTGTCGTAATTAAAGCTCCCAAAGGCCTTATGATAAACGATCTTTCCATCTTTAGCGGCCAGAATAACACAGCCCGGATAGGCTTTTTTTTTAATACCATCTATTGCAATAGAGTCTACAGCGCTGAAACGCTCATCTCCTATCGGTTCAAGATAGGTAAGGTCGCCGGGCGAAACCAATTTCCCGTCGCCCTGTGTATAAGTGCAAACGCTAAAGGGCAAAGTGCCCGAGGCCACAAAATCGCCACGGAGCCAGTCGGCAGCGGCATTTTGAAATACGTCATCATCTTCATAACAAACTGCCAGCGACTGGGCGGTGCAAAGGCGGGTGGCCGACAGCGGATTGCCGAATATCAGGGTAATGGCATTGGTTTTATTCAAAGAATACCAGTTCTTTACCGCGCTTTCCGATATGCCGTAATTGGTGTATCGCTTTCCTGCCAGGGTAAAGTCTTTTCGGGGGTTAATATCGTGAAAGCCAATGATCACGTCGTCGTATTTCCCTTCCTGAATCTTTTTTACAACTGCACCGCCCTTGTCTATCGGGTCGTTATAGTTGATATAAAACACATCTGCATTAAAGTCGTTTTTTAAGCGGTCGCCCAACACCTGTTTGCTGTCATTACCAAATGCCACATACGCTATTCTGCGCTCTTTTTTAAGTGGCCAGGTAAAAAAATCATTCCTGAATGTGTTGGGGCTGGTCAGGCTGAGGAGGGTTAAAGATTTTTCCGCTACCTGCTTGCGGATATCATTGGTTGCTGCATTCAGATCGTTTAATAAGTTTTCAAGAACAACAGGCTGTGGGTTGCTTAGCCCCAGGTTATATTTTGCCAGCAAAACTTTTTTTACTTTTTGTTCGATATCTTCCCAGGTCAGGCGCTTTTGCCGGATCGCTTCTTTTACTGCCTTGATCGTACCTTCCACGCTTTCGGGCAAACAAAGCATATCGTTACCGGCAATTAAAGCCTCTACTGCAATTGTGCCTCCCGGGAAATATTTAGCCACGCCTTTCATTTCCAGGGCATCTGTAAAAGTCAATCCTTCAAATCCCAGCTCTTTTCTCAGCAAACCATCTACCGCGTTTTTTGAAATAGATGTGGCCCTGTTTTTACCCTTGTCGATAGAAGGTACCGATAAGTGCCCCACCATTACGCTTTGTACGCCGGCGTTGATCATTTCCTTAAATGGATATAACTCTAAGTTATCCAGCTCTGTGCGCGGCTTATTAATTACCGGCAGGTCCAGGTGAGAATCTACATCCACATCACCATGTCCCGGGAAATGTTTGGCGCAGGCCATAATGCCTGCATCCTGCATTCCTTTCATAAAAGCAATACCGTTCCTGGCTACGCGGTATTTATCTGCTCCAAAAGACCGGAAGCCGATCACCGGGTTGTTGGGATTATTGTTAATATCTACTACCGGGGCATAATCTACCTGTACACCTAAGCGTTTATGCTGCTGGCCAATAGCCTTACCGGTTTTATATACCAGTGAAGCATCGGTAATTGCCCCGAGTGTCATCGCATAGGGATACTGGATCACACTGTCCAGCCGCATACCCAAACCATACTCTCCGTCAATCGTAATAAGAATGGGGGTTTTAGCCAGGCTTTGATAGTAATTGGTCAGCTGTGCCTGCCTTACCGGTCCGCCCTGGAAAAAACAAATGGAGCCTACATTATATTTTTTAATATCGTTAACCACTTTGGTCTCAACGCCTTTGTTGGAGTAAGCGCGTATAATAACCAGCTGTGCGATCTTTTCATCATCGCTTAAGGTTTTATAAGTATGGTTGACCCATTGCCGGGCAGCAGGGCTGGTTTGTGCCTTGCAAAAAAAAGAACAGGCTACTATCAGCAGAAAAAAACCGAATTTCTTCATCATTACTATTTTGAGGTACGTATACAAATGTAGCCTAATATTAATAAAATATCCTGCCATAAACAATACAGGCCGATCAATAATATCCGCATTAACGCCAGCGCTATCATGGCGCTGCTTTGTTCCGATTTGTAGTACCTACAAAACCCAGACTCTTTAAAACCGGCTGCTGAAACAGGTAAACAAAGATCATCTAAATGCAATAGAAGCTGTATTCACCTCTTTTTTTAAATATCACTACTTTGCAGCATAATTAATTACAACAATGGGATCAATATTGAAGGTGGAAAGTACAAAGGATTTTAAAAAAGTGCATAGTGCTTTCTGGACATTTTGGATATTACTTTCTGCTGTATTAAATTTCAGCACGAAGGAAAATTTCACCTTTGGCTTGTTTTTACTAAGAACTCTTTCTGTAAATATCTGTCCGTTTTACAGTGTTTACGCAGCATTGAAACTATCAAAAAAAGGAGAAAAAGTAGATTACCTGCTGCGCGTTTTATTGCTGTTGCTGGGTATGGGCGTAAGCTATGGGGCGCACTGGTGGTATTTTGTGTACATAACACCCGCTACAGCAGAAATGCCACAAACAGCCCTTACCGGTAAAATAGTTGTGGTCTCCTTTATTGCCAACTACTTATACTTCTTTCTGTTTGGACTCATGTTTTACTTTTTTGAAGACCTGGTTCAAAAACGGGAAGAAGCCAAATGGGCAGAAAATAAAAGACATGCAGCCGAAACAGCTTTTTTAAGGGCACAGATCAATCCCCATTTTCTGCTCAATACACTTAACTTTCTGTACGCAAGCGCAGCTTTGGGAAAAAGCAAGGAGCTTGCTAATGGGATATTGAAACTGTCAGATATCATGCGCTTTGCTTTAACAGAGAGTAGTGATGCCATGGTTTCACTTAAAGATGAAATCAGGTTTATTGAAGCCTACATTGAATTAAACCAGATGCGGTTTGAAAACAAACTGGCGGTTGAGTATAGTGCTCCATCGGAGGACGAAATAGGCGATGCAAAAGTGGTGCCCCTGGTTTTAATAACCCTGGTGGAAAATGCTTTTAAACATGGAGCGCTTCATGAGCCTGAGAGCCCGGTAAAAATATCGCTCGAATTGAACCGGTCTGAAAACTATTTAAAATTCATTGTAAAGAACAAAAAAAAGCTGGGGCCAAAAGAAAGCGGTCATGGAATTGGCCGGGAAAATACTATTTCCCGTTTGCAAAACGAATACGGCAGTAAATTTCAACTTACATTTAATGACGCTGGTGAAAATTACAACGCCGAGCTGATCATTCAAGACATTAAGACTCAATTAACGCAAAGTTTGTAGGTAGGATAATAAAGTGCCCATTGATTATTGTACCTTTACACGCTTAAAAATTTTGTGAAGCGTGCCTGATAAAATAGTTTTATTACCCGACAATATTGCCAACCAGATAGCGGCCGGTGAGGTAATACAGCGCCCTGCCAGCGCCGTGAAAGAGTTGCTGGAGAATGCGGTGGATGCTGGTGCAACAGCAATAAAACTGATTGTAACAGATGCCGGTAAAACCCTTTTACAGGTAGTAGATAATGGCAGCGGTATGAGCGAAACAGACGCCCGTATGTGCTTTGAGCGCCATGCTACTTCCAAAATAAAAAGTATAGACGACCTGTTTCATATCAAAACAATGGGCTTTCGTGGCGAGGCTTTGGCTTCTATTGCTGCGGTAGCGCAGGTAGCGCTTAAAACCAAACGCGCCGAAGATGATGCCGGTATTTTAATTGAGGTCGAAAACAGCATGGTAACCCGGCAAGAGCCGGTAGCGCTGCCTAACGGTACCAGCATCGCCATGAAAAACCTGTTTTTCAACGTCCCGGCACGCCGTAACTTTTTAAAAAGCAATGCTGCGGAAATGCGCCATATTGTAGATGAGTTTACGCGTGTGGCGATGTCCTTTCCTCATATATTGTTTACCCTTACAGCCAATGGCCAGCAGGTATTTCATTTAGAAAAAGGTTCCTTAAAACAGCGCATTGTGCAATTGCTGGGTAACCACTACAACGCCAAAATGGTAACTGTAAAGGAAGAAACAGATTATATGAACATTTTTGGCTTTACCGGCAAACCGGAAACAGCCAAAAAAACGCGTGGCGACCAGTACTTTTTTGTAAATAACCGGTTTATCAAAAGTGCCTACCTGAACCATGCCGTTATGAGCGCTTACCAGGAAATGATCCCTGGCGATAGTTTTCCTATGTATGTGCTTTTTATTGAGATAGACCCGGAGCAGGTAGATGTGAACGTGCACCCTACCAAGCAGGAAATCAAATTTGAGGATGAAAAGATCGTATATGCCTTCGTTCAGGCGGCAGTAAAACATGCGCTGGCGCAATTCAGCGTTACACCCACGCTGGATTTTGACCTGGATGCGTCTATCCAGCAGCTTCCTTCGGTTTCCAGGCCCTTCACTTCCGAACAAAAAGAAGTGGCTTCGGACTCTCCCATTTATAAAGGATTTACACAAAAGCACCAGGCCCATTTTATAGAAAAGCCTTCTTTGTCTGAGCTGCAGCACTGGAAAGATTTTTATGAGCCGGTAAAAAGAGAAGCAGCTCTTTTTGAATACGAGAAAAATCCGCAAATATTTTCGGCACCCCAGGCCGCATCCGTTTTTACAGTAGATGAGCATACAGACCTTGCACAGGTTTTGAACACCTATATTCTTTATCCTACAGAGAACAGCTTCCTGCTCATTAACCAGCAAGCGGCGCATGAGCGGGTTTTGTATGAACAAATGATAACAGCAGCCGATGGAAAACCTGTTGCTACTCAAAGTAATATGTTTCCGCCTACTTTGGAGCTTTCTCCTGCAGATGCTGTTCTACTAAGTGAATTATTACCTGATTTCAGGATGCTGGGTTTCCTGATAGAGCCGTTCGGAAATAATGCCTTTATTATCCAGGGCACCCCTGCCGACCTGGAAAGCGGAAACGAAAAACAAATCGTCGATTTCACCATAGAGCAGTACAAACATTTTAATACCGATATAAAAATATCCAGCCGTGAAAAACTGATCAGATCGCTGGCGAGGCAACGGGCCATTAAAACGGGCACCCGGCTTACCGAAAGGGAAATGAAGCAATTGCTTACCGATTTATTTTTATGCAATCCTTTTAATGTAGCTCCTGACGGGAATCCTACTTATCTTGAATTTAAACAGGAACAGATAGAGCGGATGTTTGGAAAGTGATTTGTATATTTATCAAATAAATTCAAAATATAACTGCTAATAATGGAGGTAGAGTTGGTAAAATCAATATATTAGCGGCGATAATATAAGTTAAGTAATGCAGTACGAAATAAAGCAACACGATAAATTCAGCTACATAGAAGAGGGAGAAGGAGAGCCACTCGTGTTGTTGCATGGGTTGTTCGGCGCCTTAAGCAACTTCAAGCCACTGGTGGATTATTTTAAACAGTACAATAAAGTGGTGGTGCCTATGCTGCCTTTGCTGGATATGGATATACTACATACCAGCGTAAGCGGACTTGCTAAGTATATTCATAAATTTATTGAAACAAGAGATTATAAAAATGTAAACTTGCTGGGAAACTCGCTGGGCGGCCATGTAGGACTGGTTTATTTATTAAAGAACGCAAACGGCCGTGTAAAAACAGTGATTTTAACAGGCAGCTCCGGATTATTCGAAAGCGCTATGGGCGACAGTTATCCCAAGCGTGGCGACAGGGAATATATCCGTAAAAAAACAGAATATACCTTTTACGATCCTGCAATGGCTACAGAAGAGCTGGTGGAAGAGGTTTTTTCTATTACCAATAACCGTTTAAAGGTAATAAAGATCATTGCCCTGGCTAAAAGCGCCATCAGGAACAACCTGGAAAAAGAACTCCATCAAATAAAGATCCCTGCGCTTTTAATATGGGGGAAGAACGATAATATCACTCCTCCGTTTGTTGCAGAAGAATTTCATAAGCTTCTCCCCGACAGTGAACTGCATTTTATTGATAAATGTGGCCATGCGCCTATGATGGAAGTTCCTGAAGCGTTCAACAAAATTTTGTTTGATTTTTTAAAAAAACATTCCGCTATTGCAACAGAAGCCTGAAGATGGGAGTCTTAGTATAAAAAAGGCAATATGTTAGTTAGTAATTTACCCTTAGAAAATCTGCCCCAGATCAAATTGTCTGATAAGGTTTATTATGTGCTGCAGCTGATGTACGATTATAATGTACACGAACTGGCCGTTATTAGTGAGGGTGAATTTGCAGGCATTATAAAAGAAGAGGCGGTACTCAATATTGATGAAAATACGTTGGTTAAAGGCATTCAGCATTTACTTCTTAAAGTGTCTGTAAACTCCGGAGATCATCTTTTGAAAGCCGTTTCATTAGCTGTAGCTTCTCATTTAAGTATGCTGCCGGTAACAGATAATGAGAATAAACTGACCGGAATTATTGAAACCAGCCATTTATTGCAGGATGTAGCGGATTTTCTACAGGTAAATGAGCCAGGTGCGCTGATAGTACTTGAGGTAGACGCCTTCCAGTATTCTTTTTCAGAAATAGGCAGGATTGTTGAAAACAATGATGCGCAGATCACACAATTAAATACTTCTCAAAGCGATGATACAGGCAGGATACAGGTAACACTGAAGCTCAATAAGCTGGAAGTTTCAGATATAGTAGCTACTTTCCAACGGTATGACTATTTTGTAAAATATTTTTTTGGAGAAGAGCTCTATACCAATGAACTCAAAAGCAATTATGAAAACCTGATGAGCTATCTGAATGTTTAATACGCCACCATTAAATATAACTGAACCCTTGTGATGACGTAAGAATGCCTGGTATAAAAAAATATTTGTTGTGGCTGTTATTGTTTATCGGCACCTGTTCAATGAGTATTGCACAGGAGGATAGCACCAAAACCGGGAAGCCAGACAGAGAAAAAACACCGTCGCCTATCAGCCCTAATAGCTTTAACCTGGATAGCCTTAAAAAGAGAACGGATGACAAAGTGTTGTTTGTACGCAGCATTAGCGTAGAAGGCAACAGGTTTACCAGCAAATCTATTTTGATGAGAGAACTGCCATTTAAAGAGGCAGATAGCGTTCATTTATACGATCTCCCCGAAATTTTTGCGCAGGCTAAAACACAGATAATGAATACGGCACTATTCCACAGGGCCGATGTAACCGTTAAAGATGTGGACGATGGCAGCATTGATGTTATTATTACGGTAAAAGAAAAGTGGTACATTTATCCTATTCCTTATGTTAAGCCAATCGACCGTAATTTAAACGAATGGCTGTTCAAAAACGGGGCCAGTATAGGACGGCTCGATTATGGAATTAAACTGAATTATGACAATCTGACGCGGAATAATGATAAGCTCAGGTTTTACCTGGTTACGGGATACACCAAACAGTTATTGCTGAGTTATAGCAGGCCATATATCGACGACAAAATGAAATGGGGCGCCAATATCAGTTTGGCCGTCGGTAAAACACATGAAATCAATGCAATCACGGTACACGATAAACAGGTGTTTGTAACGGATTCTATTGATTATATACGCAACTTCTTCAGGGGTTTTGTAGAAGCTACCTACCGTCCTGCTTTTTTCACGCGGCATACATTTGGTTTCGGCTTTAACACATTAAAAATAGGGGATTCGGTAATCCGTGCAAACCCCAATTTTTTAAAAAACGGCAATACCCAGGTGTCGTTCCCTGAGTTTTACTATAAACTTACTTATCAAAACCTTGATTATATTCCTTATCCTACCAGCGGCCATGCCGGAGAGCTTTCTGTTTTAAAGCAGGGAGTGAATTCCAGGCACAACCTGTGGCAGCTGACGGCCAAATTACAGGGCTACTGGCCGCTGGGTTCCAAAACCTTCTATAATATCTCGGGTTTAGGAACCGTGAAGCTTCCTTTCAGGCAACCTTACTATAGCTTGTCGTTACTGGGATATGGAGATATGACCTTACGTGGATATGAATCTTATGTAATCGATGGTGTCGCAGGAGGTATGATTAATGCTACTTTATTTAAACAGCTTACCAATTTTAGCTTCAGCCTTCCTTTTTTAAAATGGCTTACAGACCGGTTGATTCCACTTAAAGTTTATGGAAAAATTTATGGCAATGCTGGATATGTGCATAATCCATGGGCCGGCGATAACCGCCTGCCGAATCAGATGTTATTTGGCGGCGGTATAGGGTTCGACCTTTGGACCGTGAACGACTTTACTTTTAAGTTTGAGTTTTCTTTCAATCAGTTAGGGCAAAACGGGCTATATTTACACAAGAAGACATTATTTTAACGAATATGAAGGTAGCGGTATATAGCAGGGGTATAGATCCGGAATCGTTTGCTGATGTAAAAACGTTTTTCGAAGAGCTTAAAAATTACAGGCTCAAATATACTGTTTACGAGCCTTTACTGGCCAGCTTAAAGCCCTACCTCAACCTGCCCGACCAAACGCCTACTTTTACGACCGGGGAAGAACTGGATAAAGAAGTTGAATTTATTATTGGCCTGGGCGGCGATGGAACGATACTGGATACTATTACCCTTGTAAAAGACAAGCCCATCTCTATAATGGGCATCAATTTCGGTCGCCTGGGTTTTTTGGCCAGCATAGGGCGCGATAATCTGTCGCTGGCTATAAAAGCACTGGCATTGAGAACTTATATCAGCGAAAAACGGTCGTTGATTCACGTGGATGCTGACATGCCCCTGTTTGCCGACATACCGTTCGGACTGAATGAATTTGCCATTCACAAACGCGATATGGCATCCATGCTAAAGATCCATACCTATATTAATGGTGAATTTTTAAATACTTATTGGGCAGACGGCCTCATTGTTTGCACGCCTACCGGCTCTACCGGCTATTCGCTGAGTTGCGGAGGCCCAATTGTTTTTCCCGATTCTGAAAACTTTACCATAACTCCTGTGGCTCCCCATCACTTAAATGTAAGGTCGCTGGTTATAAATGACAACAGTATTATTTCTTTTGAAATTGAAAGCCGGTCCGATGAGATCATCTGCGCGCTTGATTCGAGAAAAGAGATCATCTCAAAAAACGTTTCGCTGGCGGTAAGAAAAGAAAAATTCACTATTAACCTGTTGCGCCTCAGCGAGAATAATTTTCTTCACACTATCCAAACAAAACTCATCTGGGGGCTGGACCGGCGCAATAATTAAGATTTGTCTGTATGCTGGTTCAGAATATTTTCTACATCGCAGTTCCTGCAGCTGATTTCAACATCCAATAATTCCAGCATAAAAGTAAAAATGCAAAAAGCTAAACAGGCTGTTTAATCATATGTAATAGGCCCGACCTGAATTAATGGCTGATAAGCAGGCTGGCGTTTCAGGTGTTTATCCTACAAACAAAAAAAAGGCATATCACGTATTTTATTGCACATCTGCACCAGGTATGCTGACGCAGATGTGCCATTTTACTTTTATTATGCCCTTTCTGTTTTTACTATATAGCCGTTCTTATGGCCTCGGGGGCAATGGTGGATGAGGTGGTAACGGTGGATGATGGGCAAAAGGATGGCGTGGCGGCCTGGGGGGTAATGGTGCGCGCCGGTATTTATGGCGGGGATGATATTTCTTATGATGATATTTTGCTATATGATGCTTTCCGGGCTTTTTGTGCTTATATTTTTTATAATGCACCTTATGAGGTGGATGCGGCCTTCTTTGTGAAAATGCATCTGTTGCAGCTAAAGTAAATACTGCAAGAAACAGGAACAGGATTATTCTTTTCATCGTTAATAAGTTTAATAGTTCAGATAATTATTTCAACCACTATGCCAAAGTGGTGTTCCTGTATAACAGACCGCTATTGAACGCAACAGGTTGTGTACAAAAAAAAGTGTTAACTATTTTTTAGTAAAGAGTCCTGTTTACACTTATTTAAAAAAGAAGCAGTGCTCCCCGCGAATTTTCTGTGGTTAAAACTGATAGCTTAAGCAGGCTTTAATAAAAAGTCCCGCTGTAGCGGGACTTAAAAAATTATTCTTTTTCCTTTTTTTTCTTTTTAAAAGGAGAAGGCGGCTTACGCGGACCTTCTTTTTTTACTGCTTCTTTATCAGCTTTTGCATCTTCTTTGCCGGCCTCTTTTTCTTCCTTTACGTTAGATGGTTCTTTTCCACTATTTTTTTCTTTGGCTTCTTTTTTTTCTACATGCCGTTCGTGCTCTCGTTTCCAGAAATCGGCCTGTGCGCGTCCGAACCGGCGCATATCTTCTTTACGGCGTTCATCACGCTCTTCTGCTGTTTCTTTTTTGTTTTCAGTTTTTTTGCTTTTCTCTTCCTTTTCAGTTTTTTTCGCTGTTTGCCCATAAGTATTATTAATACTGATAGCAAAGCCTAAAGCAGCTATTAGCAATACTTTATTCATGTGTATATTTTTTGATTTTTATAATTTAATTCCGCCAAATGGGAGTGTACGGGCTATTTTACCAGATTTAAAAATAAAGAAAATTCAGGGGTATTGAAGCATATCCCTAAAATTGGCTATACGTACACGGCATTTTTAGATACTCCAGGAAAATGACAATCAACAAGTTGCAGCTGAATTATTTGAATGGATCCTACTCAAAAAAGCTGAGCTGGGCAGCGGTTATCTTAAAACTTTTTCTATGGTGCTCGCAAATGCCATAGGTTTCAATAGCTGAACGATGCTCGGGCGTTCCGTAGCCTTTATTGGAATGCCAGTTATACCGCGGGAAAACTGCATGTAGCTGCCGCATATAATCATCGCGGTAGGTTTTGGCAAGTATGCTGGCTGCTGCAATATGCGCATATTTGGCGTCGCCCTTAATAATGCACTGATGACGCACTTCTTTATAGGGAATAAAATAGTTGCCGTCTACAGAAATAAATTGCGGCCGAACCTGTAATCCATCCAGGGCCAGGTGCATGGCCTTTTGCGAAGCTTTCAGAATATTAATCGTATCAATTTCTGCTACATCTACCATAGCCACGCTGTATGCTAATGCAGCCGATTCAATATAAGTCCGTAAAATATCGCGCGTTGCCGCATTTACCTGTTTGCTGTCGTTCAGCAACGGATGATAAAAGCCGGCAGGTAGTATCACTGCGGCTGCAAATACCGGCCCGGCAAAGCAGCCGCGCCCGGCCTCATCACAGCCGGCATCAACGGTATCGGGCATATAAAAACTAGGCAACTTTAATGTATCGGGCATTACAAATTTTTTTTATTGGTAAGCAACTTAAAGCAGGACGGCTCTGTTATAATATGTAATTTTTGTACTGTTTCCACGGGCTCACCGTCTATATGTAAAGGAGCTTCATTGTAATTACTTATACTTATTTCGCTGGTTTGAAAGTATATAACACTTTTGCTTTCGTTAATGTTTTCTTTTTTCTGTAAACCATTCAATCCGCTCACCTGCATCATTGTATTGTATAGCAGTGTCAGCCTGGATTGATCGGTAACGATCACCACATCAATCTTACCATCGTTGAGGCTGGCCTTGGGTGCAATGGTAAAATTATTGCCAAACTGGTTGCTATTGGCAATACTTATAAAATAGGCTTCGGTTTTAAAGGTTTTATTGTTCAGCTTTATTTTAAAGGAATATGATTTTGCAGAGAAAAAATTGTGGAACACTTTTTTTACATAAGTTATCAGCCCCCGCTGGTTGGCTTTTGCAAAATCGTGGGCTACCTGCGCATCAAAGCCGATGCCGCAAAGCATACAGGCAAACTGGTTGTTGATCCTGAAGCCGTCTACTAAATGTGTGCGGTTATTGAAAATAACCTCAAGTGCTTTTTTAGCCGTTTTAGGAATCCCCGCGCCAAATGCAAGCCCGTTCCCCGATCCGCAGGGAATAATACCAAAATGGACCGGCATGTCCTTTAAGCTATCCACTACCTGGCTTACGGTACCGTCGCCGCCTACAATTACAATGTCTGTTATTTTTTCTGAAGTGACGGTGTCCCTCATGAACGAGTAGTTCCCATCGGCAACCGAAGGAAAAAAACGGAAAGGAATCCCTGTCTTCAATGTTTCGGCCGCTATAATATTTTGAACCCTGTCCTTAGAGCTTGTGCCGGAAATGGGGTTTACAATATAAATGATCCTTCGACGCATACACAAATGTATCTTTAAACAAAGAATAGCGCTGCATATACCAAAGTATTTTTAAAAATATTATTAAGATAATATTGTACTAACTTCATGACTTATTAGTAATTATCTTTACGCTTCAAAATTGCACCCCAATGAATTTTATCCTCAAAGTGCTGATCACTGGTTTAATTGCTTACCTGTTACAGAATATTTTAAGTGGCGTACATTTTGCCGACATGAAAACAGCAGCGCTTTTTGCCCTGGTATTAGCCTTGCTTAATGCTATCGTAAAACCCATCCTGGTGATATTAACTATACCCGTTACTATGCTCACTTTGGGTTTATTTCTGCTGGTTATTAATGCGCTTATGGTGCTGCTGGCTGAAAGTTTTTTTAAAGGAGCCCAGGTAGATGGCTTCTGGTGGGCACTGGCCTTCAGTATCTTATTGTCGCTGGGCTCTTCTATACTTTATTCCCTAGTTGGCGGTAAAAAGGAATAAACTTGATCGGCGTTAATTAATGGAAATTAAAGAGATATTTTTTTTGGATTTTTTATAAAAAGCATCTAATTTAGATCCCCTAATCAAAACATTAATCAAAAGTCCTGATGTTTCTACCTCAGGGCTTTTTTGTGCTTACCGGCTGCAATTTATACATACACCTTTCGCAACTACTTCAAGATCAGCCAGTTTATAGCCTCTGGGCAAATGGATATCAGGAGTTACCACCCCATCCAAACAGTAAGTATTGTTACAGGAAGTACAAACGAAATGTACATGCTGATCATGGTGATGGCCTTCGGTACAATCGTTCTTACATAAGGCATATTTTATAGAATTATCCGAAGTAGGAATGGTATGTATCAGTCCTTTCTCCACAAAAGCCTGTAAAGTACGGTAAATGGTTACCCGGTCAAAATGCTCCCCTGCACTTTTTTCTATATCTGCATGTGCCAATGCGCCGCCGCTGTTCAGGAACATCTGCAAAATTTTCTGCCTGCCTGATGTGACGCTTAGTTTATTCGCTTTTAATATGGATTCAATAGATTTCATAGCTGGGAATTATAAAGTCTTTAATTCTTTTTCAATGTCTTTAATCAGCCCGTTGATTTCCTTTTGTTTCAGCCCATCATAAATAGCGATTACCTCGCCTTTTCGGTTTACCAGCGCCCATAGCTGACTGTGGACAAAGTCATCTTCAATATTAGCCAGGTTATTATTAACATCGTCAATAGAATAACTGAACCTTGCCATATTGTAGAGACTATCCTTCCTGCCGGTAAGAAATATCCATTTATCGGTATTTACCTTCATAGAATCGGCATATACTTTAAGTCTTGCCGCGGAATCTGTTTTGGGGTCGCAGGTATAGGAAAGGATACGGAAGCCGGGCTCATTTTTAAACTTTTCGTATACCTGTTTCATATTATCGTTCATCATAGGACAAATACCAGGGCAGGTGGTAAAGAAAAACTCGGCCACATATACTTTACCTTCCACCTCTTTATTGGTAAAAGGCTGCCCATCCTGATTCGTGAATTGAAATTCAGCCACCTTACTGATGGGTTCCAGCTTTCTGTTATTATAACCGGGAATAAACCACGATGCAATAGCATAAAATACCAGGGACAGCACAACAAAAAAGACGATATAAAAGATGGTTTTTTTTCGCACGTTGATCATTTTTACAGGGACAAAGTTAACTCATTGTTTAAATAGATGTATGATGTGCGTGGATGCCTGATATTTTTGAAGGGTTTTCGGTTGGGGAGACAACGTAACCCGGGATATTCAGGTCCCGCGCTGTTTACTCAAGCTACCTGCTCTTATTCGCGGCACAAATCAAAAGTTGTGCCCTCGGTGAGCGGTGTTCGGGTATTACATGATACACCATTATATTATATATTTACGGGTTTTGCTATTATAAATTAATGGAATTGTTGCTAAGTTGTTATTTTTGGTGCTTATACTTTTAAAAAAGTAATATGGAAAAAGAAGCGCTGAAACAACAGGTAAAAGAGCAAATAGTAAAGTTTTTAAACCTTAACACTGTAAACCCTTCCGATATTAAGGATGAGGAGCCGTTATTTGGTGAGGGACTGGGATTAGATTCTATTGATTCTATTGAGCTGATAGTGATGCTTTCACGCGAATACGGAATTAATATACAGGATCCTAAAGAGGGAAGAAAAATATTGACCAATGTAAACACAATGGTTGATTATATTGAGCAACATCGTATTAAATAATCTGTTGCAGTGGGCCGGGTTGTAGTAACAGGTATGGGTATTATCACTGCAGCTGGAAATACGCTCAGTGAAAACCGCGCCGCTTTAATAAGTGGTAAAAGTGGTATTGGCAAGGCCCGTTTTTTGCGTAGTAAATACACGGAAAAGCTACCTTTCGGGGAAATTAAAACGGCTACTGCTGATCTTGCTGAAAAGCTGAACATTACAGATGTTTCGGCTACGAGAACAGATCTTATGGCTTATCATGCTGCACAACAGGCGATAACAGATGCCGCTTTATCAAAAGCGGAACTTAATGATGCTGCTACTGCGCTGATTGGCGGCAGTACCGTTGGTGGTATGTGCCTGACCGATGAAATGTATACGGATGCTAATTCGCTGCGGCAAAGCACTTCTCCCTACCTGCAATCCTATTCTAACAGCGCTAATACGTCCTTTCTGCAGCAGCAGTTTGGTATTGGTGGAATTATAAACACATTTAACACGGCCTGTTCGTCATCGGCTAATGCTATAATGTATGGAGCGCGTTTAATTAAAAACGGGCTGGCTAAGAAAGTTATTGCAGGGGGTGCGGACAGTCTTTCCAAATACACGGTTAACGGGTTTAATGCGCTGATGATATTATCTGATGAGCCCTGCAGGCCATTTGATGCCGGCAGAAAGGGATTAAACCTGGGAGAGGCGGCGGCTTTTTTAGTATTGGAAAAAGAGGAGGATGCAACTGGTAAAAATATATATGCAGTCATAGGCGGCTATGGGAACAGTAATGATGCTTTTCACCCTTCTTCTACTTCGGCTGAAGGTAACGGCCCCTACCTGAGTATGCAAAGAGCACTTGAAACGGCCGGCCTACAGCCAGAAGACATTAATTTTATAAATGCACATGGCACCGCTACCGAAAATAATGATGAAACAGAAAGTGTTGCCATGCTGCGGCTATTCGAAAAAGTACCTCCGTTTGCAAGTACCAAATCCTATACCGGCCATACATTGGGCGCAGCCGGTTCCGTAGAAGCAGTGTTCAGTATTCTTTGCCTGAAACACCAGGAGGTATATTCTTCTTTAAATTTCAGCCGGGAAATAGCAACCACAAAGCTTCATCCCGTAAGGCAATACGAACAACGGCCCCTACGTTATATTATGTCTAACTCGTTCGGGTTTGGAGGCAATTGCACTTCGCTGGTGTTTTCAAAAGCGTGAAAAAGGGTTCTTATAATTATTCATGTATATTCATCAACATACCTGTATCTCTCCGCAGCAAACAAACAGTGCCCTTCCCCCGGAAGAAATAAGCGTTTCTGCTGATGGAAAACTGTTGGCTAAAGAACCTGTACTGGAAGGAGTGCCACCGGCTATGCTGCGCCGGATGAGCAAGGCGGTGAGAATGGGTATCGGTGCCGGATTGCCTTTAATAAAAAACAACGATATCAATGGGATCATTATTGGCTCGGCTAACGGCGGTATGGAAGATTGTATCCAGTTTCTTAACCAGCTCATTGATTATGATGAAGGGCTGTTAACACCAACCAATTTTGTACAAAGCACCCCTAATGCTATTGCCGGGCAATTAAGCCTCCTTACCCAAAACCGGGGCTACAATGCCACACATGTACATAATGGTTTGGCTTTTGAAAATGCCTTGCTGGATGCTCAAATGCTCATTAATGAGCATCCGGGTCACAATTATCTGGTTGGGGGAGTAGATGAAATATCTTCTTATAACTATAATATAGACTACCTGGCCGGCTGGTACAGCAAAACAAAAACCAGCAATGAGCTATATACTTCCGATTTACCTGCAACAATTGCCGGGGAAGGGGCCACCATGTTTATTGTAAATAATAATCCTGATAAAGCTTTGGCCAAATTAAAAGCCATACAAATATTTCATAGCGGAGATGATCGCCTGGTTACAGAAAAATTTACACAATTCATTAGCCAAAATGTGCCGCATAGAGATAACACGATATTTATTACGGGTGAAAATGGCGACAACCGGTTCATTCCCCTGTATGTAAAATGCGAAGAGGCTTTTGGCTCGGCCATACCGGTTGTACGGTATAAACATATAACCGGGGAATACCCCACCGTCTCTTCCTTTGCGCTCTGGCTGGCCTGCCAGGCGCTGCAGTTACAAAACCTGCCGCCTCATTTCTATAAAAATGAGCACAATCTTACTCAAATCAAGCATATTATTTTATACAATCAGTACCAGGGAAGACAACATAGCTTTACTTTTGTAACACAATAAATTTTAAATAAAAACCAACGTTTATGAAACTGTATTCGCTCTCGTTAATAGCGTCATTGCTATTGTTTTGCAACCTTGCAAATGGTCAGAAAATAAAAGTAAAAGAAGGAAACGCCCATGTTCTTAAAGGCGAAAAAGCCCTGAACATAGAATTTACCTACGACAACCTGAGTGTAGGCAAGTTCAAAAATGAAGAAGAGTACATTGCGAAAAAGAGAGAGGAATACAATAAAAAAGAGGAAGGAAAGGGCGACAAATGGGCTGAATCATGGATCAACGACAGAAGCCGGGCTTACCAACCCCAGTTCCTGGAACAGTTTTTAGAAAAATCGGGTGTGAAAAATGAAAAAAATGCAAAATATACGCTGATATTTCATACTACCTTTATAGAACCCGGCTTTAATGTAGGCGCATGGAGAAAGAATGCATATATAGATGCTGTTGTTACTATTGTAGAAACAGCTAACAGAAACCAGGTTGTGGCTGTTATTACGATCGACGATGCACCGGGCCGTGATGCAATGGGATATGATTTTGATACAAGCTGGCGAATTTCTGAGGCGTATGCCAAGGCGGGTAAATCGCTGGCAAAGCTTATGTGGTAGGTTTTTGCTATACGAGGTCAGACAACAATTTTTCCTCCAAAATAACTCTGGATGGATTTGCGGTTTTATTCTGCCACTTTATGAGGCGAATAAAGCCGCTTTCTATTTCTATACCCGTTATATCGCCATCCGAGAAACAGCAGCAGCCTGTGTTAAAATATGTAGGTTTAATGGTAGTATAATCTTCATCGAGCGTATCAAAACGTTTTTGATAGGTTTTTACCTCATCATTGATCTTTGCGATCAGGTTTTTGTCTTTACGCGCTTCTGCCAAACGCATTTGCCGGTGCAGACGTTCCAGGTGGGTGAGCGACTCAAATACCGGCTGGTGCGTGTGGCCTGTTATTAATATCATATTTTTTTGTGTGGCGCTCCATTCATACATAATTTCGTTGTGTACTGTTTTTTTGTAGCTGTCGTTGGAGGGCTCATTGGGATTGATGCGCAGGAAAGATTGTAAAGGCGCCCATACCCTGGCTATAAAAAATTTTGTAAGCCAGTTGCCATCGCTGTTCGCATCGCCCTGGTGGCCATGTGTGCATAATATTTGCAAAGGGGTGTCATTTACTGCTGTTGTCAGAACAGCTCCTTCATACACTTTCACTTTTTGCCCGTATATGTTTTCCAGCTCAAGTGAAGCAAGGGGGTCATTCGCCCAATACAGATCGTGATTGCCAAATATTTTTATAAAAGCGTTCTTTGACAGGAACCTGCTTTCCAGCTCAAAAGTAGTTTTATAGGCTTTTTTCACCTGCCAGAAAAGATTTTCCCAAAGCTCTTCACAGTCGCCCAATGCAATGAAACAAAAATCATTTTGCAAGTAATAATCCAGTGCTGCGAGGTAGCTTGCTTCAGCGGTTACAAAATCGTCTGCGCCGTTTCGGTTGCCTTTATGCTGATCTGAAAAAATAATAAAGCGCCCGCCATAATTGCTCAGGGAAATTACAGGCCCTTTTTTTCCGGGCTCTTCTAAAATGTTATCGTACAGCTTTGAAAGAGCGTTATAAATTCTTTCTTTATCCGGGCGCGAGGCAAACCTGTCCGAAAGCCATAAAACAGGCTTCCTGAATAGGTATTGCAAAAATTTACGCATATCTCTTCAAAAATAGGGATCCCTGTTCTATTATGAATTCGTACTGCTTTCTTTAAAAGAATTTCCCGGGTTTTTTTGTCTGTATTATTTATTTTAACTGTTGCGTTGAGATAAATTTATACGTTGTACAAAATACAAAATCTATACGATTATGAGTAAAGCCGCTTTTTTTTTACTGGCTGCAATTATAGCCTGCACGGGTTGTCGTAAAGAAAAGCAGGGAGAAAAATTTACAGGGATAGAAAATATCTCTTTCGAAAATTATCCCAGGGTGGATGGCTCTACCTCTTCATATATACTGAACGTAACGGTAGCCTGTAAAATGTTAGGGGTACCTTACCAATGGGTGGCGCCGGGCATTAGTTCTGAATGGATCTTGCAGCCGGTATATGAAAAAATCCCTGAAAAGTATTATTCTTTTTTCTGGCAAAGATTAAAAAGCTCTAAAACCCACGATGCGTTTATAAACCTGGTTGATGGTTCTGCAGACATTATACTTAGAAGCAGCACCGCTTCGCCCGATGAAAAAGCCTATGCTGATGCCGCCGGTGTTACGGTTATGGAAACTCCTGTTGCTTCAGATGCTTTTGTTTTTTTGGTAAACAAGAAGAATCCCGTAAGATCGCTTACAGTGGAGCAGATACGCAAAATATATACCGGCGAAATAACCAACTGGTCGCAGGTGGGCGGTAAAAACGTGGCTATAAAAGTGTTTACGCGCCCGCGCAATTCGGGCAGTGAGGAAGTGTTCCGGGCGCTGGTAATGGGAAATCTGGAACCAGCCAACTTCCCGGCAAGTGCCATCGGCGGTATGGCTGGTGTATTTACAGAAGTACGGGGTGAAGAGAACGCCATCTGTTATACTTTCAACAACTATAAAAATTTACAGGCGCGTATACCCGATAGTGAAGTACCTAAAATAGCCATCAATGGCATTTTTCCTGGTGAGAGCACCATTAAAAACGGTACCTATTCTTTTATAACAAAATTGTATGTTGCCATCCGGTCTGATGTAGACCACCACTCCATAGCCTATAAACTGTATGAATGGTTACGATCGGCAGATGCAAAACCTACGCTTGCTGAATGTGGCTTTATTCCAGAATAAACGGTGTATTCAATTAAAACACCGGTCCGTATCTAAGTTTTTTATCGTTCCGGGAAGTAAATTTATCAGGATAAATAATATCGTGGGCTGTTTCGTATCCCTCATCGGATGCAGCCGAAAGCCGGTGATGCGATCTGCGTTTGCGTATTTCACATAAAACCCCTGCCACGGTTGTAACCGCAACACCCAATAACACTAAACCTATTACACTGTACGTTTTCTTCATCAAATAAAATTTATCCCGGTTGTGGTTAACAAAAATATGGCTGCGCCATTGATTTGTAGCAAATTATATACCGGTTTATCATAATAACAAATTTACTTAAAAAAGTTTTTGTTGGGCGGCCAAAATAACATGTTTTTAAGGATAAAATAATACGATTAGAGTGGATTTAATAAGATAATAATATAAAGGGTAAGCCTTTTTTTATTTACGCTGCTGCGAAAATAACCAGTTCAATAACCCTGGTTCTGCAAAAGCTGCATCCCAGCTGTTATGATTGGCATCAGGATATAAGGTAAACATAACATTTACTTTATTTTTTTTCATTGCAGCGACCATTTCTTCTGAGTATTTGGGAGGTACCACATCATCTTTAGCTCCATGAAACACCCACCATTTTACACTTTTAAGGTTAGGAGCTGTAGCGGTGCTGGCCCCGCCACATATAGGTATTGCCGCAGCGAATGTTTGCGGCATCCTGTTTACCAGCTCGAAAGTGCCCATGCCACCCATGCTCAGGCCCATAACATATACTTTTTTTCGCTGTACGTTGTATTTGTCAAAAAGCTGCCTCGTAAGCTCCATTACCAGTTGCATAGGAAATGTAGGGGTACCGCCGGCTGTAAAGTCAAAAGACCTGTCTTTGCCCGCACCTGTTATTTTTACATTGCTCCAGAAAGACCTTTGGCTGCATTGCGGAAATACTACGATGGCGGGGAATTGGGCCCTGTTCTCATTTTTAAGAAAAAGAGCCGCTCCGTGCGTAAGCTGTTTTTCGTTATCATTGCCCCGCTCACCGGCACCGTGTAAGAAAATCACCAGCGGGTACTTTTTATGCGGGTCATAATTATCGGGCAACAACAGCCTGTAAGGTAAGGTGTCCTGATCTTTTATAAGTACATGTTTTTCGAAAGCATCGAAAGACTGGGCATATGCACCAGAAAACGAAAAAACAATGTATAACAGCAATAACAACTTATTCTTCATGGAAGTATTTTACGGCAAGTTAAAAACAGATTGGGTATAAAAATACTTTTATTTTTTTCATATTGTAATTGAACCCAATATTGAATTTATCTTTATGCTTCTTTATTATCTTTAGCAAAAGCTTAAAGATTAAAAAAAGCTTCTAGAATATGCAATTAGCGCTGCCCAAAGTGGTGTCCGGTACCAGCCTGCTTGGAAATCTTTACAAAGAAAGAACCCTTCAGGAGAAAATGGATATTGTAAAAGAATATATTGATGCCTGCCCCGGAACACCCATGTTTGACTCTGCGGGAAAATACGGCGCGGGGCTGGCTCTGGAAGATTTGGGCAAATGTTTAAAAGAGCTGGGTATTGCCAGAGATACGGTGCTTATCAGTAACAAACTTGCCTGGGTAAGAAAGCCGCTTACCACTCCTGAGCCTACTTTTGAGCAGGGTATTTGGGAGCACCTGAAGTATGATGCCGAGCAAAAAATAAGCTATGAGGGCATATTACAGTGCTTTGAAGAAGGCAATGAACTGCTCGGCGGCTACGATTCGCAGCTGGCATCGGTACATGACCCCGATGAATACCTGGCAGCGGCTAAAGATGATGCCGATTATCAAAAAAGATATGCAGATGTACTGGAAGCTTACCGTGCTTTAACCGATCTGAAGAATAAAGGGATAGTGGCGGGTATTGGTATCGGCGCTAAAGACTGGCGCTCTATTGAAAAAATATCGAGGGATGTGCGGCTGGATTGGGTAATGATAGCCAATAGCTATACCATCTACCATCATCCCAGGGAGCTGATTGATTTTGTAGAAACCCTGCATCAAAAAGGGATTACTGTTATCAACTCGGCAGTTTTTCACGGAGGCTTTCTGATGGGCAGCGATTTTTTCGATTATATACAGCTGAGCAGGGAGAATCCGGAGCATACAAAATATTATAAATGGCGCGACCGGTTTAATGAACTATGCGGGGAATACAACATCGCGCCTGCTGCTGCTGCTATTTATTTTGGTTTGCATATTCCCGGCGTAAAAAGTATCGCCTTAAACAGCAGCAATCCTAAACGGGTAAGGCATAATATAGAAATGGCGAATGCTGAAATTCCTGCTATATTCTGGCAAAGAATGAAAGAAGAAGGGCTGATTGATGAAAGATACCCGCATTTGTAGCCCGCTTAATAATTTTTCTCTGAATTGGGCTTCCTGCCGTTGGATCATACCGGAATGGTGCTAAGGCTATGGACAAGTATTGGTGAATTTGGGCGGATTTATTAAAGAACAGTAAATAATGAGAACATTAGTATGCACATCACCCGGGTTATTTGAATATAAAAATATCCCGGTTCCTGAACTCCAAAAGGATCAGGCTATTATAAAGATCAAAAGAATTGGCATTTGTGGTACCGATCTGCATGCCTATGAAGGAACACAGCCTTTTTTTAGTTATCCCCGTATTTTAGGGCACGAACTTTCGGGTGAGTTGATGGACTTTGATAATGCGCCCGGTTTTAAAAAAGGAACTGCGGTATCCGTCATTCCTTATTTTAATTGCGGCACCTGTATTGCCTGCCGCAGGGGTAAACCTAATTGTTGTGCTGATATAAAAGTGTTTGGCGTTCATATTGATGGAGGCATGAAAGAATATATTTCTGTACCCTCAAAATATTTATTACAGGGCGAAGGATTAAGCTTTGATGAGCTGGCGCTTGTAGAACCGCTTGCTATTGGAGCACATGGGGTAAGACGTGCCGATGTTCGCCCCGGCGATTTTGTGCTGGTGATCGGCGCCGGCCCTATTGGACTGGGCACCATGGAATTCGCCCGTATTGCAGGCGCTAAAGTAATTGCGCTGGATATAAATGAGCAACGCCTGCAGTTTTGCAAAGAAAATCTGAGGGTTCATGCGGCAGTTAATGCTATGGATCCCGATGTTACGGATCAGTTAAAAAAGATTACAGGAGGCGACATGCCAACGGCTGTAATTGATGCCACCGGTAATTTAAGGGCTATCAATAATGCTATTCACTACCTGGCACATGGAGGTAATTATGTATTGATAGGGTTACAAAAAGAGCCATTCTCATTCAGCCATCCGGAGTTTCATAAACGTGAATCAACCCTGATGAGCAGCCGTAATGCCACGCGCGATGATTTTGAACATGTTATCAAAAGTATGCAAGCGGGTTGGGTTAATCCTAAAACATATATCACGCATACCGTTCATTTTGAGCAGGTGAAAGATCACTTTGCATCGTGGCTGAATCCTGAAACCGGTGTTATTAAAGCAATGGTTGAGATGTAACTGCTTGCTTTACAGGTATATAAGCGGCATTTTAATAAAAGCATAAAGGACGATCAAATAAATCTTACCTCCTGAACACTGAAATGAAGCCGACCGGTACTACCTTTTTAACAAATTGAAGTTAAAAAACTCAGCTTTCTCTTGTAAATTTATTATTGTTTTGGGCCAGGAACTTACCGGTTCGGCAGTCAGGTAATTCCTGTTAAATTTTCCTTCATCCTTTGTGTATTTCGTGAATGAAAAATTTTTAATGTAGGTTTGATATATGGGTACAATAGCTCGTAAAAAATCAGCAAAAAAAGAGATCATTCTTCAAACAGCGGCAGCAATGTTCCGCGAGAGAGGCTTTGCTGCAAGCTCTATGCGTGATCTTGCTGAAAAGATCGGTATAGAAGCTGCCAGCCTGTATAATCATATAGAATCCAAAGCCCAGATATTGGAAGAGATCATAGAAAGTGTGTCTGAAGAATGCAGGCTTCATTTAGAGCATCTTCAAAAATCAGATACCAGCTCGCTGGAAAAGATAGAGTCGCTTATTCGCTTTCACACCCGTATGATGATGAACCGGTTTGAAGAATACTCTGTTATGGTAAGCCAGTGGATATACCTGGAAGGAGATAAATTTTCCATTTTTGCCACTGATCGGCGGGATTATGTGAAACAGATGGAAGCCATCGTGGAGGACGGTATTCAAAAAGGAGAACTGAAGCCGGTAATGCCTTACGTAGTGGTATTAAACATTCTGTCTTCGGTACGTGGGCTTGAGTTTTGGCAGCGCAGTGCCAAAAGCCATACCGCCCAGGAAATGGAAGATAATATGGTGACCCATTTAATTGGGGGAATAAAAATCCATGACTGATAAAATCATACTTGCGGTTTATCAGCCGGTAAGCAGGCATTATTTTAAGACAATGGATCGTGCTACCGGCAAAAAATTTACCAGGCTACCTTAATTTTGCAGAAATACTCCACTATTCATTTTCAAAAAAACTACTGCCCCGCTTTTAATTGTAGCGTTAGCGCTTATGGATGTATCGTTAAAATTATACGCTATAATTATCTCCAGGACATTGGTTTTAGCAGGATCTACCATTTGCAGAAACTTAAAGCTGCCGGCTTCTGATAAAAACAATTTTTTGCCGGTAGCGCGTTCGAGCAGTTCTTTTATGATCTGCAGCTGGCATACCCCGGGCAATACGGGCTGACCGGGAAAGTGACCCTCAAAAATTTTATGATTGGCGTTTACGGTTATGGTTGCTATTGCCTTGCCGCCTTCGCTGCTAAACGTATCAAGTGTGTATAAATTTTCAATCAGCATAAGGCTGCAAATTTATGAGTTTCTCCAATGGAACGATTTCATATCCCGCCTGTTGTACCTGCTCTATCAACTCAGGCAGAATCTTTACAGTAATGGCTGCCGTATCATGGAACAGAAAAATACTTCCCGGCTTTAAAGAACGATGTAATTTTTTCAGCAAAGCTGCTTCATTTTTAGCTATGCTATCCATGCTGCGCACATTCCAGCCAATGGCTTCATATCCCATTGTTTCAACTGCCTTTTTTAAATGAGGTGTTGTGACTCCATAAGGCGGGCGAAACCATTTCATTTCAATATTCAACGTTTCCTTCACCAACTGGTGCATTTGCTTTAGGTCTTTCAGCATGTTTTTTGATGATAACAGGTCGAACCAGTAACCGTGGGTGTGGCTATGGGAGCCAATGGTATGTCCCTGATGATGTAACTTTTTCAGTAGTTCCTTATTCGCTGCTGCATTTTTGCCGATACAAAAAAAAGTAGCTTTTATATGATAGGTGGCCAGTATTTGTAATATTTGGGGAGTGTATTGTTCCTGGGGGCCGTCATCAAAAGTAAACGCAATTTTTTTTTCATTGGTATAAGCCGTGCAAATAGTTTTCATATAAAACTGCGAATGCACAAAATAGCTGCCGTAAAAAAGTAATAAAAGATAGGAAATGGCCAGTAGTGTATAAGCTGCGAGAGATACGCCGGAGCAAATATCCAGTATAATAAGCATCAGGAGCAGCAATGCAAAGGTAATATTGGTGTTCTTGAAATTTAACATGCAGATAAAAGGTACAGGGCCGGGTACCTTTGCAGGTAATTGTTGTAGACCAGGATATTGGTTACAGCGGCTTCCCCGAATTTTTTCTCTTTTAAAATATGAGATGCCATCCACAGGGCAAAGCTAATGGATGTAGGATACTCCCCGCAGTACTGTTTATAAGTAATCACCTTGTTTTTTGAAAACAGGTTACGGATCAGCTCGCTGTAGTGTATATTTTCCCCGCTATTACCGTTATTGCCGGTTATTACCAGGTCTATATCTTCAACAGGAATGTTATTTTCTTTTAGAAAACCTTCCGTTAAAGAAGTCGCCGGCATTTCGGGGTTGTAATAATTTTTAAATGCCGTTAACCGGGCCAGCGCACCATGCTTGTTTTTGTCAAGCACAAAGAATGCGGCGCCTTCGCCAGCCATGGTGCCCTTAGTGTTACTGTCTGTAAGCAATAAGCTTTCTGTTTCTGTTTTATATAACCCAAAGCGCTTCAATATAGCGTGGCTTTTGTCAGTAATTTCATCTGCTGCCCCTACTAAAACGTTCCGTGCTTCGCCTTCTTCCAGCAAAGAAACGGCATCTGTTAATGCGGCTTCGAACGAAGCGCCCCGGTGCACATAGGTATTATTATAGTTGTGGCACTGTAACATCAGGGCTATTTGCGCAGCCACGGTATTATGAGTAGATTGGATAAAGGCCGTTGGCGATAGCAGCGTTTCTTCAAACTCTATCATCCTTGTCAAAAACTGGTCTGTATCGGCCAGGCAGCCGTAAGCGGTTCCGGTAATAATAGCATCGGGACTTTTTATGCCAGCCTGCAGCAACGTTTCTGATGCGGCAGCTACGCCCATTTTAATAATGCGGCTCATGCGGCGGATCAGTTTCGCATCCACATACTTTGTATAGTCTGGCTCAATGCAGCGGAGCTTATCTCCCTGGTAATTTGCCGGCGCCGTCATCATTGTTTCAAAATCCTGCTGCGGCGATACGGCGCCGGTAGCTTTTATATAAACAGGAAGACCTGGTTCTTCAGATATTGTACTTTCAATAAGCATGTAAATAGGATATGTGCGAATGTATATCAAAAAAATGTATCTGCCGGCAGTTAACCCTGAGCTGGTTTTGTTTCTTTTTTCTCCATGGAGCAACGATCTAATGGGCATCAAAGCGTCTCTCGGTCCGGAAGTACTGGCACTTCTTTTCAGCAGAATCTGATAAAGCAGGAAGTATCTGCAGAAAATAGCCCACTATCCCTGATGAAGTACGCAACATATATAGCATTTGGAGGCCAATGCCTTTGCATCGTGCTTATGAACCGGAAAAGGCAAGGGATACGCGGCCAAAATTTAAGTAGGGAGGGGATAAGTCGTGCCGGGCCGCATAAGTCTAACACGGCAGCACCTTTTATTTGAAATATGAAGAAATAGCAACGAACTTTTTAGCTCGCTGTTATTTCTTCATCTATGGAGTGCTCTAAAACAGCACTTTCTCCGGTTATTCAGGTTGTTTTAGCCTGCTGAATAATTAAAACAGCTGTTACAACGGCTTTATTTATCATAAGGCTTTCAGGTTGATTTCAGATTTTGCCAGCTTTGTTAAAAGCGTATCACAGCTCTTCTCCTGCTTTAGGGTTTCCAGCAGTAATTTAAGACCTTCTTTATTTCCCAATAGTTTGGCATATGTGGCCAGTGTGCCATACGTAGCAATTTCGTAATGCTCTACTTTTTGTGAGGCGGCAATAATGCCGGCATCTCTTACCGGCCCGGGTTGGGTTTCTTTAATAATATTTTCTCCTTCTTTCAAAAGCCCATCCATGGCATCACATTTTTGCGCCTGTGCTTTTTTGCCCAATGTTTTAAATACTTCTTCAATTCTTGTTACATGACTTTTCGTTTCTTCAAGATGGTCGCCGATAGCCTTTTTCAGATTCGCTGAGGCCGCATTTTTTTGCATTTTGGGTAATGCTTTTGTTAATGCTTTTTCTGCCCAGTAAATATCTTTAAGCCCGTCTTCAAAAAAGTCTTTCAACGCTTCTGCTGCGTCTTTTGCAGGAGCTATTTTTCCTGTTGTACTTGCTTTTGCCATTTTTTATACAATTTATGGGTAAATAAATAATGCTGAAAAATCCTTTATCCTTATTAAGGGTGAATATATGTGTGGCATGAGGTTTATTTTTTCATTTTCATAATAAGGGCTATCGCTTTATGCTGTTTATAAGAAAAAACTGTACCAGTCTTTATCTGTATTTTTATTATCCGGGATATTCCTGAAAAATGTTTTAACCGTTGTTACGCCGTAAGCCTACAACACCGATCTGCTCCTACTATATTGGCCAGGATGGCGATAAGATTGTTACAGGTATTTTTTACTTTGGTAACAGGAAGAAGTGAATTTTTTTATTAAAGGGACCTCCGTTTTATGACTTTGGTAGGATTCCGTTTCACAATGATCTTTTCTTCCAGTATGGCCTGCGCAACCGATCTGCCCATGGCTTCAAAATCTGTTGAGATGACGGTGATGCCGTCTTCCAGTATTTCCTTCACATCGGTATCATTATAAGAGATCAGGCCAATGTCCAGACCCAGTTTTAGTTTCTTTTTTCTTGCCATCTTGATTAAGGCCACATCATCGGTGTCGTACCGGCTAAACGTTACATAAGCATTTCCTTTCTGCAAATTTTTTTCATCAATTTCCGATTGTATCAGGTACGGGAATGCTGTTTCCGTGCAATAATGCAGAAAGCCTTCGATCACCATTCGCGCATGAACCGCTTCGGGGTGTGCCACCAGCACGAGCCGGTTGTATTTGCATAATTCATTTTTAAGTTTATGAAGGCTGTGGTAAATATCATACCCATAGTCCTGGTAGATGCAGCTGTAATTACCTGTCAGGCCCTGCTGGTTTAAGTCGATAATAATTCTTTTCTTATCAGGGATCAGGTTTAGGAGCGGCGCCACATCTTCTTTAAGAAAGGTGGCAATCACATAATGAGTATATTTTCCCAGGTTTTCTTTTATCAGCTTTTCAAACACTTGGTAATTGTGGTGGTGAAAATAAATATCAATATCAGCCCGTTTTTCCAGTTGGTTAAAAAGGTTCCGGTAAAACTGTTCGCGCAGGATATTCATTTTATCCAGCAGCAGGAAGACGCGAAAAGAATGAACAATATTTTTCTTGCGTACAAAATATCCTTTCCGGTACACCGATTCAATAATGCCTTTCTCAACCAGCTCGCTCAACCCTTTCAGCAGGGTTTCCTTGCTCATCTTTAATTGTTGCTGGAGTTTTTTTAAGGAGGGAACCTGATCGCCTATATGGAGCTGGTCATTTTCAATCAGTCCGATAATATAATCTGCCAGCTGTTGGTATTTCATTCTGCCCGGGCCGCCTTTTTGAAAATCATTTTCGTTTACAGTCACCATAAATAAATATTTGAACAAATTTAGTTAATAGACCATACAAACCAAACCAGCACTTATAATCACGTTTATTTATTACCAGGAATGAAGACCTTGAAATTCGGCCTGCAAAAAAGAAAAATATTTTATTATTTAAAAAAATGTATTATGTTTGTTTTACAAACCAGACCAGACCATACTGTTTTTAAAATTTAACGATTGAATATGAAATTAACATTAACACTTTTCGGTTGCTTTTTACTGGGCCTCTTTTGCTATGGCCAGGAAGTTAAAAGTATTTCGATTATTGTATTGGATGAGAATGGCAGTCCTTTGCCACAAGCAACTGCTATTGTTTCTCAAACCAAAAAATCTGTTATAGCTAACGATGTAGGATATATTAAGCTGACTGATGTAAACGCAGGAGAAACCGTTATAGTTTCTATGGTAGGTTATTTAAGCAAGAACATTACTGTTGGTACGGCATCTACTATTACAGTCCGGTTGACACCTACCGAATCGACGTTAGAAGATGTAGTGGTAATTGGATATGGAGAAGTGAAACGAAAAGATTTAACCGGCTCCGCAGGTTCTGTAAACATGAAAGACATACAGAAAGCACCTGTGGCCAATGTAGATGATGCTTTAGCAGGGCGCGTGGCGGGCGTTCAGGTTGTTTCAGCCGATGGGCAGCCGGGAAACAATTCATTTATTACCATTCGGGGTTCTAACTCTATAACGCAGGACAACAGTCCTTTATTCGTAGTAGATGGTTTTCCTATTGAAACGTCTATTAATGGGTTGCTCAATCCAAGCGATATTGAGTCAATTGACATTTTGAAAGATGCCTCAGCAACCGCTATTTATGGCGCCAGAGCGGCGAACGGGGTGGTCATTATTACTACTAGAAAGGGCAAAGCCGGCAAGCCGGTTATTTCTTACGAAGGATGGGCGGGTGTACAGCAGAATATTAAAAGGCATGAAATGCTAAGTCCTTACGAGTTTGTGAAATATCAATTGGAATACAATGATGCCGTATATAGGCCAGTTTTTATAAACAGCGAACACCCGACGCTGGAATCTTATAAAGATGTAAAAGGGTTTGACTGGCAGTCTTTGCTGATAAAGGACGCGCCGATGCAAAGTCACACCCTTTCGCTAAGAGGCGGCGATACCAAAACCAATTATAGCCTGAGCGCTTCTGCGGTTGATCAAAAAGGCATCATCATTGAAAGCGGCATAAAAAGGAACACCGGCAAGCTTTATTTAGGCCAGGTAATTAACGATAAATTGAGGCTGGGAATTTCAGCATATTACAGCTACCTGAATAGGTACGGTGAGCTCGCCAACCAGCAAACAGAAGGAACCAGCGGAAGTTCTACAGCGTATATTATGAATAATATATGGGGGTACAGCCCTGTTACCGGCACTAGGGAAGATGATGAAGCGCTGATGAATGACGGTCTTGATCCTAATGTAATAGCAACCGCAGATTTCCGTTTCAACCCTTTATTGAGGACTAAAAATACCTATGATGAGTTTTTCAATAAACTGTCATTGGTTAATGCGTTTCTGGAATACAAACTTTTAAAAGATTTACGGCTAAAGATTTCAGGAGGAATTACTAATAGTAATTCAAGGTATGAGAAGTTTTATAATACCAATACGCCCCAGGGAAGCCCGCTAACGGGATACGGTTCCACCAATGGCGTTAATGGTTCTATCAGCAATTATAATTATTACAACTGGTTAAATGAAAATACGCTCACCTATACTAAGAAGATAAAAGACCATAACCTGGTAGTTCTGACAGGATTTACTTTACAGCGAAATTCAAATAAGAGCGATGGTGTTTCGGCGATTTTAATTCCTAATGAAAGCCTTGGCATTAATGGTCTGGACGAGGGTACAGTCAGCGGCGCACTTGCGGGCGCGTCTTACTCTACATTAGCTTCTTTTTTAGGAAGAGTGAATTATAGTTATAAAGATAAATATTTACTGACCGCATCGCTCCGGTATGACGGGTCTTCTAAATTTTCTGACGGCCACAAGTGGGGAAGTTTCCCTTCTGTATCTGCCGCATGGAATTTTAAAAAGGAGAACCTGTTTAAACCGCTGTCTTTCCTGTCCAATGGCAAGTTGCGTGCAGGCTACGGGTTGATTGGCAATAACAGGGTTTCAGATTTTGCCTACCTGCCCAGCCTCAAGGTTAACATATTATCAAACAGCGCTAATACCACATCAGGATATCCGTTCAATAATTCACTTACAACCGGGGTTATACCGGCAACGCTTGGAAACGACCAGTTAAAATGGGAAACCACTGCATCGGTAAACGTCGGTTTGGATTTAGGGTTTTTAAAGAACAGGGTTGAAATAATTTCCGATTATTATTATAAAAAAACTACCGATTTATTGCTGAACGCAACGCTTGCCGCATCTACGGGCTATGGGTCTGCATACAAGAATATAGGGGACGTTTCCAACCGCGGGTTTGAATTTACATTAATCACTAAAAATGTCAGCACAAAGAATTTTAGCTGGGAAAGCAACTTTAATATAAGCTTTAACAGGAATAAGATATTAAATCTCAACGATGATCAGCCATCTCTTACAACCTTGGTTGCATGGAATGCCAATTATAATACGGCTCAGCCCTATATTGCACGCCCGGGATATCCTATTGCCATGTTTTACGGGTATGTGTTTGATGGAATTTATCAGTTTTCTGATTTTACAACATCCGGCGGCAAGTATGTGCTAAAACCCGAAATACCCAATAATGGGAACACGGCAGCTTCTATACACCCGGGCGATATTAAGTATAAAGATATAAACGGGGATGGAATGGTAAACAGCATGGACCAGACGATTATCGGCAATCCTAACCCGGTGCATACCGGGGGCTTTACCAATAACTTTAATTATAAAGGAGTTGACCTGAATATTTTCTTCCAGTGGTCTTATGGAAATGATGTATTAAATGCAAACAGGCTGGTTTTTGAGGGAAGCGGACGGCCGCTGCTGAATCTTTTTAAAACCGTAGAAAACAGGTGGACACCTGATAACCCTTCAAATACGCTATATAGTGCAATAGGCCAGGGGATTACAGCCTATTCCAGCCGTGTTATAGAAGATGGTTCGTACCTGCGGCTTAAAACAGTTTCGTTGGGATATAATTTCTCCGACAAGCTGCTCAGCCGTGCAAAAATGAAAGCCCTAAGGGTATATTGTTCCGCGCAAAACCTGCTTACATGGACAAAATACTCCGGCCTCAACCCGGCGGCGTCTGTGAGGCCAACGGCTTTAACACCGGGCTTTGACTGGTCTGCTTACCCGCTTGCCAGGACAATAGTGTTTGGAATGAACCTTACCTTTTAACTCTTTAAATTCAGTAATCATGAAACAGTATAAAAATATTATAGCCGTTATACTATTGCTTCCTTTTATAGTATCCTGTAAAAAGTTTCTGAGCACAGTGCCGCCAGATTCATTGTCGCCGGTAAATTATTATAATACACAGGCAGACCTAGAGCGCGCCCTGGCTGGTGTTTACGACAGGTTGCAGGATACCAGGGTATATGGCGAGTGCATCCCCACCAATCTTTCTTTTAGCGATGAATTTTTTTATGCCCGTGCCACTAGCGAAATCAAAGCCAATTTTATTGACCCTTCCACGCTGGAGCTGAACAGGAATTATGAGTCATTATATGCTGGTATCGAAAGGGCTAATATGCTGCTGGAAAATGTAGATAAAGCCAATACCACCGATGCCGTTAAGAACGAAGTGAAAGGGCAGGCGCTGTTTTTGAGGGCATACTATTACTACCTGCTTGCAGATATGTATGGCGATGTGCCTTTCAAATTAACTTCGTCCAAATCACCTGCCGAGCCCCCGCTGCCACAAACGCCCGCCAAACAGATATTTGAAAAAGTAGTTGCGGATATGAAAGAGGCTGCAGGTCTTGTTGTACCATCGGTTACTTATGGAGGAAAAATATCCAAAAGCGCGGTACAGGGAATTTTAGCAAGAGTGTTATTAAAAATGGCGGGTTATCCGTTTAACGATACAGGAAAATATGAGGAAGCAAAAGCTTATTGCGATAGTGTCATTACTTCTGGGCTTCATGAGCTAAATCCCGATTATAAGCAGATATTTATTAACCATTGTGAGGATAAGTATGATGTAAAAGAGAGTATCTGGGAGGTAGAATTTTATGGAAACAACGCCGCCCAGATAAAGGAAGCGGGCAGGATCGGCGTTGTTAACGGAATTTCTTGTACCAACCTGAATATAGGCTATGGTTATGATATGATAAGGACTTCCGCCAAATTGTATAATAGTTACGGCAGCGGCGACCTGCGCAGGGATTGGTGCGTGGCCCCTTATGTGTACCAGGTTGTAAATAATATAACCTCAAAAAAAACCTGGCTGGCAACCCAGGTATATGACAGGAACCCGGGCAAATGGCGCAGAGAATATGAGGTGTTTTCTCCAAAAGTCAAAGACTTTAGTGCTATAAACTTTCCACTTTTGAGGTATGCCGATGTGTTATTGATGCGTGCGGAAGCCGGAAACGAAATGAACGGGCCGGCAGATGCCCTTAGCTTTATCAACCAGGTAAGAAGGCGCGCCTTTGGTATACCCGGTAATACGCTAAATGTGGCTGTAGATATACCTTCCGGTATTTCACAATCAGCCCTGCGTGATACGATTAGAAATGAGCGCTTCAGGGAACTGGCTTTTGAAGGTTTAAGAAAGCATGATTTAATCAGGTGGGGCGTTTATGTTAGTACTATGAAGGACTTTGTAAACGATATTGCAGCAACCGCGCCTGCCGATTACAAATACGCGTCTACAGCCGCTAAAAATGTTGCGGAGCGCAGTGTACTTTTCCCCATACCCAATACAGAGATAGCGGTGAACAAAACCATCATTCAAAACCCCGGGTGGTAATTTTTAACCTTAAAGTAATTGAATTATGAATAAAGTATTAAGTGTTTTATTTGTTTTAATGATTTTCATTTCCTGCGCTAAAAGAGATGAAGTGAAAATGCCTGATGATTTTGAGGTATTTGCCGATAAGCAAACATATAAGGTAGGCGATACAATATCATTTAATTTTTCTGGAAATCCGGATCATATTGTTTTTTGGTCAGGCGCAGATGGGAATAATTACGATTATAGAACGAGAACAGAGATCGAAGGAAATAGCCTGGTGCTGAACTTTAAAAGTTTTTCCCAGCTTGGTCAGGTAGATAAGGACAATATTAAATTGCTGGTATCAAATGATTTTAGTGGTGTATATGATTCTGCAAACGTTCGTTCTGCTACATGGTTGGACGTTACAAACAAGGCTGTGTGGTCTTCGGGTGCCGATCAAACGCCTTCAGGCGATATTGTATTGGATGAATTCGCAGAAGGAAATAAAAATATAGTCATTGCGTTTCGCTATGTAACCAATGTTGTTAAGCCTTTGACACTCCAAAACAGGTGGGTTATCCGGTCATTTGATCTCAATAGTATCAATCAGGCAGGAAAAACAATTCCATTATTAAATATGGCAACAGCCGGATGGAAACGTTTTAGTTTTGCAGGGGTTGCTACGACCTGGGAAATTTATTCTGCGCAACTTATTTCACAGCGAAATGATGTAGAGTTAGATGATGATTGGATACTTACCAAACAGATACGCCCTAATGCTGTTGATCCCGATAGAGGTGCTGCTATAAAAACTATTACCGGCTCAATGCCTGATTTTAAAACGACATATAGTAAACCTGGAGTGTATAAAGTAGTTTTTGAAGCTACGAATGCAGGCTTGAAGGAATCCAAAAGAGTGCTAAGAGAATTAATGCTGACAATACAGCCATAACCCACTATTTAATGATGTTTGAAATAAAAATAGATTTAAAAAAAATAGCTCGCTTATTTTTATTAAAACCGGTATGCAAATATGGTATCCTGGTTACAGGGTTTTTGTGGTTATTCTTTCAGGATGGCGCGGCTCAGAATTTATTAATCGAAGCTGAGGACTTCCAGTTTAAAGGTGGATGGATTCTTGCAAAGGAGCCGGGTGTTTCAGGTACCGGTGGTTTTACCGTAGTCAGCACCCCTGCCAATGATGCGTTGACCGTAATCAAAATAAATAAAGAAGCAAAGTATAATGTTTGGGTGCGTACCCGGGATTTTCCAAATCAGTCGCCGGGCACCCGATTGTCCCGTTTATCCATCAATGACGAACAACTTGCAGAGCAGGGGAAGCACGGCCGTGATGGTTATTACTGGGAGAAAGTAGGCGCCGTATCCCTCGTGAAAGGAGAGAGTGTGATTAAGATACATGATACGAAGATGAACCATGCCAGGGTGGACGCGATATTGTTGTCGGGTGATGATGCATTCAATCCCAATGACAAAGCAGTCGCTGATTTAGCCGTTTTTCGGGTAATGCCCAGCCTGGTCAGGTTGATGGAAGACGAAAGCGAAAACTCGGAAGGTTCAGTTTCCTCCGAAATACCTTCGGGTTCAAAAGAGGTACGCCGTATTGGGAATGATAAAATCCGCCTAAGCGTATTGCAACCTACCGGGAATGCCGGTGGCAGGCTGTTTACAAAGATAGAAGGGAACATCGGGGGGCAGTGGATTAGCTTAGACAGCAGGCAGGAGGACAGCCGGATATCATTAATTTCTACGGATAAAACCGGGGTGTCGTATAGTTCTTTCGTGCCATCGTGGAGCAGTACGCAACAGAGTAAAAAGTATATTTTGCTAAACGGCAAAAAACACTATGTGTTGGGAAAAGATGATGCCACCAACCCGTTTATGGCTGGTGTTGTAACACGTGCTATTCCCATGAAAATAAAAGCTGCTTCAGGAAATACTCTGGAAATAGAATATAAACTTTCGGATAATGATGCGCTAACAGCACTTTGGAACATCAGGCCGGGAGCTACCCATGTAGATTTGTCCGTTACCTATACTACTAAAAAGGCCGGGTATTACAGTATCGCGGTAGAAGCTTTCAACGGCGTGGACAGCTCATTGGTTTCCAATGTACAGTTGCCCCCGTTGTATCAGTATCAGCGGTTGCCGGCAGCGCCCACGCTTGTGCCACTGGCGCTAAGCCCACAGCCGCTAAGCATTGTTGAAATAAAGACTTCTGCTAATCTTCCGGTTAGTTTTTTTATTACAGGAGATCCTGAGCAATTTTCAAGGCAATGGGCTGCCTATGATTTTGGATTGGGCTTAAAGGGCATAGATAATAAGGTGCAGCCGGTAGCTTTTTCGCCCATTATAGGGCTTGAAGGGAGCCATAACAATAAAGGTGTTCAAATAACCAGATCCTTTAAGTTAGGGATGGCGGCTGTAGGCTGGGATCATTTACTGCATTATATTTCTGATAGTATTTTTCAGGTTAAAGACTACAGGAAGCAAAGCACTCCTTTAACAAAATCCTTTTTCAATATTATAGATTTAATGAAGAACGATACGGCATCCGGCTGGAGCGCCAAGCGCAAGGGTTTTTTAGACATTGAGTCCGACCCAGCGAAACTGATAGAGGTAGCACAGCCATCACCGCTAACGGTATTGTCGGCAGCCGTTTTAACGAATGATGAAGACCTGTATATAAAAAGAGCGCTTCCCATTATAGAATTTACATTGTCAAGAAAAGGTTATCGGTGGGGGATACCGCCGCCACAAAGTGCTAATAAACAGATAACCGAGTTCAATCCTTTTAAATCGCAGTTCAATACAGCTTATTATGAAGGGCTTAATGCCTTGTTGGGGAACAAGAACCCCTGGATAAAAGATATAGCCATGCCTGACGGAAAGCCGAGGTATAGTGGGGGCTACGGTACCCAGGAAGGATGGACAGGAGATCTGGCAGCATACAAACTAACAAAGGATAATGAGTGGCTGTCGCTTGCCAAAGAAAAGGCAAATACTTTTATCTTTCAAGAGGTGTTGGGGCAAAAAAACAAAATTTTAAGCCATTGGGCTTTTTACAATGTTTCGTCTTACCCACCCTGGTTCGACTTAATGGATTTATATGATATCACCGGCGATGCGAAATATTTAACAGCGGCCAAATATGCAGCGTTTTTTACGATTGCTGGAATTAGATCCTATCCGCTTGTAAAAAATGAACCCCAGGTCATTCATCCCGGAGGTAAATATGTGGGCAATAGCAGGGTTTTTTGGAGAGAAGACAAACCGTTTAAGTTAGGATACCCCCGCATTCCCGGCGATATGAAAGAAAAAACGGTTTTGGATGTAGTGGTTTCGCCGGTCGGGCTGGGTATTGAGCAGCCTGCAACTTACTTTAACGATGGGAAGGGTGTACAAAATGTATATATGTCCAGTTGGGCGCCTTCATTGCTCAGGCTGACAGGTTCCAAAGGAGATGACATTTTCAACATATACGCACGGAACGCGGTTGTCGGAAGGTTTACGAACTATCCGGGGTACTATGCCGCCGGTTATACAGATGTGGTCTTGGATTCCATATACCCCTATAAAGGACCGGATGTAACGTCTATATACTATCATCATTTGCCGGCGCATTTATCGTTCTTATTGGATTTTTTGATTACGGAAGCGGTGCAGCGGTCTAACGGTACCATTACTTTCCCTTATTCCCGGCAAAACGGTTTCGTTTGGTTTAGTAACCGCATCTATGGAACGCAGCAGGGCAATATCGGGAATAAAAAAGTATCTCTGTTTCTTAGAAAAAGGCTTATTCAGATAGATGAGCCGGAGATCAATTACCTGACTGCCATTTCTGATGACAGCCTGTACCTGGTATTACTGAATGAAAGTAATAACGCGATTGCGGCAAATATTAAAACGAATAATTCCGGCGGGTATATCGCTGCTAATAAAATTTCGAAGCAGGTACCGGCCAAAGGAATAGCGATAGTAACCGTGCCTTTGTTAAAAAAGTACAGCAATGCTGCTGATGGTTTAAAGCCTGTAAAAAACGGTATGAAGATCGTTGATCTCGGTAAATCTTTTGGCAGGTTATTCCTGTACCGGATCCGCTCACCCTTTGGATGGGACTCGGTTTTTGGTTTTGTAGATCAGGATTTTAATGTGGGCGGCTCTGCCAGAACAGCCAGCCTTTCATTGGAACAAAGCAGCGGTAACAACGACAAAGGCTCATTTCCCTATGAATGGTCTTTCCTGAAAATCGGAACGGAGGAAAAAGTGGACCTGGTATTCTTGGTGAAAGAAGGAGCTAAAGTATTAAAAGAGCTTAAAATTAAAATGTAAGATGAAGAAGAAGCATATTGGTATTTTATTGATATTGATTATAGCTCTCGCTAACCGGTTAGCGGCACAGTATATAGCACCGCAATATAAAAATAAGCCGGTTTTCTATCCGCTTAAATATGGAGATGTCAATCCAGCTGGTTGGTTGAAAGACTGGTGTATTACAGCAAAGAATGGGCTTGTACTTCATAACCCAGCGTTTAGAGAAGGGTGGATAAATGGCCATCCGCCTACCTTTTTAAATGAACAAAGTGCTTATTGGATAGATGGCATGATGCGGCTGGGGTTCATATTGAACGATCAACAGCTTATACAAACTGCTTCCACTGACATTAAATCGGTGATCAGAAATAACTATTTAAGCCCTTCTTCATGGGCTACAGCGGTGTATGCTAGGGCTGTTTTGGCATATTATTATGGAACCAAAGATCCGGTTGCACTAGAATATCTTTTATCTTTTTTTAAGAGTGCCAATGTATATGGATTCTCAGACGTGGTCGCTATGAAGGCGCCAAACGATCCGCGTGGCGAATTTCTGGCCACCACCCAGCCCAGAAACCTGGTGCAGGTAGAGCCTATGCTGGAAACCTATATATTAACCGGTAATGATACTATTTTGCATAAAGCGCTGGCCGGACTGGATTTTTACGCCAAAAGATTTGTAGAGCATTGGTTGGCAACGAATATAGAGCAGCTTAATATGCGTGGTTGTTATGCTGGAATGGACAGTGCCATTTTTAAAACTTTGCCGCCTTACAAAGATGCTTTTATGGCCTGCCTTCCGGCTATGCATGGTGTTTCTTTCAACGAATTTGCCAAGTTGTGGGCTATTGGTTATTTGTTCAATGGCAATAATGATTATCTAAAAGCTTCGGTTAACGCTTATGCTCAAATCGATTCATTGCACATGATGTCTTATGGCGTTAATTCCTCCTGGGAAAACCTGATGGGCATAAGTCCGGAACTGGGTACAGAAACATGCAACATATCTGATTTTATCAACTCTAACATCTGGTTATATCGGATTACCGGCGATGCCGTTTATGGTGATAAAATTGAAAAAGCGTTTTTTAATGCAGCGCCCGCGGCGGTAGATAGCGGGTTTCAGCATTTGGTGTACCTGCAATCGGCTAACGAGGTAAAGCAGGATGATAAGTTTGCGTATAAAGAAGTTCACGACCCCATGTGCTGCAATGGTAACGTTGCCCGTATGTTGCCTAACTATATTTTACATATGGTAATGGCTACGGCAGATAACGGTTTGGCTGTAAATATGTATGGTCCTTGTAAAGTTAATACTTTGATTAACAATCAAACTATAATGTTTAAAGTGCTTACAAAGTACCCTTTCAAACATGATGTAACCATTAAATTTGATCAGAAGCAGGCAGTGTTATTTCCACTTTATTTAAGGGTGCCCTCCTGGTGTAATGCTTTTGAAGTGTATTTGAATGGAAAGAAAATACCCGCGAATTTGAGAAATGGTTTTCTGAACTTAAACAGATTTTGGAAATTAAATGATGAAGTAACCCTAAAGTTTCAAACAGAAATAAAAGTAAAAGATGGCATTACCCGGTCCAACGGTGCAGTAAGCTCTCTCACCGGTGCAGATGTCGCAGTTGCGGGCAAGCCATATTCCACTGTAGAGTATGGACCGCTGTTGTTTGCCCTCGACCTTTCAACAGGAAGCAGGTATAATTATTCTTTAGCAGATGAACATTTTAAGGTTAAGTACTCTGGGTCAGGTAAAAGTTTTAACTGGAAGCAGCCTCCTGTTACCATTGTCGCAGATTTGATAGAAACAGATTGGAAAAATGCACCTGCTTTGCCAGCGAGTATTAAAAAAAACGGAGATGCAATAGAAAAAATGATATTGATTCCTTACGGAAGTACAACGGGACAAAAGATATCCGTGTTTCCATTTTATAAAGCTGATTAAACAATGAAGTTATACTCTATATTATCACGCTTCAGAGAGTCATTTTTTGTGGTATTATTGTGGGGGCCATGCCTAAAATTATGTGCACAGGTTAATAAACATGATGTGGTTGATTTTGTGAATCCTTTAATAGGTACTTTTTCTACTACCGCTTTGTCTGCGGGCAATACTTATCCATCGGTAGGCAGGCCTTTTGGCATGAATACCTGGTCGGCCCAGACCGGTGATAATAATGATCGGGGCTTATACACTTACCAGTCTAATTTTATATACGGTTTCCGGCAAACGCGCCAGGCAAGCTACTGGATAGGCGACTACGGGCAGTTTTCCATAATGCCGGTCATCAGCAGGTCGCAGTTCACGCAGGAAAAAAGAAGGAGTTGGTTTTCGCATAAATCAGAAAAGGCAACCCCGTATTATTACCAGGTTTACCTGGGAGATCATCATGCCCATGTCGCTTTTACTTCAATGGAAAGGAGCGCCTTGTTCCGGGTAAATTTTTACCCCACAGACAGCGCTTTCATTGTTGTGGACGCCTTTGACAAAGGTTCTTATGTGAAAATATCCGCAGATAAAAAACGTATTACCGGATATTCTGTTAAAAATGAAGGAGGCGTTTCGTCCAACTTTAGAAATTATTTTGTCCTGGAGTTTAGCGAACCTTTCTTGTCTGCCGATGTGTGGGACGGCGATTCGCTGTATAGCGGAAAGCAGGAAATAAAAGGCAATCATGCGGGCGCCATCGTGGGGTTTAAGAATAATAACCCGGAAAAGCCGTTGGAAATAAAAGTAGCCTCGTCATTCATCAGCCCTGAGCAGGCGCTGATAAATCTTGAAGAGATCGGTAATAAATCCTTTGAAGAAATAAAAGCGGCATCCAGGACTATTTGGAATCAGTCGCTGCAAAAGATACTGGTTGATGGCGGTACAGAAAAACAGCTACGTACTTTTTATTCCTGTTTATACCGTATGCTCATCTTCCCGAGAAAAATTTATGAGATCGGCAAAGACGGAAAGCCGCTTTATTACAGCCCGTTTAGCGGCAAGGTACGGGAAGGAAAATTGTACGCGGACAATGGTTTTTGGGACACTTATCGAGCCCAGTTCCCTTTCCTGAATCTTTTTTTTCCTGAAATTGTTTCAGAAGTTTTGGAGAGCATGGTTAATACCTATAAAGAAAGCGGTTGGCTGCCGGAGTGGTTCAGCCCCGGTCACCGGGATTGTATGATAGGCTCTCATTCCGCATCCATAATTGCGGACGCGTATTTAAAAGGCATACGAAGTAAGGATATAGACCTGCTGTATAAGGGGATACTTCAAAACTCGGAAAAAGAAGGCCCGCTTAGCTCGCTGGGCAGGTTGGGTGCATCATACTATAACAGGCAGGGTTACGTTCCCTGTGATGTAAATATCAATCAGGATGTATCCAGGACACTTGAATATGCGTATGATGATTTTGCTGTTTACCGGTTAGCGAAAGCGCTGGGGCGCAACAGCGATGAGGTTCAGACTTTTTTAAAGCGAAGTTTTAATTATAAATATCTCTTTGATGTTTCCACAGGGTTGATGAGGCCCAGAAACGCGGACGGTTCTTTTCTTCAGCCTTTTAACCCATTCAGTTGGGGCGGCCATTTTACCGAAGCGTGTAGCTGGCAATACACATGGTCTGTCCCTCACGATCCGGCAGGGCTTGCGCGGTTAATGGGTGGATATGAGCCGTTTATTCAAAAGCTGGATTCAATTTTTTTATTGCCGCCTGTTTTTGATGTAAGCTATTATAAACGGGGCGTTATTCATTTGGCAAGGGAAATGCAGGGTGTGGATATGGGGCAATACGCGCACCTGAACGAACCCATGCACCATGTAATTTACCTGTATAATTATGGCGCTCCCTGGAAAGCGCAATACCGGGCAAGAGAGGTAATGGACCGGTTATATTCAGACCAGCCGGACGGATATCCCGGAGAAGAGGACAACGGCCAGATGTCCGCCTGGTACGTATTTTCGGCTATGGGGTTTTATCCTTTAAATCCTGTTAGCAACGAGTATGCGATAGGAAGCCCGCTGTTTAAAAATGTTAAAATGCAATTGCCCAACGGAAAGATAATAGCAATAAAGGCTGCTAATAACAGTAAAGAAAACAGGTATGTCAATAAACTGCTGATAAACGGGTGCGTCAGTTCAAAAAATTATATCAGCTACGATCAGTTGAAAAACGGAGCTGTATTAAACTTTGAAATGGCGCCGCAGCCCAACAAGAAAAGAGGTATTGCCAAAGAAGATTATCCCTCATCAGCATCTGATGAAATGAGGAATTAAATATAAAAAAGAGAGATAAAGTTTTTCATGTTGAAATTTACTTTTAATACAGCTTAATAAACAATGCGCTATAAATTAAATAATATGCTACAAATTAAATCAGCGGGAGTATTTGTTTGTTTTTTATTACTTACACAAATGTCCTTGTCCCAGTCTCTGCAATACACATCGCCCAACGGGCAAATAAAGTTAAATGTGGATTATAAAAACAGTGTATGTTTTTCAGTGTTGCTTGGCGAAGAAAAAGTGATTGATAATGCCTGCACAGGACTGCGATTTAAAAATGAAAACCCGGGCGGGTATGTATTACGAAGTAAGAAGGATAAGATTGTACATGAAGAAATTAAACCGGTTGTGCCATTAAAGTTTTCTAACATTCAATCTGATTACCGCCAGGTATTACTAACTTTTAAAAACAATCGTACACTGGAGTTCAGGTTGTTTGATGATGCGGTGGCCTATCGTTATTTAACCACCTTAAAAGGTGAGCAGGAAGTATCAGATGAAAAACTTGAATTGAATTTTGATACCTCTGCACGGTTTCACATGCAGCAGCCCGGTTCGTTTAAGACCGCGTATGAAGAGCCTTATGTAACTAAAAATATACCAGCCTGGCAGGAATCAAAAAAGATGGCTGTGCTACCGTGGTTAGGGGTCACATCAGGAGGAGTTAAAATTCTGATGTCCGAAACGAACTTGCAGGACTACCCCGGGATGTTCTTTATCCCGGAGTCCGCAAATAGCATAAAAGCTGTTTTTCCCAAGGTTCCGCTGGCCTTTGGTTATGAAAGTGATCGCAGGGTTAAGATTACAAAGGAGGCTGACTACATTGCAAAGACAAAAGGCACAAGAGATTTTCCGTGGCGTTACTTTTTAATATCAAAAAGTGAAACGGTCATGCTTACTAACACCATGAACGCGAAGCTTGCCGGTCCCCGCCAGGTACAGGACGTATCATGGATCCATCCCGGGCAGGTAAGCTGGGAGTGGTGGAATGATGCATCGCCTTACGGGCCGGATGTGAATTTTGAGGCAGGATATAATTTGGAAACCTATAAATACTATATAGATTTTGCTGCAAAAAAAGGCATTAAATATATTCTCATGGACGAAGGGTGGGCGGCAAACACGAGAGATCCGTTTACGCCAAATCTTAGGATAGATTTAAAGCAGTTACTGGAATATGGTAAGCAAAAAAACGTAGGTATTGTATTATGGCTCACCTGGCTAACGGTCGAAAATAATTTTGATCTGTTTAAAACCTTCAATGAGTGGGGCGTGAAAGGAGTGAAGATTGATTTTATGGAGCGTTCCGATCAGTGGATGGTAAATTACTACGAGCGTGTGGCGAAAGAAGCCGCGAAATATCATTTGTTCGTGGATTTTCATGGTGCCTTTAAGCCGTCCGGCCTGGAATATCTTTATCCCAATGTTCTTTCTTATGAAGGCGTAAGAGGCATGGAGCAGATGGGGGGTGCCACGCCCGATAACAGCCTTTTGCTTCCTTTTATCCGTAACGCTGTTGGCCCTATGGATTATACCCCCGGCGCCATGATCAGCATGCAGCCGGAAGTATATGCTGCACAGCGTCCCAATGCGGGTTCCATTGGTACGCGGGCATACCAGCTGGCATTATATGTAGTGTTTGAAAGTGGTGTGCAGATGCTGGCCGACAACCCTACGATGTATTATAAAAATATAGATGCGACTGATTTTATCACATCGGTACCGGTTATCTGGGATGAAACCAAAGTATTGGATGCAAAGTTGGGCGAGTATGTGGTTGTAGCGAAAAGAAAAGGAGATGAGTGGTTTATTGGCGGCATAACAAATGCTTCTGAAAAGTGGAGAACCTTTAAAATAAAACTGGATTTTCTTGACCCGGGTGTGCATTACAGGATGGATATGTTTGAAGATGGTATCAATGCGCCGAAACAGGCAATGGATTACCGGTTTAATACAAAACAGGTAAAGAAGGGGGACTCGCTTGAGGTGAAGTTGGCCAGAAATGGTGGTTTTGCAGCCAGGATAAAAAACAATATTTAAATATGAAAAAAAATATGGTTTTGCTATGGCTCCTAATTGCTGGTTATTCACCGAGTAGTTTTTCGAAAACAGTCGTACCCCCCCAAGTCCGCTATATAAAAAAAGCTCACGCTAAAAATAATTTCACCCAACTGGCGGCAATACCAGGATTAGCTAATAGCGCACTGCGTCTGGATTGGGAGCGTACAGGCGATGGATATAAAGTAAAACAGCTACAGGTAAACGGGCAAAACGGCTGGCATTCCCTCGCCGGTGCCCTTGGGCAATACACTCTGCTTTACAGCGCCGTGTCGCCGCAAATGGATGCGCAACCTATCATGGATAAAAGCGGGAAAGAGATCAAGTTCCCCGAACCGGAATACCGGTACATTATTCCTGCCTGGCGGGCGAATACATCTGCTGTTTCTATGAATAAAGAAGGGCGCGCATTATCCTTTTTTCCGCAACAATATAAAACGGATGGTTCTGGTCTTATATTTCAGCAAAAAACAGCAGTAGCAACGATTGAAGCCGTTTGGCAATTAGATCCTGTTTACAAAAATGATCTTCTTGTTTCCATCCGTTTAACGGCGGATGCTCCGGGCTATTATTCAATAGCAAGCCCGGCATTGGCAGTCAGCGATAAAAACCAGTTTCAATGGGCTTGCATCCCCGGGCTTTTTCAGGGCAAAAGCATCAATACCGATTTTGTGAGAGCCTATGCTTATGGACAGGGAATCCCCGATAAGCCTGTGGTTGTACGGGAAAGAACGGCGGCCGCACTTACGGCCATACTTACCAATAAAGAGGGCATCACGCTCGGCGTTACCGCGGAACCGGAAACAGGAAGGGACCCCTGGGCGTTCGACAAATTTACCCATTCGGACTGGCTGCTGGGCTTATCACTGATCAACCGCCATGAACAATTTGTGCCCACATTGTACCATCCTGTACTGGGACAGAAAAAATCCTATTTAAAAAAAGGAGAAACCATTTCCTTTAATTTCAGGTATACGGTTAACAGCTCAGGCTGGTATCCCGTATATAAGCATGTGGTGAATGATGTTTACCACTTTGACGAACTGCTGCATTTAAAACAAACCCGCTTATCCTTATCCGACAGGATAGCGCTGCTTTTCAGCTATGTAAAAAATGACAGCACTTCGCGCTGGCGTACGTTTGACTATAATGGCCGCACTATTGGCGCGCAGGAATATTTAGGAGGCGTGTACGAGTCAGATAACGATGCGGCTAAAAACGCAGACTATGGCGCCATGTGGATGCTGGCAACCGCTACACAGGATTCCATCCTGGTACATAAGCGCCTGGAGGCCACGCTGAACTTTAAGCTGGCACAGCAAAATACAGGAGGCGGTTTTTTCAACGGCGCTGCCGCGGGACAGTATTACCTGTACCGGTCCAAACGTTTTACAGAAGAATGGGGACCTTATACCGAGCCGATAGCTACCACGTATTATATGATGCTGGATATGGGCAACATACTTTTGTTTGAACCCCGGCAGGCGCAGCTCAAGAAGGCCTTGCGACTGGCGGCAGACTGGCTGCTTGCCCGGATGAAGCCGGAAGGTTATTGGGAAGTAGCCTATAATAATACCACACAGCAGCCTATGTTCCGCGACCTGAAAGATTATCGCCCTACTTTTTATGGCCTTGTGGTTGCATATAAAATACTTCGGGATAAGAAATATTTAGATGCTGCTGTAAAAGCTGCTGACTGGTTTATTAAAAACGCTGTTGAAAAAGGTTACTTTTTAGGTGTTTGCGGTGACACGCGGTTTGCGCCCGATTTTGCAACCGGCCAAAGCGCCCAGGCATTGCTCGATCTGTACGAGATCACAAAGGAATCCCGGTTAAAACGGGCCGCTATCGCCACTGCGCAGATCTACACTACTTCCATATACTCTCACCCAATACCCACCCGTAAACATAAAAAGATCGGAGCAAGGGAGCTTGAAGACTGGCAGATCAGCCAGGTAGGCTTAAGTTTTGAACATGGCGGCACCATGGGTTCGGCAAACCCCAACGGCCCTATTTTACTTGCAAGCCATGCTGGTATGTTTGTCCGGTTTTTCCAACTGACTAAGGATTCCCTCTACCTTAAAATGGCAAGAGCGGCGGCGCTAAGCAAGGAGGCTTTTGTAGATACTGCCACGGGCGTTGCTTCCTATTATTGGGCTTCCATGAACAAAGGCGCCGGGACATTTCCGCATCATGCCTGGTGGCAGATAGGCTGGATCACCGATTACCTGGTATCAGAGCTGTCATTGCGGTCGCAGGGAAATATCAGTTTTCCTGCGGGATTTATTACGCCAAAGGTAGGCCCTCATAAAACCTATGGGTTCCGGCCGGGAAAAATATTTGATAAAGAAGGAAACCTGGTACTCATGGAAAAGCTGGTTGCGCTAGCCAATCCTAATATGGATTATCTGTGCGCATTGGATCAGCAGGAAAAAAAGCTTTACTTGTTTGTGCTCAATAACGATGATGAAATACAGGAAGGGGATCTTCATATAGATGTATCCCGCTTTCTTCCGGGGCATGCGCTGCAACTGAAAAGCGCCGAATGCTTTTCGGCATCGGGAGAAAAGATGCGTTTTTCAATGGGAGATAAAATAAAACTGGCTTCCTACGGTATGCAGGTGTACGCATTTAGCTACGACTAAATTTTTTTAAGGCGATAGTGGGTAAATAAAATCCAAAATCTATAAATATGACAGGTAAAATATTCAATAAAAAGTGGTGGTTGTTAATCGGGCTTATCATTCTGGCGGGTAATGTATTTGCCAATAAAATGACCGGCGATTCCATTGCTATCATACCGTATCCCGCGGAGCTTAAACTTTTAGAAAACGAGAGTTTTATCATAAACAACAAAACCCCAATTTATATAAGTCAGAACGACCCAATCCTGTATCAATTGGATTGGGAGTACGGATGCAATAATTGGTAAATAGAAAAATAGATGTTACAGGACCAACGTAAATCAAAGAGAAATTTAAGAACGGAAGTTTTATCCGCACATTTTGCCATCATCGGCGGTGGTATGTCCGGTGTATGCGCTGCTATTACCGCCGCGCGGCAGGGGTTAAAGGTAGTGCTGGTACAGGATCGCCCGGTGCTGGGCGGCAACGCTTCCAGTGAGGTAAGGTTATGGATATTAGGCGCTACTTCGCATATGGGCAATAACAATCGTTGGAGCCGGGAAGGCGGCGTGATAGATGAGGTACTGGTGGAAAATACTTATCGGAATCCTGAAGGCAACCCTGTAATATTAGACATGATCCTGCTGGAAAAAGTAACGCAGGAAAAAAACATTACGTTGCTGCTGAATACAGCAGTATATGAAGTAGAAAAAATTGACGATGATACTATCAAAAGCATCAAAGCCTTTTGCAGTCAGAACTCAACAGAATATAAAATCAGTGCTCCGCTCTTCTGCGATGCTTCCGGAGATGGAATCGTGGGTTTTCTTTCGGGAGCGGCATTTCGTATGGGCGCAGAAAGCAGGGATGAGTTTAATGAACCCATGGCGCCCGATGCGGCTTATGGCGAGCTGCTGGGCCACTCGCTTTATTTCTATACAAAAGACACCGGCCGGCCGGTTAATTTTCATCCGCCTTCTTTTGCGATCAATGTTCAAAAAGAAGTACCAAGGTTTAAAAGTTTTAATGCCCGGGAGCATGGTTGTAAATTGTGGTGGGTAGAATATGGAGGAAGGCTCGATACGGTGCACGATACAGAACAGATCAAATGGGAGTTATGGAAAGTAATTTACGGTATATGGGATTACATTAAAAACTCCGGCAACTTTCCTGAAGCCGAAAATATGACGTTGGAATGGGTGGGAACCATACCTGGCAAAAGAGAAAGCCGCCGGTTTGAAGGCGATTATATTTTAAGCCAGTCAGACCTAATACAACAACAGGTCCACAAAGATGCCGTAGCTTACGGCGGCTGGTCCATCGATCTGCATCCGGCTGATGGGGTGTTTAGCGAGCGGCAGCCCTGCAACCAATGGCATAGTAAAGGTGTGTTCCAGATCCCTTACCGCTGTTATTATAGCAATAATATCAAGAACCTGTTCTTTGCCGGTCGCATCATCAGCGTCAGCCATGTAGCTTTTGGTGCTACGCGTGTAATGGCCACCTGCGCTTACGGTGCGCAGGCAGTGGCAATAGCCGCATCACTTTGCCTTAAATATAACAAGCAGCCGGCAGAACTATACACGGAAAATTATATGCCTTTGTTGCAGCAGGAATTGATAAGGGCCGGGCAGCATATACCGGGCATGACTTTGGAAGATAAGGAAGACCTCGTACGGCAGGCGGTTATAAAAGCCAGCTCGGAGCTTTGTTTTAAAGGATTTAAAAGAGAAGGTATTCTGTTTAAACCGCTCTCTGTTGCTGCGGCGCAAATGCTTCCGCTACGTGCCGGTAAAATGCCAGCAATAAGTGTATGTGTACAGGCTGATGAGGATACAAATCTGCAGCCGGAGTTGAGGCTGAGCAGCAGTTTGAGCAGCTTTACTCCTGACACTATCAAGATAGTTCAAAGTATCCCATTAAGGAAGGGAGCGCAAGAAGTGACTATTGATTTTGACTGTGAGATAGATGTAGATCAGTATGTATTTGTTTGTTTTGCGATTAACGAGAAAATATCATTGCCTTATACGAATGAGCGGGTTACAGGATTGCTTTCTGTTTTTAATGGAACGAATAAAGCAGTTTCCAACAATGGTAAGCAGGTAGCGCCCGAAGGGTCGGGCGTAGACTCATTTGAGTTCTGGTGCCCGCAAAGAAGGCCCGAAGGACAGAACATTGCCGTAGAATTATCACAGCCTCTAAACGCTTTTAGCGCACATAATATCAGTAACGGAACAAACCGCCCTACTACGCAACCCAACGCCTGGGTAGCCGATTACGAAGATAAATTGCCTGCCGTTGAACTTATATGGGAGCAGGAGCAATCGATAAAGAAGATGGTTTTTGTATTTGACACAGATAGCGATCACCCGATGGAGTCCGTACTGATGACCCACCCCGAAACTGTAATGCCTTTTTGCGTAAGAAATTATCATATAGAAGATGAAACAGGAAAGATCATTTATCAAAAGCAGGATAATTATCAAACGAGGAATGAGATTATACCCGAACAACCTGTAAAAACAAAAAGACTAAAGATAGTGTTACAGCATCCTTCACCAGATGTGCCTGCTTCTTTGTTTTCAGTAAGATGCTATTCATAAATAATTTACGATATGATAGATACAGTAGTAGTCATTGTTTTCTCCGTATTCATTTTGCTGGTAGGCATCAGCTTTTCCAAAACCGGCAGGAACCTCAAATCTTTTTTTGCAGGCGGTGAATCCGTTCCCTGGTTTATCGGCGGCTTGTCCTTGTTCATGAGTTTTTTTTCGGCGGGCACTTTTGTAGCCTGGGGAGCAATAGCCTACCAGCATGGCTGGGTAGCTGTTACTATACAATGGACGATGTGCATCGGTGCATTGATCACCGGTTTGTATCTCGCACCGAAGTGGAAAGCTACCGGCAATCTTACTGCCGCAGAGTACATCAAAGCGCGGCTGGGCAGTAAAGTGCAGAAAAGCTATATCTATATTTTTACCATTGTATCGGTTTTTATAAAAGGATCTGTTTTATATTCGGTTGCAAAACTGGTGTCTGCATCACTCGGGTATCCGTTGATGCCGGTAACTGTTGTGCTGGGCATTTTAATGATCTCTTATACCGCAGTTGGCGGCCTTTGGGCTGTAATGGTTACCGATATCCTGCAGTTTGTCGTATTAACGGCTGCAGTACTTATTATTTTGCCGTTGGTATTTAATGAAGCAGGTGGCGTGCAAAGCTTCCTGGATAAAGTACCGGCAGATTTTTTTAATCTTACAAACGGTGAATACACCTGGGGATTTATATTCGCCTTTGCTATTTATCATATATTTTATATTGGAGGTAACTGGACCTTTGTGCAACGGTATACCAGTGTCGATGCTCCTAAGAGCGCTTCCAAAGTAGCCTATCTTTTTGCCGCACTGTATATTTTAAGCCCTGTTCTCTGGATGCTGCCGCCCATGGTATACCAGGTGCTGAATCCGTCTTTAACAGGTCTTGACGCCGAAAATGCCTACATCATGGTATGTAAGCAGGTGCTGCCTGCCGGGCTTTTAGGATTAATGCTGACAGGTATGTACTTTTCTACTTCTGCATCTGCCAATACAGCGCTCAATGTAGTATCTGCGGTATTTACCAATGATATTTACAAAGGATCGGTAGACCCCGGTGCGAGCGATAAAAAGCTGATGTTTGTGGCCCGTGCGTCCTCCTGGTTTTTTGGAGTATTCATGATTCTGATTGCGCTGGGAGTACCTTATATCGGCGGTATCGTGGAATTTACTTTAAGTGTGGGCGCCATAACCGGAGGGCCTTTACTGTTACCGCCCCTCTGGGCTTTATTCTCAAAGCGGCTGACAGGGAAGGCTACCATTTATATAACGGTTATTTCACTGTCAGTAAACCTGCTGTTTAAAATGATTATACCATTTATAAATGGATATAAATTGTCACGGGCTAATGAAATGCTGTTGGGGGTGTTGTTGCCACTGGTAATGCTGATCATTTATGAGCTGTGGATGAAAAAGAAAACAGCAACCAGTGCCGACTATGAAGATTACCTGGAATACAGGGCCGCAAAAAAAGCAGCTGCGGTGCAGATAGATGAATCGGAAAAGCTGGCCATCAAAAAGCAAAACGTATTTGGTTTAAAGATGATCGCTTTTTCGCTGTTGTTCATGTCCGTGCTGATGTTAATACTGTCTTTTATCACCTCAAAAGGCGGTGGGCTGGTTGCGGCAATTGCCGTTGCTATCATGCTGGGAGCTGTTATACCGTGGAGAGCGGCAGTGCGGGCAAGAAAGCGTTAGTGACGTTTTGATCCGGATGAAATTTTGCGGGAGAAAGAAGCTTTTTCACGAACCTAGGATGACTCTAACCGATTATCATCATTGGTCTGTAAAAGAATGAAAAAGTATGTCCATTTTCAGGTCATTCTGAACCAGGGCTCCGGCGTGCTCGTTTTTGACCAGTCCATAGGTAGTGATCATTGTCAGAAATATAGCTTTCCGGGTGGCCGTAGCTTCCCGAAACGCTTTTATTTTATTCCTCAGCTCTCCTGCGTATTTTTTTGTTATTGTAAAATTGCCGATAGAACATTTCATTTCACAAAGGTTGATCACCTGGTCTTTCCGGTCTATTATCAGGTCTATTTGTGCGCCATTGCCGGCCCAGGAAGAAACTGATGTCTGTACCCCGCTGATGCCGAGCGCCTGTTTGATTTCCTTTACATGGGCCAGGCATACCTGTTCAAAGGCGTAGCCGCTCCAGGTTCTGTGTTTCGGATCATTCAGCCCATTGATCCAGTTGTTCTCATCCTCCCGGTTTCTGATAAAGCGGAGGTAGAATAAGGAGTAAAAGTCGTATAGCTGGTAAAGGCTGTTGCGCTCTTTTTTGCCAAATGCCTTGTATCTGCGGATAAAGCTGCTTTCCTCCAGCTCTTTTAACAGGCGGGTTGTGCTGCCGGCGTTGGGAAGCTTTGTAATGCTAATAATTTCATCACGGGTAAGCCCTTTTGCTTTTTTGCTCAATGCTTCTATTATGGAAATATGTTTTTCTGCTTTGTTGAACAGAGAATGGTACAGGTCATCAAATTCTGTAACCAGTGGCCCGTTTTCCTGGAAGCAGATCCGATCAATGTTCTGTGCAGCGCTGCTGCCCCGATCAACCTGGTTCAGGTAAAAAGGGATCCCTCCCATTACCATGTATAGCTGTATGATTTGATAACGGTCAAAAACAGCGCCCCGGCTTTTTAAAAATGCCTCACACTCAGCCAGGGTAAATGGTTCCAGTTTGATGCGCTGGGTGACCCTGTTGTGCAGTCCGCCCTTATTATGGATGAGCTTATTGATCATCCAGGAAGCCGCTGACCCGCAAACCACCAGTACTATGTCTTTTCTGCTGCTTGCCCATGAATTCCAGAAATGCTCCAGCGCAGGCATAAATCCCGACTGTGCTGTATCAAGCCATGGCAGTTCATCAAGAAAAATGACTTTCTTTTTGCTTTCTTTACCTTCCAAAAGGGTGATTAATTGTTGAAAGGCGATCAGCCAGTTTTCAGCAGGTTTGTTTTCCTTTCCGGATGGGTCATATTTTTTTAATGCCAGGTGAAAATTGAGTAATTGCTGCTGTGTATTCACGTTTGCTATTCCGGTAATATAAAAGTCAAAGCGATTGTTGAACGCTTCTCTTATCAGAAAGGTTTTACCTACCCTGCGCCGGCCATACACCGCCAGGAATTCAGATTGGTTTGATAGACGGAGTCTGTGTACCAGTTCCTGTTCTTTTTTACGACCGATAAGCATTGAAATGAAATTTGGCTGTAAATGTACATAGATAATTAGTTAGAGCCAAATTTTAAATATAATTTGGCTCTAATTAGTATTTTATATGTGATAAAGCCAAACTAGCATGAATTTTTCATGAAAATACTCAAGGAAGGGATGAATCCTGAAGTTTTTGAGATATCAAAGGTTGACAGTCTAAAAAAATGGTTAAAAAACTGATGACTTTTTTGCTGCCTGTACGATAGTAGTACAAACTACTATCTCATGAACGCTTCAAAGATCTTAAACCGGCTGCTTTTTGCAGCCTTCTTTTTTGCAGCGGCAATGAACCTGCAGGCGCAAACCTGGAACGGCAGCGCCAGTTCTGACTGGAACGATCCCGCTAACTGGACTGGCGGAGTGCCTGCATCGGGAAGCAGTGTAACCATTCCCGCAGCAGGCAGCATCACCAACTGGCCAAAACTTAATGCAGATATTACCCTTAATTGGTTAACAATGGAATCCGGCAGCAGCCTCGATGTAAACGGGCGGCAGCTTACGGTAACCGGGGTATTGGGGTTGAATATTATTGACGGCCCTGATGAAGTTACTATTGACAACAGCGCCGGCGGAGATATTATTTTCAACCTTGGCACAGGCGGTACCAATAAGCAGATCGGGAAAGTTGCATTTACCAAAAATGTTATTTTTAATCTTAGCGGTTCTTGCATTTTTTACGATGGCTACGGTAGCGGGGCTACCCGGTATTTGGGCAATGTTACATATAACATAGCTACTACAGCCGCCTTTACAAGTGCAAACCACTATGCCAACGAGTACCGTGGCAACCTTACCGTTACGCGAACTGTACCCGGGGCTACCACTCTTTTTAGGGAGGGGCTGGCAGCTTTAACCGGCAATTTCAGCTATACCAATACGGCAGGTGGCAGTAGCGCTATCAATGCTAGCGGTCAGCCGGCCAATGCAGCCGCGGCGACAATTGGCGGTACTGTCAATATTAATGTAAACGCACAAAACAACGGTTATTTTAATATGCAGTATATTAAAAACAGCACGGCGGGCGGTGCCATACTGGTAGAGAATGTGGGTCCTGGTTTTGGTGGCGGTATATATATGTATGATAATGTGCTTTTGGCCGGTATAAACCTGAATGGATACCTGGGCGTGGGAGATTTCTATAGAAATGATATTACCGGCAGTTTTACCCTTACGCAGGCAATAGGAAATTCCGGCTATACTTCTTTGGGCGGCAACCATATAACCGGCAATACTACCATTACCCAAAATTCTTCAGCAACTTTTAGTACCGGTATTACTGGCCCTGATGTGTACGATGGTGATTTCTCCCTTACTAAAAATGGCACAGGCGCAGTGTATATTGCTAATAACCACGGCCAGGATTTTAATGGCAATGTTATATTGAATGCTGTATCAGGCTTAACTATTTCTGACAACCTCGTTACTTTTGGCGGCAGCAATAACAGCACGCTGGAACATTCAGGTACCCAGCCATTGGTTTTCCCCAGGATTCGCATGAACAAAACCGGCGGTGCTGTTTTAACGCTGAACGACCCGGTAACTATTGCCACCAACGCTACTTTTGATAATGGCTGTATCGTTAGTTCTGCCGGTAATTATTTGCGCTTTAATAATAACGCCGTTCATTATAACGCTTCTGCGACCAGCCATGTGGTTGGCGTGGTGCACAAAGCCGGCAACCAGGCTTTTACCTTTCCTACAGGCACTGCCGCCAGCTATAACCCGGTAGCCATTGCTGCACCAGCTGTTGCAACGGATGTATTTAGCGCTGAGTATAAGCAGGAAAATCCCACCGTCGCAGGATACAACACGGCTGATCATGTCAATACGGTACAAAGTGTAAGCCGGTGCGAGTATTGGAATGTGCAGCGGCTGAACGGTACTTCTGAGGTGAAGCTTACATTTACTTTCAATCCGCCCTGCGCCGGTGGAGCTGGTTATGTTTCCGATCCTGCCGCGCTTCGTGTAATGCACTGGAACGGAGCCACCTGGAAAGACCTGGGAAATGGCGGCTATACCGGCAGCACAACCGGCACAGTTACCACGGCCGAGGCGGTAAGCAGTTTCAGCCCGTTTACCTTTGGCTCCGCCGATGCGGGCTCCAACCCGCTTCCGGTTACTTTTGGAAGCATTACAGCCACAATGCGAAACGGGGCCCTGGAAGTAAAATGGGTTACAGAAAGCGAAACCAGTAACAGTCATTTTAATATACAGGTATCCCGAAACGGTACGGACTTTACCACCATTGCTACTGTACCATCCGAAGCGCCTGGTGGAACTACTGACCAGGTTATGAATTATGAGCAAACCATACCATTACCGGCGGCCGCACTGTCGGGCCTTACTATAGCATTCGCCCTGGTTGCCTTTGGTGTTAGAAAAAGAAGAAGCCTGTACGTGCTGACAACAGTAATATTATGGGTAGGCAGCCTGTTTGCCTGCTCGCGCCGGGAGCTGGCAGAAGCAGATAAAAATGAAAAGCTGTTCGTGCGCATTGAACAGGTGGATATAGACGGTACCACCTCTTATTCTAAAGTAGTGCAGGTGGTGAGGGAATGAGCCAATTAGCTAATGTGATGATTTGTTTGAACGTTTAAAGGTGGGTACACATGCATGTACATCCTACATCATCTATCTTCTGCCTTCCGACAATGAACCATGAACCATCAATATAAACCCTCGTTATTATGTTACAAAAAACAATGCTTGCAATTGCGATGGTCTTTTTGTCCTTTACAGGTGTCAAAGCGCAGGGCTTTGTTACCGTATGGAAATCAACAACGTGGTTAGATCAGGTTTGGTTGCCGGTTATTGGCACCAATTTAACGATCACCTGGACAGTGGAAGGTACTGCGCTTGGCGGCAGTATGTTTGTCGCAGAGTCCCATAGTTATGAGGTTGTTGATCTGGGTGAGGTGGGTACCAGTAGGAATGTTGTTGTAACAGTAACCGGTAACTTAAAGCGGTTTAAGGCCGATGAGGTCGGAAGTTCCAAAAGTTCGGAGTTGCGTGAAATACGGCAGTGGGGCGGTATCAGGTGGAATTCAATGGAATCTGCTTTCAGGGGTTGCTCCAATCTGCAACTGACCGCTACAGATGCGCCCGATCTTTCTGAGGTAAGCAGCATGGCTTATATGTTCCAGAATTGCCCTGTTTTTACCGGGCTCAGCAGCATGACTGGCTGGAACACTGAAAATGTAACCAACATGAATTACCTATTTGGTGGCTGCCCTGTGTTTAACGCGGATATCAGCGGCTGGAACACAGGCAATGTAGCATCCATGTCCGGCATGTTTGAAAATGCTGCTGCATTTGATGCGGATATCAGTGGGTGGGAAACAGGCAATGCGGTCTATATATCAGGGATGTTTAAAAACGCTAAGGCATTTAACCGAAACATTGGCGGCTGGAATACGGAAAAAGCAAGATGGATGACTGATATGTTTTCCGGCGCTACGGCATTTAATCAAAACCTTGGCAAATGGAATCTTTCCTCGGTTTGGGACATGACCGGTATGCTCTCCAACTCCGGCATGGATTGCGAAAACTACGACCGCACGCTGCACGGCTGGGCCACCGGCGGTACCGCACAGGACTACGTTCTCCTTGGTGCTGACGGGCGTATATATTCTGCTTCTTATGGAGTAGCTGCCAGGAGTACGCTTATCAGTACTTATGGATGGACCATTACCGGAGACAGCCCTGATCCCAACTGCAACACCACGCCGCTGCCTGTGGTTTTTGGCAGCCTGGAGGCTTATGTAAAAAACGGTTTGCTACACATCAACTGGTTTACCCAAAGCGAAACCAACAACAGCCATTTTATAATAGAAGGTTCTTCCGATGGAAAAACGTTTACCAAAATCGCGACTGTTGCTTCCAAAGCACCGGGCGGCAACTCCTCCGCGGAAATTCAATACGCTTTTGAAATGAAGCTGCCGGAAGCCCTGGGGCTGATGGGTATGGCATTGCTGGGTCTGATGCTTACCGGTATGCACCGTGGTAAATACCTGTATCATCTCGCCCTTGTTGCAGTACTGGGTTTCTGCGCCATTGCCTCCTGTAATAAAAATGAAATATCTGTACAAACGGATAAACCTGATAAAGCGTTCGTGCGTATTGTGCAGGTGGATATAGATGCAACAAAAACATATTCTAAAATAGTGAAGGTCATTAAAAGATAGGCTGTCGGTTACCGGATGTATAAAAATCAGTAAAAACCGATGACATCGCTGCTCTGCTTACGATAATAAGTACAAACGATATTATCACCATGCAAATAAAACATTTACAACGTTTCGTGCTAATAGCGCTGCTGTTGGGCGCCGGCTTTAGCCTGATGGCGCAAAACGATCCCTATGTTACCGTATGGAATACCGAAACAGGTGACCCGGGCAGTAAGGAAATTACTTTAAACATTATTGGTAGTAACCTTACCATTGATTGGGAGGAAGTAGGCAACGCCGCTAATCACGGTACCATCACCGGGGCAAACCCCGCCAACGGCTACCTTTTGGTCTTTCCTTCGGCGGGTAGGTATAAGGTAAGCGTGCACCCTGCAGGCCTTACCGGTTTGCGTAATAGCGGTTCTGCTAACGGCGTGAAGCTGATGACTGTAACGCAATGGGGTGATGCCACTTTTACCTCTTTAAATAGGGCGTTCAGCGACTGTAGGAATATGGAAATCACTGCCGGTGATGCACCCGTTCTTACCAATATCAATGCTTTCGGATTAAACGCAATGTTTTTCAATGCGGATGCTTTCACCGGGCAGCAAACACCTATGGAAAACTGGCAAACCGGCGCTATCACTGACATGAGCGATATGTTTTTAGGCGCTATCTTTTTTAATGGGAAAATAGGAGGCTGGGATGTAAGTAATGTTACCAATATGCTCAATATGTTTTCAGGGGCAGGAGCTTTTAACCAAAACATCAATAGCTGGGATGTAAGTAATGTAACCAACATGACCAATATGTTCAATCGCGCAGGCACATTCAACCAGCCGCTTGATAACTGGGCCAATAAGCTAGGAAAAGTTACTTCCATGACGGGAATGTTCCGGAGCGCTGAAAAGTTTAACCAGGACATCAGCAGCTGGAATGTGAGCAACGTATCAAGTTTTGTAGAAATGTTTAAGCTTGCCCTGGCGTTTAACCAGCCGCTGAACGCCTGGGGCGATGACCTGGAAAGTGCCCTTTATACACAGAGCATGTTTGAGGGAGCCCTGGCTTTTAACCAGCCTTTAAATAGCTGGAATGTGGGCAATATAACAAATCTCTATCGCATGTTTTTAAACGCTGCCGCCTTCAACCAGTCTCTTGCCAACTGGACATTTAATGCAAACGCTTTCCTGGAGCATATGCTCTATGGCACCGGCCTGTCCTGCTCCAACCTTTCCGCCACCCTACATGGCTGGGCCAATAACCCCAATACGCCCGATGGCAGACTGCTGTCGGACATATCAGGAAGCTATGGCCCTTTAGGACTGGCGGCCTACAATAAGCTTGTTAATGATAAAGGATGGACTATAAGCGGCGGCACTTATGATGAGAACTGCGACGAGTCCTCATTGCCTGTGCACTTTGGTCCGGTAGCTGCCATCCTGAAAAACAATGAATTGCTGGTAAGATGGTCTGCCTTATCCGAAACCAGCAACAATCATTTTAATATACAGGTATCCCGAGACGGCATCGACTTTACTACCATTGTAACTGTACCATCCAAAGCGCCCGGAGGAACCACCGACCAGGTTACTAATTATCAGCAAATCATACCATTGCCGATCAGTGTACTGTCTGGTATTACTATAGCATTCGCCGTGCTTGGCTTTGGTATTAAGAGAAAGAGCAGGCTGTACCTGCTTACTTCGGTGGTACTTTTTGTATGCACTCTTTTTGCTTGTTCACGGCAGGATATGGCAGGAATAGAAACAAATGAAAAGCTGTTTGTACGCATTGAACAGGTGGATATAGATGGTACTGCATCGTACTCAAAAACAGTGCAGGCGGTGAGGGAATAAGCCAATATGCTAATGAGCTGATATGATCTTCCCCAAAAATAAAAAACTGATGACCTTTTTTCTTCCTCTGCGATTTAAAATGGGGGACGGCAGTTCTTGTATACTTTCTAATATATAAAAAAACACAAGCAATGAAACAAATCACATTTGCTATACTATGTATGGCTTTGATAACTGCTGTACAGGCACAGGATTTTAACTTCGGCGTAACAGCGGGACCCAATCTAAGCACAGCAAAAATGAAAGGTGAGGGTGCTGAACAACCTAAATATGTTGCCAGCTTCCACATCGGGGTCTTTGCCGAATTGGAGCTGACCAACAAAATCAGCCTGCGGCCCGAGCTGAAATACCAGGCTCTGGGATATAAGTATACTGCTGATGAAAACGGGCCCGGGTTTCGAGAAAAAACCACCTACATTACACTACCGGTATTGGCAGAATATGGCATTACAGAAAAACTGAAAGCAGGCTTAGGTCCTTACTTATCAGCCAAGCTCAAAGCCCAATGGAAGTGGCTTCCATCCCCCGAAACAGAGGAGGTGTACGATGAAGAATTTTTTGATTATACTGATGCAGACAACGAAGAGTTCAAAAACCTTGATTATGGTATAAGTACGGGTGTCAGTTACCAGGTTTTGCCAAAGCTGGGTGCCAATTTGCGTTACAGCCACGGGTTATCCAATATTTTTAAAACAGAAGCCACGGATGGCTCAAAAGCCTATAACCGCTTTTTTTCGTTGGGGGTAAGCTATACGATTCCATTAAATAAAGGAAAGAAATAACCTTCCTGAGTTCCTCCGCTCAAAGAGGATAAAGCTATTATCATTCATCACAACAAAGATGCAGCAATTATGAGATCAATCAGCATACTATGCCTCCTGTCTGTACTATTGATAGCAGGCTGTAAAAAAGAAAGCGCTAAGAAAGCAGAAACGCAGCAAGAGAAAATTGAGGAAATCATCCCCGGAAAGTACCTCAATGTTCTCAAAGAAATGGGGATGCCCATCCACGCGGGCGCCACCCCACCCGACATCACCGGCATTTACCTTGCTAACCCGTGGCTGTTGCAGAAAACCAATATTGAGGGAGATTTTCCGCCCGGCTATCGCTATAATGACAACCGGTTCGGTTTTTCGGAGCAAAATGTGAATGATTTTTCGATACAGGCGGCCATAAGTGGAGGGGGAGCAGCCACTTATAGCGAGAAGGCCGTAATATCCGGCTCCGGCAATAATTTTACGGTGTATGTTATGACAACCGGTTCAAGCAGTATAAATTCAGGTGTATATGCCATCCTGTATTCCGGTACGCTGGAGGGTAATGCCATCAAAAGCCTTAAGGAGGCTTTTATCTGCGTGTACAACAGCAATAATGCTTCCCAGGTTATAAAGGAAGGAAATGCCCGCATCAAGTATGATGAGAATAATATTTCCGAACGCGTCAGCTCGCTGTACCCCTAAGCACTAACGTAACCTGCGATATGCAGGGAGATATAGAAATCCGGTCGGATGCAGACGGTGCATCGCAGGCGGAGTAACGCATTCAGAAATTCAATTAAAACATACAAATCATGAAAACGTTAAAGATCAATTTGACAGGTAAAATACCCACCAGCGTAGCATTGCTTTTGGCGGCTTTTGTTTCTCTTCTCATGCTAAGTTGCAGCAAATCCGGTGTTGAAAAGGAGGGTGAAGACGAAGGCGACACGGAAATAAGGTATACCATAGCATTGGATAACACGGCCGCCAAAAACGCGGGACTTACCATCACCTACGCTACAGGCAACGGCCCGGTAACAACCGATGCGCCCGGTTTTGGTCTCAGCACCACATCTGAAAGTGCCGGCAAAAACGTAAAAGTTTCAAAGCCATTTCCGGCCAGCCTATCGGTATCCGTACAAAATTCAGCAACGGCACAGGCGGATTTCAGGCTACAGATCCAGGTAAACAATGCGGTTAAAAAAGTTGTCGCCTTAAAAGTTCCTGCTCAAAGTACGCGAACCGGCAGCGTGGAGTACACTATAGCAGAATAAAAACAAACATTATGAAACATTATCTAAATTTCAGTACAGCAGCTTTGTTGAGCGTACTCCTGCTCAGCGCCTGCAAAAAAGAAAAGCAAGGCCCCGAAGAAGGCCCGCAGGGCCCAAAAATAACCCTTACCAAAGCTGCCGATGCTAAAAGCGGCTGGACATTGTACTTAGAAGCGGCCGAAGCCGACCAGGCAGGGATATGGGTAGACCTGAACAACAACGGAACCAGGGACAATGGTGAGGCTATCACCAAATTTGGCCGGGAGTATGCTAACCGGAACCTTTTTTCTTTGGGTGCGTCTAAAACCGTTGTCTTATATGGCCGGGTTACAGTATTTTATTGCCATGATGGTGAGTTAACGAAACTGGATGTATCCAAAAGTCCCGAGATGAAAGAATTGTATTGCATGGCTGGTGAGCTAACGGAGCTGGATGTATCAAAGAACATTGCTTTGGAAAAGCTGTCGTGCTACTCCAATCAGCTTATGGCGCTGAACCTGTCCGGTAACACACATATTAAGTATGCCGAAGTGTACAACAACCGTATTTCGGCTGCAAATATGACACAGCTAATCAGTAGCCTGCCTGCACGTATGCCGGCGGATGCTGCTGCATTGTATGTGCGGCAGGTAGCCGATAACAACAGCAGGCCTGCCGCAGCCGATATAGCCACTACCAAAGCCAAAAACTGGAAGCTATACGAATTTGTAGATGGTGCCGGCTGGACCGGATTGTAACAAAAGGACAGAACAGGTCATGTTTTTGTAAAATAGCTTATTTTTAGCGTCATCAATCATGCTATGAGTAAGCTGAACTTTACTGAAACTCCCGACAGTATTTATATTGAGGCGCTAAAGACCAATGACGAAAAGGCGTTAAAAGAGTTGTATGCTGCCAATTACCATAGGGTAGAAGATTATGTAATAAAAAACAGCGGCAGCACCGAACATGCCAAAGATATTTACCAGGAGGCTTTTACTGCCCTGTGGCGCAATGTACAGTTGGATAAGTTTACGCCTGCAAATGCGGGTTCCCTCAATCACTACCTTTTTACCATAGCGAAGAATAAATGGCTCGATCACCTGCGAACGGTAAAGGTTAAAAAAAATATAAAGCTTGATGATGATTACGGAGAACTGATGTCCATTGAGGAAACAGACGATGTTACTATAAAGCGGCTGACCCTGGTTAAAGAGAAATTTAAAGCGTTGGGGGATAACTGCCGCAACCTGCTGAAAAGGTTTTATTACGGCAGGGAGTCATTAAAAAGCATTGCAGCCGTTTTCAACTGGACAGAGGCCACGGCAAAGAATAATAAATACCGCTGCATTGAAAAGTTACGAAGCCTTCTAAAAAATTAAATCATGAACAACGAAAACAATATATCGCAGGAGGATCTGGCATTGATAGAACAATACCTGCACCTTCATCTGCCTGCAGCAGAACTGCTCAGTTTTGAGCAGCGGTTGTCTGCCGATGCGGGTTGGCGACAAAAGGTTGAAGAAGTGCGCTTGATGATGGTGGGTATACAGGAAGCTGTACTGCAGGATAAATTAGATCAGTTTCATAATGAAATAAATCCTGCAACGTTAAAAGCAGTAAGCGTTCAGAAAAGCAGCTGGAAAAAATGGATGGCAGCGGCTGCGGTTATCGTTATTGTTATTTTAGGTGGTTCACTGTTATTCCAATTCCCAGCGCATGAAAAACTCTTTGCTGCATATTACAAGCCTGACCCCGGCTTGCCAGTAGTGATGGGAGCAGAAGGTAAGAGCCATTATACTTTATATGATGGCATGATTGATTATAAGGAAGGAAATTATGCTAAAGCCATTGAAAAATGGAAAAGTATTGGTGATGGCCATACAGATACGCTCAGCTATTATATGGGCTTAGCCAATATGAGCGCAGGAAATATGGAACAGGCTGTTAAGTATCTTGATGATGTGCTTGGAAAAGAAGGCAGTGTCTATTGGCAAAAAGCAACCTGGTACCTCGCATTAATTTATATAAAGCAGGATAATAAAGAAGCTGCGGCAACCCTGCTCAAAAAAATAGAGGATATGCCGTTGGCAAAAGAGCTGTTAAGCCGTATGTCCCGTTAAGAGGCACTACATAAAGATATTCAGTTGGATGAAGAATTTACTGCTCATATTTTTAGCTGTATCCGGCTATATTACGGCCATTGGTCAATATACCGCCGGTGATTACGTAAAAGCAAAAATGGCGCTCCGGCAGAACAGGCTCGACAGCAGTATTTATTATATAAACAATGCCCGTCAATATTTTACCAGCCGTCAAAACTTCGACAGTCTTGCGCTGACCTTAGCTTTAGAAGCCCAGGTTATATGGGAGAAAGAAACACTTGCCAGCGCAATGGCAAAAGCATGCTCCTCTATACAAATTGTATTGGGAAGGCTTCCGGCTAAAAGCGCTGGCAGGGTGGCATTAAATGCTGTAACGGGTTGTCTGTATGCAAGCAAATATAAGTTCGATTCTGCCGCTATATACTACAAAAAAGCTTTACATGCCGCTGATACCATGCGCCCTCATCTTCCTTTGGTGATTCTGTATATGAACCTTTGCCAGATGGAAATGCTGAAGGAGCATATTGAAAAAGCGGATTATTACTATAACAAAGCATACAACACGCTGCAGTCTGTTGATCCCGCTGACGAAATAACATTGGCAGACCTGTTGATCTCCCGGACGCAATATTTTATCGTAGGAGGAATGTATAACCAGGCGCTGGAAACAGCATTGCAGGTGGAGCCGCTATTAAAAAAACATTACAGGCCTGATAATCCTAAGCTGGCAAAGAATTATGGCAATCTTTCCGCTATTTGTTATTACCTCAGCCGTTATGAGGAAGCCTTAGTGTACCGTCAGCAGGCACTGAATGTTTATCTGCGCAATGGCGTGCAGGACATCAGCAACAACGGTTCATTTTATGTTACCTATTATAATATGGGGCAATTATATTATTACCTCAATGAATATTCGCTTGCCACCAATTATTTAAGCAAAGCCCTGCATATCGGCGCTAATATTTACGGGCGGCAAAGCTTAGGCATGGTAAATATCCTGGTACAGTTTGGCTCGGCGCAGCAAAAGCTGAAAAGGTATGGCGAGGCAAAAAATTATTTTGAGGAAGCATACCACATTCAAAAAGAGTTAAATCCGAACGATTACTGGACATTGGGGTATATCGAATCTTTTTACGGCGATATGTTTGCCGATGGTAAAGAATATGACAGTGCTATTTATTATTATAATACATCTGTAGCAAATTACAGCAGGATCAACGAGGCGCAGTCTTATTATAGCCTGTACACCCGCGCATCTCTTGCCTGCGTATATGCGGAAACCGGCAACACGGCTATGGCCTTGCATATTCAAAAAGATGTGCTGCAAAAATTCCGTAAAAGCTTTCCCTTTTTAAAGCAGCCGGTTATTGAGTTTTTTAATGATATCGCTCAAAGCTATTTAAAAGCAAATAAGCTGGACAGCGCTATGCTATATGCAGACAGCAGCGTCTTATTTCAAACAGGATTGAAAAGTTTGCCCGATGACCCTGCCGGATGGTTGCCAAAGCTCCCTTTCTCCTTTAAAGTAAGTGAGCTGGTTAGAGTAAGGCTCAGCATTTTGTATGAAATGTATGAGCAGTCGAAGCAAAAAAAATACCTGCACAAGCTGCTGAACATCATAGCCGCTTACTCAGATCATATATCAGCAAATATTTATAAGCTCCGAACGCAGCAGTCCCTGGCAGAGCAATCAGAAATGAATAAAGCCATTTTTTCCATTGGCATTGATGCCTGCTGGGAGTTGGGCAATGATGATAAAAACGGGCAGCAATACCTCGAAAAAGCCTTTATGCTTTCCGAGCAGGGAAAGGCATTGCTGCTGCGGCTGGCCTTCAACAGCTTTATGATAGATGATGCTATGATGAATGATGATGCCATTGTAATGCGGGATATTGAGCTGAGAAAGCAGATCAGCAGCCTGAATGAGCAGCACCTGAATGCAGAAGCAGGCTCAGATTCTCTGCTCAGGCTGCTGACAACCTCCATTGAAATATACCGCTCATTTCAGGATAGTCTGAAAAAAACAGGAAACCCTTATTTCAACAAAAGATATGCAGTAGCAGCTTTTTCGTTGAAGGAAATAAGAAAGGAGCTTTTAGAAGATGATGCGACATTGATAGAATATGCGCTTACAGAACGTTACCTGTATAGCTTTGTTGTTACGAAAAACAGCTTCTATGCAAAGAGGGCCAATATCGGCTCTATCAGCACCGTTAAAGCGCTGCAAAATCCCCAGGCCCTTTCCGCAACTGCTTTCCGCGACAGCGCATATAAATTATATACTGATTTAATAAAACCTGTTGAAGCTTATTTTACATCCGGTAGATTAATTATTGTACCGGATGCAGACCTGTACTACCTGAATTTTGAAGCACTGGTTACCGAGACAGGGAATCATGACTTTACTTCTCTCCGGTACCTTATACATCAATATACCATATCGTATTTACTTTCGGCGAATGTTGCCGTTCAGTTGAAGCAGTTTGATCGAAAGGATAAAACAACGGATAAGGCGCTTTTGTTTGCACCTGTATTTACCGATGCGATGAAGCGGTTGTATCAAAAGCGGGCGAATGCCATACAGGGCGATTCCGCTTACCTGTATTTATTTCGCCAGCCCTTTGCATTGCAGGCTGCCCGCAACATCTATTCCCTTATGTCTGCTGATATGTTTATTGAGCAGCAGGCGCAGGAGTCAATCTTCAGGCAAAATTCATCCCGCTATAAAATATTGCATCTTGGCACACATGCGCATGTAAATGATATAGATCCTCTGCAGTCGCAGTTGTTTTTTGCAAAGCCGCTTCAGGCAACAACACCGGATAATGACGGGAACCTTTATGCGTATGAGATCTATTCAATGCAACTTAGGGCCGAGCTTGCCGTATTAACTGCCTGCGAAACAGGCACCGGTGCTGTTCACTCCGGGGAAGGTGTAATGTCACTGGCCTACAGCTTTATGTTTGCAGGCTGCCCAAGCGTGGTTATGAGCCTGTGGAAGATAGATGAAAAAACAAATGCGGACATTATCACCCGTTTTTATAAATATTTAAAAAAAGGTAACACTAAAAGTGAGGCTTTAAGGAAAGCCAAACTTGACTTTTTAAAAAGTAACTCTGTAGAACTGGCCAATCCTTTCTACTGGGCAGGGTTGTGTATAATTGGCGATGATCATCCTGTATATAGTAATAACAGTATTTACTATTGGCTGGCCGGGGCTGTGGCAATAATAATACTGCTTGCTGTTTTATTGAAAACCTTTGTTGCCCGGCGAAAAATAAGAAAATACAGTTGAAGTTTTTTATCTTACCCGCTCTGCCCGGGCTAATTCTCTTGCCTGAAAGAGTAAAAAGCTAACAGCACCGTTTAAAATAGGTACCGGCCTTTTAATAAAAAGTGCAAACGGTTGCGCATTAAAATCATCTTTTGGTATCAAAAAATTGATTAATATAGCCAAAATAAACCTGTTTACTGGGAACCCGTTACCTAAATCAGAGCGCCGTTTAACCTGGTTTTTAACGATTGCAAGGTTTAATGATTTAATAATCTGATTTGAATAAAATTTAAACAGGAATTGTTTTCTTTTGAAAACTGCAGGCGCTGAATATGGGGACAGATATTTAGCATAGGCTTAATACTATACTTTATGACGAAGTATTTTCAATATAGTGATGAGCATTTGATTCATTTGTTGCAGAGCGGTAACAGGGATGCTTTCAGTGAAATATATTCCCGGTACTCATCCCTGTTATATAATTATGCTTATAACATCTTAGAGAACGAAGATGAATGCATGGATGCAGTGCAGGATATATTTGTGTGGTTATGGATCAATCGTCAAAAACTGCAGGTTAGCTGTTTAAAGGCTTATCTGCTTGCTGCGGTAAAGTATAAACTGGTTAGAGTGATACGTACCAGTAAAAGAAGATCTGAGATTTTAAGCCGGAGAGCGGTTGTACCCGATGCTTTTATTGATGACAGCGTAGAGGTTAAAGAGCTGAAGGCGGTTATTAATGATTTTGTAAAAACATTGCCGCAGCGGGCCAGAGAAATTTATCTACTTAGCCGCGAGCAGCAACTAAGCAATAAGGAAATAGCAGTACAGCTGGGTATTACCGAAAAAACTGTAGAAAATCAAATGACCCTTACCCTTAAAAAGTTAAAGCTCCATTTGGGTAAAATGTCTTTCTGGTCCGTCTTTTTATAAAAAACTTCTATTCTCTTTTGGGGGGTAAGCTATTCTCATGTACCTGATATATTAAGAGGGTTAATACAGGCCTGACTTTTTATATCATGTTAAATGAGAAAGACCTTATAGAAATTCTTAAACGTATACAGCAGAATGTTGCTACGGAAGAGGATATCCGTACTTATAATAGCTGGTGCAATTCCTTCCAGAAACAGGAAGACCAGGAAGCTTCAACAACATTTGAAGCCAAAAAGGCCGAGCTTTTAGAGCAGATAAACAGGGAGATAGATAAAAAATCGAACCGGGCATACCGGTTTATGAGTGTAGCGGCAGCCGTTCTGGCACTGGTTGTTCTCACAACATTTTTATACCGGTATAATAAGCCGGGAGTAGAAAATCCTCCTGCTTTCGCATCAAATAATATCAATGATGTGGCTCCGGGAACAAATATGGCCACCTTACTATTGGCCGATGGTCAGAAGATCGAACTATCCTCACAGCACAGGGACTGGATCACTACCCGGGATGGTGTAGATATTATACAGTCTGCAGACAGTATTGTTACCTTTAAAGAAACAGCAGCTACGGTATCGCAAACAGGCGGCTCATTACCATACAATTCTTTGATCACCGGTAAAGCCCAAAAATTCCAGATACTATTGCCCGATGGTTCAAAGGTTTGGCTAAACGCCGCCACTACCATAAAGTTCCCAACAAGTTTTGCAGGCCTTTCGCAGAGAAGAATAGAGCTGGAAGGAGAGGCTTATTTTGAGGTTGCTAAAAATCCATCCAAACCATTTATAGTTGTTACAAAGGAGCAGGAAATAAAGGTATTGGGAACGCATTTCAATGTAAAATGTTATGCAGATAAGAAAGGCACCATTACTACTTTGTTAGAAGGTTCCGTTAAGGTGAACAATAAGCATACTTTAAAACCAGGGGAACAGGCTGAATCAGATATGAAAGGTGCCGTTCATATTTCAAAAGTAAATGCAGTTGCAGAAGCCGCCTGGCAAAAGGGCTATTTTGAATTTAACGATGAAGATGTGTATGAAGTAATGAACGAGTTATCGCGCTGGTACAACGTAGAAATTATTTATGAAGGAGAAATTCCCCTCGAAAAAATGCAGGGCTCTATTTCCCGCTTTCAGAATATTTCCGGCGTATTGGCTGTGTTAGAGGCTACAGGGGTTTTCAAATTCAAAGTTGAAGGCAATAAAGTATATGTGCACGAAGCTCCTTTGTAAGAGGCGTAAGCAGCAACGATAAAATCAGGGTACAATTATGGGAAATACTATGAATCAATTTTATATAAAGTAACAGCTTGGCAAAAGCAATGGGTACATAAAGAAATTTTCTCAAAACAAAATCATTTTCAGCGCTCAATGGCCTTAAGCCTCTATCTGTAAGGAGAGGGGTTGAGGGAGCCGCTTTCTATAAAAAAAACAATAAGTCTGAAAAATAATTAAAACACACTGCCATGGAAATCTTTTACGCTTATTCATTTAAACCAAAAATCAGTAGCATGAATTTCAGGAAGAGAACTGTCCGGGAACAGCAAGCAGGTCGCCATTACTATCTGTACCTAAAAAAAATGCTTTCTGTTCTGTTATTAATTTGCTTTTTGCAGGTAAATGCAGGAACCAATGCGCAGCGATTAACGCTGGTAACAAAAAATACACCGTTTGAGCGGGTTATGGAAGATATTAAAACCCAGACCGGCTACAACTTTTTTTATGTGAGGTCACACCTGAAAGATGTAAAGCCTGTAACTTTTTCTGTTACCAATGCGTCCTTACAGGAAGTGCTGGAGCTGCTGTGCAAAGAGCAGCCCGTGACCTTTGAAATTAAAGACCGTGTAATTATTATAAAAAAGCGAAACGCTGCTGAGGCGCAGGTTTATGCCCTGCCCCCGGTAACGGGCCTAGTAACGGATGAAGCGGGAAACCCGCTGGCCGGTGTAAGCATTAAAATAAAAGGCACCAGCATCGGCGTAAGCACTGCTGAAGACGGCCGCTTTTCAATTGATGTCCCGGAGAACAGCATTCTTGAAATCTCCTATGTTGGTTACATCACGCAGGAAATAAAAGCAGGAGTTGGTAGTAATCTGAATATAAAATTACTGCCTGGCGATAAGAACCTTGATGAAGTAGTGATTGTGGGATTTGGCGTTCAGAAAAAAGTGAACCTGACCGGTGCCGTGGACATGATCACTTCCAAACAGTTGGAAAGCCGGCCTATTGCCAATTTGGGTTCCGGTTTGCAGGGATTGATCCCTAACCTGAACATTACTACCTCCAATGGCCGGGCTACCACTAATCCTAATTTCAATATACGGGGCTTTACCTCGATTAATGGCGGCGATCCGCTGATTGTTGTAGACGGGGTACCTTATTCTATGTCTGAAGTGGCGCGTATTAATCCTAATGACGTGGAAACCGTTTCTGTATTAAAAGATGCGGCAGCAGCAGCTATTTACGGTGCGCGCGCCTCATTTGGCGTGGTGCTCATCACTACTAAAAAAGCCAAAGGGAACAAGCTGAATGTAGCATTCAATGCGATGGTTGGTTCCCGCACTATTGGTAAACTGCCCGAGTTTATTACAGACCCTTACGAAGTAATGGTCATCAAAAACGAAGCGGGCAAACCACTATATAATAATTACCCCGAGTCTGACCGGGGTTATGCCAAACAGCGTTCGGAAGATCCTTCCCTGCCGGCTGTAACAATTTCTACAGATGGCAAAAACCGGTGGGTGTACACCGGTACTACCGACTGGTTAAGTGAGGCATATAATAAATCGGCTCCCACTTATAATGCTAATCTCAGCATTTCCAAACGTGCAGAAAAGCTGAGCTACTATTTTTCAGGCGACTATTACCAGCAGGATGGGCTGCTTAAGTATGGTAACGATGTGTACAAACGTTATAATATGAGGGGTAAAGTAGATTTTGATGTTACCGACTGGTTAACGTTTTCTAATAACACACAGCTTACCAGCACCGATTATGAGGCGCCGGTTTTCCTGGATGGCGACTTTTTCTGGAACGTAAACCGCACCAATTCATTAGATGTGCCCAGGAATCCTGACGGAACCTGGACGCGCGCAGCTGCCCAGGTGCTTGGCGCGCTGCAGGAGGGCGGCAGGCGCAGGGATAAGCTCAACGAGTATATAACCACTTTCTCTGCAAAGGCAGGGCTGGTAAAAGACGTTTGGGATCTGAGTGCTGATGTTACTTTCAGGCGTGGTTCGGGAGGCGTCCGCTCTTATGATGTACCTGTAGCTTATAAAATAGGGCCCAACGATCCGCTTGAATATACGTTTGCCAATACCTGGGCAAGAAATGAAAATACCACCACAACCTATAATGTGTTCAATATTTATACAGATTTCCATAAAAATTTTGGAGATCATTACCTGCAGGCGCTGGTAGGGTTTAACCAGGAGTATTATAATTCAAACTACTTCTGGAACAGGCGCGATGGCCTGATCTCTACTTCTTTGCCATCTCCGGGAACAGCTACCGGTAATATTACGGGTAGCGAAAGCATCAGCGACTGGGCTGTTCGGGGCGTATTTTCAAGGCTGGCTTACAATTTCAGGGAGAAATACCTGCTAGAGCTGAACAGCCGTTACGATGGATCTTCCCGGTTTCCGGATGGAAGCAGGTGGGGCTTCTTCCCTTCTGCTTCCGCAGGTTGGGTGCTTTCACAGGAAAGCTTTTTTGAACCGGTAAAAGAGGCCATTGCATTAAACCTCTTCAAGATCAGGGCTTCTTATGGTACTTTGGGTAATCAGTCGTCAGTAGGTAATTATGCCTATATACCTACTATGAGCAACGGTCAGGTAGGCTATATCCTGGGTACAACAAGGCCTCAGGCGGTATATGCGCCAGGTTCGGTTTCAGACAATTTTGGCTGGGAGAATATAGCTACGGTAAACTTTGGTGTAGACCTTGCTTTTTTAAACAACAGGCTGGCTGTTAATTTTGATAAATATACCCGTTATACGAACGACATGCTGATCCCGGGTAAACAACTCCCCGCAGTCTTTGGTGCTTCTGTACCAACAGAAAACGCCGGCGACCTCAAAACCAAGGGATGGGAGCTGCGCCTGAACTGGAGAGATAACGGAGCGTTGGCAGGATCTCCTTTCTGGTATAACCTGGCCTTTACGCTGGCTGATAACCGCACCTGGATCACCCGTTATGACAATCCTACAAAATCGCTTGGAAATAACTGGGACAGGTATTATGTAGGCCGGGAAATTGGAGAAATATGGGGCGCTGATATTATTGGTGTTTTTAAAGATGAAGCTGATATCGCCAATTCTCCTAATCAGACGGCTATGGGCACAGACGATCAGTCTTATAAATTTTATCCCGGCGATCCCAAGTTTGCCGATCTTAATAATGATGGTAAAGTGGACATGGGTAAAAAAACAGTGGATGACCCGGGGGATATGCATATCATTGGCAACAGCTCTTCCCGCTTTCCTTACAGTGCCGACCTTTCTGCCGGATGGAAAGGAGTGGATCTGCGCATCTTCCTGCAAGGGATTGGCAAAAGGGACTGGTATCCCGGCGCTTCCAATATTTATTTCTGGGGTGTATTTGCACAGCCCTGGACCAACCCCACTGTTCAGAACGCAGATTACTGGACGCCGGACAACCCGGATGCATATTTCCCGGCAGTACGAGCTTATTCGGCCGAAGATAGTTACCAGCAACTGGGCATTCCCAACAAGCGCTACCTGCAGAACGGGGCCTATATGCGCATAAAGAATGTAACAGTCGGGTACACTTTACCACAACCTGTATTGCAAAAGCTGAGGTTAAGCAAACTGCGTTTTTATTTCAGCGCGGAAAATATTTTTGAGATATCGCATATCAAAGTAAAGCTGGATCCGGAGTCGTTGGGCGGCGGTAACCGGCCCCAGGCATCGTATCCCTTCCAGCGGACCTATACTTTTGGCTTAAACCTGAATCTTTAATACAGTAAATTTTTGACAATGAAATGTAGCATGAGAAAAAATCATTTTCATACCCAACGGAATGGAAATATTCTTTCTGCGAAATTCCATGTGACTAAAATCAATAAAAACACACACATGAAACGAATTAATTATATTTTATTAGCGGTTGTGCTGCTCGGCGTTTCCTGTAAAAAAGATTTTTTACAGCGAAATCCACAAACGGCCATAACCAAAGAAGTATTTTTTAATACGCCCAAAGACCTGGAAACCTATACCAATGGGTTATATGGCCAGTTAAGGGCAAGATATGAAGATCTTTTTTCTGATAATATCTCCATTAATACAGGTGGCTCAGAAGCGGATAACCTCATCAGGGGCGCTCTCAATCCGGGTAATGTAGGCGGCTGGAGCTGGGGCAACCTGCGCAGTATTAATTTTATGCTGGATAATGCCGGCAAAGCTACCGGCGACCAGGCAGTTATCAATCACTATATAGGCGTGGCACGCTTTTTCAGAGCAAATTTTTACTACAATATGGTAAAACGCTACGGCGATGTGCCCTGGTATTCGCATGTAATAGGCACAAATGACGAGGATATGCTATATAAAGCCAAAGACCCCCGTACTATGGTAGTAGATTCCATTATGGCCGATCTTGAATTTGCAGCGGCTAATGTACAGTCTGCCCTTACCAATAATACTTATATCACAAAATGGGGGGCCTTAACCCTGCTGGCGAGAATTGCGCTGCACGAGGGTACTTACCGTAAATATCATACCGAGCTGAACCTGCAGGCATCTGCCCAAACATTTTTACAGCGCGCAGCAACAGCTTCGCAGGAAATTATGACCAATGGCGGTTTTGAAATAACGGGCAGCGGCATTGCTGCTTTCCAGGCACTTTTTTCCAGTGAGGGGTCACCGGGCCTTTCGTCTAATAAGGAAGTCATTTTTCTTCAAAAGGGTAGTAAAGACCTGGGTGTTACTAATAACAGCAGTACAGTATTTGACTGGCAATGGGCTTTAAGCTCCAGCTTGGCAGATGAGTTCTTAATGAAGGATGGTACACCATTCACTTCCCAGGCAAACTACGATAAAAAGGGTTTTGTGGATATGTTTGCTGATCGCGACCCGCGTTTGGGAGAAACCATTATGCCACCCGGGTTCAAAAAATTACCTACCGATAATCCTTACAGAACCCGTCCTAATTTTGGCGGACTACTACAGCTAAAGTTCTATCCACGTTACCCATCTGTTCCAAGTTATGATCTTAATTATACGGATCTGCCTATATTCCGTTTTGCGGAAGTACTGCTGATCAATGCAGAAGCTAAAGCAGAATTGGGCACGCTTACCCAGGGTGATATAGATGCAACCATCAACAAAATACGCGGCCGCGTAGGAATGCCTGCGCTGGTTATGGCAACAGCAAACGCAAATCCTGACGCTTATCTTGCCGCCAAATACCCGCTGGTTACAGGAGCGAATAAAGGTGTGATACTGGAAATACGCCGTGAGCGCAGGGTAGAGCTGGCCTGCGAAGGACGGCGTTTTGATGACCTGTATCGCTGGAAAGCAGGTTCGCTTTTAGCGCAAAATACCAGTGGTATGTATGTGCCTGCCCTGGGCGCGCTGGATGTGACCGGCGATGGCGTAGTGGATATAGCCATCCTGAGATCAGAAGACGATGAGAGCCCGATTGCAGGGCTGCCGGAAAGCGTAAGAAACAGTATTGCCAAATACTATATTTCCGATGGTACGTTCTATTTGTCCAACGAAACATCGGGCCGGGTAGTGTTTGTGTATGACCAAAAAAATCCCAGGAGCTTTGTTGAGCCCAAATATTATTATTTCCCGATACCGGTAGAACAGACTGTATTGAACCCCAAACTTACACAGCCGGATGGCTGGCAATAAATAATTGCAAACCGAAAGGGAATTAGCTTCTTAATATGGGTATAAAAATTTGTTGGTCAATAAGGATAGAATACCTTTTTATTTAATTATTTAAATTTTTTATCATGAAAAAGTTAAAACAAATTACAGTATTGTCGCTCATAATAATGAGTTGTTTGCTTATTAGTTGGCAAAAAGGTGAAAAAATCAAAAATTTTGCCTGCCCTGAAACAAGATCAGTAACAAATGGAATGGCCACAAGTATTAATAATGTGCTGCAAAACAACCAAATATCAGTTAATATTTCAGTAAGTGATCTTGGGGACAAACCTTTACAAATACAATTTACCCCGGTAAGCGGAGGAAGTTATACGTCAGTTATTTGCTTTTCTTCAACAAGCTTCACTGTCCCAACAGGTATTTATGATATCAAATTCTCTATTCCTGCGAGCGGAGTTCAACTACATCAGATTGACATCCCAGGATATAGCCCCATTTGGATACAACCGTTTCCAGACAATCCTGCAGTTCGTGGCGCGATTTTACCAAGTTACTCCATTTCAAGTAACATAACTATAAACATTAGTTAAGGTAACCATAAGAACATATTACCAGGGGACAAAAAATATTATTCGTTGGATACTATGTTTACCTTGTTTAGTACCACGATTAGCGATGGCAATATTTATAATATTGCGATTAGTAGACTCAACAACTATCTATAGTAATAGTATATTTTCTAAATACATGGGACAACCTGTATTGAACGACAAACTTGTATTATCTGCCGGCCAGCAATAAAAAATCGCTGGCCAAAGAAAAAGCTTTTCATTGTGAAAGGCTTTTTCTTTTTAAAAAATAAACAAATGAAGCGAAACGATTTTCTTAAAAGTATCTCATTAACCACAGGCGCTCTGGCGCTTACAGGAACAGCTACGGCTGCTAAACCGGATAAAAAAAGGCCTGTACTTACCATTGCCCATATAACGGATGTGCATATCAGGCCGGACGAAAATGTTCCGGCCAGGTATATGAAATGCCTCGAAGAAATTAAAAAAAGAAAAGTAGATTTTTTTCTGAATGGCGGCGACAGCATCCATGCTGCGGATTATAAAGATATCACACGTGAACGCGTGCTGGAGCAATGGAAATGCTGGGACGAATGTATGCAAACCTTAAAAGGATATGAGGTGTACAGTTGTGTGGGCAACCATGATAACTGGTGGGCAGCGCCATCAAAAAGCGATGAAATGTATGGTGTGCATTATGCTGCTAAAAGAGCCGGTATGCCGCACCGCTATTACAGTTTCTCAAAAAAGAACTGGCATTTTATAATTCTCGATGGTAATAATGATGGCATCTCATTGGACAAAGAGCAAATGGAATGGCTGAAAAAAGAGCTGGAGCAGGTGCCTGCCGGTAATTATGTATTGCTTATGTCGCATTTTCCTATACTTACGGTAACTAATACCTGGGAAGGCGGTCAGCATAAAGATCATAAGGAGCTAAAGCAATTATTTTATCAGTATAAAGATAAAGTGCGCGTTTGCCTGAGCGGCCACCAGCATTTGCTGGACCGTGCATGGTACAATGATGTTCATTATTTCTGTAACGGGGCTATGAGCGGTTTCTGGTGGGGAAAAGGCAATGAGAAATCTGCACAGCCCTATTATTACCAGGAAACGCCACCGGGTTATGCCATCATTAAATTGTACGAAAATGGAGCAGTAGAAAATGAATATATCGTTCACCAGTATTATTAGTTTGCATTGATTTTCGCTCTGGCTGTAACTTTCTCTAACCGGCAAAGGCATAGTTCAGCTTTTACAATAAATAGTATGAGGGTTATTGGGGGGCTGTTTAAAAATGCAAAGCATGAGTTCAAAAGCAAAATATATAGTAAGCATTTTTTTACTGATCTCCTGTTTGTACAGGCCCTGCACCGGGCAAAACGCTTATGTGCAGAGATCGGGTATTTTATTAAGGGATAGCACAGGAAGAATGTTGCTTTTAAGGGGCTTGAACTATATAAACAAAGACAGTAAGAACCAATACCTTAATCTTATAAAAGATGAAGCATTCGTGAAGATGCGGAGCTGGGGATACAATGCCGTTCGGCTGGGCATCAACTGGTCGGCGCTTGAGCCCTCACCCGGCAGCTATGACAGCGTTTACCTGCACGACCTGGACAGGCGCCTTCAATATGCAAAAGAGCAGGGCATTTATGTAATACTGGATATGCACCAGGACCTGTTTAGCGAAAAATTTGGCAACGGCGCTCCGCTCTGGGCCACTTTAGATGAAGATAAACCGCATTACACCGGTGGTACATGGAGCGATGCTTATTATATAAGTCCTGCTGTACAGGCTGCTTTTGATAATTTTTGGAACAACACCTTTACAACAACCGGGATAGGTGTTCAGGATCACTATATCAAAACCTGGGTGATGCTGGCAGAACGGTACCGGAATGATAATAATATTGTTGGTTTTGATGTGATGAATGAACCTTTTATAGGATCTGCTGTGGGCGAGGCGATGCAGGCTATGATAACAGAAGTGACCAGTTTCCTCAATCAAAAAAACACAGGGAAAACCTATACCGCTGAAGAAGTATCCGCTATGTGGATGGACGAAAAAGGCAAAAGCTTTATTTTAAAAACATTGACTGACAAAGAGGTTTTTGTTCGTGCACTGCAGCGCATGGAGCCCACTTACCGCTCCTTTGAAGAAAACAAGCTATTGCCGTTTTACAGGAAGCTGGCTGTGGCCATTCGTAAAGTAAACAAAGCGCATATTTTGTTTTGGGAACCCAGTGTTTCCAGCAATAATGGGATTCCGTCTTGTATATCTCCTGTAACAGAAGCAGGTAACCAGCAAGGGTATATGCCGCATTTTTATGATATTGTTTTAGACACAGAGCAGGCAGGGGAAGCCGATCCCGGCCGCCTAGCCTTTATGTTTACGCAGCTTCGCTATACCATGCAAAAATTGCAGTTGCCTGCATTGATTGGAGAGTGGGGCGCTTTTTACGGCGGAGACCGGGGCGTAGTAAGCGCTGCAGCAATAATGGCCGCAGGAATAGACTCGCTTTTGGCTGGTGATTTTTATTGGGATTATTTCAGCGGGCTGGAAAACCAGGCTTATTTTAAAGAAGTGCTGCAGCGGCCTTATATGCAGGCAGCAGCCGGGAAAATAATAAAGCAGTCTGCCGGAAAAAATTCATTGTTGCTGACCTGGCAGGAAGATAGGATCACGAAAGCGGATAACCTGGTATTTATTCCTGCTTCTGAAAATTTAAAAATAACCGGGAAGGTGAAATACAGCATACTCCGGTTGAATGACAACGGCGGCTGCCTGCTGAAAATAGCCCCGCTTAACAGGCGCACCATCCGTACCATAAAAATTTACTGGGAAAAACAATGAATATCAAAAGAGCATACTTTCTGGTTACTGCATGGTTTATGGCAGCCTGTACGCAGGTTAAGTATACAACATCCCTGATGCCTGATCTTTTGGGCACCCGCAGCTGGATACGTGTTAGCTGGAGCAATGTTCCCGATGCCAATGAGTACAGGCTTTACTGGAGTGCCGGCGATAAAAAACCCGGACATCCCAATGCCGTGGTAAAGGCAGGAGCAAACAGGTTTTACATACAGGAGGTGCAGCCTGAAACAAAATATAAAATATGGGTGGCGCCGGTTGCCAACGGAAAAGTAAAGCATACTTTCACCGGCACTGTAACCACGCAAAAAAACTGGCTGCCCGACCCCATCGAATTAAAAGAGCTGCAAACCAACCCGGCATCAGCAGCAGTGCCCAAAGGCATGCAGATTTACTGGCAGGATGAGTTTAACGATAGTCTGTTAAACAGGAACAAATGGTTCACCCATTATTATTCCAGCATTGACTACCTGTATAAAGTGAATTTCGATAAAATGAAGGGAGGTGAGCTTCCGGAAGCGGCCTATGTTCTGAATGGTAAAACCATTAACCTGTTTACCAGCGACTCACTGCCCCGCGAAGTGTACGATGTAAAGAACGACAAAAAAATATCTTCCATACAAACATACGATTGGGGCACCAACGAAAACCTATTAGACAACAGCCGCGGCGGCTATTTTGAAGTAAAAGTAAAAAGAAGCAGCACAGGCAAGCCCCGGGGATTGAATACGGCTTTCTGGTTCGATTCGCCCGGACCTGATCTGAAATATTACCTGCAACAAGGTACCACACTGGATGGTGTAAAAGGTATCCGTCCCAAAGGGCAGGTATTTGAAATAGACGTGTTTGAATACCTCAATGCCCAGTTTGTGCTGCACGGGCATGTGGATAGCAACGGGAAGTTCCTGCGGAATCTCAACACACATATTGCCGAAGGATATACGCATATAGATAAATGGGTGGTGCACGGCATGTTGTGGACACCTACTTCTATCAAACATTATATCAATGGCAACCTTATTAAAGAATATACCGATAAAAATCAGGTGTACTCACCCAATCATTTTATGAATGTGCTGCTGGGCAGCTATGGCGGCGGCGGTACTGTTAACATGGAAGTGGATTATATCCGTTATTATACCTGGCCGTTAAAGGATGGCAACGAATTGCCCAATCCCGGTTTTGAAGACAGCGGCAGTCTTTCTCCCTGGGAGGGCAATGGCACCTGGCTACCCGCCGCTGGCAGGAACAAAACAGCCGGCATATTATTAAAGCCCGGGCAAAAAGTGGAGCAATATGTGTACCTGCATAACGATACAGATTATAAACTGGAATATTGGCATTACGGAAGTAGCAGGCTTAAGCTGGCCGTGGACAATATGAAAGTTGTTAGCGGTGAATTATCTCCTGTTCTTAAAAAAGAAAGCCGTGGCAGAAGCCGGTTTATAAAGGAAACGGTGAACTTTCGTTCAGGGAACGAATACGAAAATAATATGAAAACGATTCGTATCTCTATTGTTAATGAAGGCGCAGCAGATGTTATTGTAGACGATGTTACTATTAAAACATATTGATGTCAACTGAGAAAATCTGGTTTTATTTCGTTGCCGATGCCATGTTCCTCAGTATACAAATAAACTTTTTAACCAGGGATAACAATGGTATGGTGTTCGGTGAATCAATAGCAAATGTTATTGATTCATTGGCCGGATGATAGACAAATATGGCGGCAGCGGGTGTTTAAGAAGATTCGGCCATCTGCTGTAAAGATTGTGCATTGCTATACCCGCTTTCAAACATGGTATTATTGAAATAGATAAAAGCATTTTTTTTAACCGGTAGCCCCTGGTACAGATCTGCTAACTCTTTGGCGGAATAAGAAGATTTAAATAATTCGGGTACGCCGTGCATACGGCGGTACAAAAAACTACCCGTAATGATATTATCGCCAGGCAGACCCGGGTAACTGACACTGCAAAAATTAATATGATGCTTTTTAAGCAGGGTGTACACCTCCTGGTTCCACCAGGACACATGACGGAACTCAATAACATTTCGTTTATCAAAGGATAAATGTTTCACAATATTTATTAACCGCTCTTCTGAAAATGTGTAAGAAGGGGGCATCTGGTAAAGAATACAGGCTAATTTATTGCCCAGTCCTTCCTGCACAATATCCATAAATTCCTGTATTTTATCCTTAACGTCAACCAGTCGTTTTGTATGCGTTATAATCTTGTGTGCTTTTACAGAAAAGGTAAAATCTTCGGGCGTAAGGCTTGCTGATCTTTTCAAGGACGCTACAGCCGGGAACCTGTAAAAGCTGTTATTCAATTCAAGCGTGCTGAACCGGGTTGCATAGTACGACAGCCACTGCGAAGCCGGTAGTTTCTCGGGGTAAAACCTGTTTTTCCAATAGGTATAGCTATAGCCTGATGTGCCAATATGAATCATGGAATAGGATTATAGAATCAAAAGCATTCTGTAAAATGATTTGTTTAAAAAAACAATAACTATACCAATCCAAAACCGGCACCTATCATATTATGGAAATTGTATTTAAGGAATAATATTTGCTCCTATTTAAAAAAACGAATGCCCGAAGGTCCGTCTATATTATTAATGAAAGAAAACCTGGTGAAATTTGTCAGAAAAAAAGTAACCGCAGTCGAAGGCAATGCCAAAATAGATAAAATATTATTGAAAGGAAAGGTGCTGCGCGAAGTAAGAACCTTTGGAAAACAAACCTATCTCGTTTTTGATAAAATAAGCGTAAGAATTCACCTCCTGATGTTTGGCTCTTACAGCATTAACGAAACAACAAAACCAGACAGCCGGTTGCGGCTTGGGCTGTATTTTAAAACCGGCGCCATGTTTTTTTATACCTGCTCTGTTAAGCTGGTTGATAATACCTCTTTAGCAGAAATAGACTGGGATGCGGATGTATTAAGCGATAAATGGGATCCCGGACGTGCTATGGAAAAATTAAAATCCCAGGCTGGCTCGCAGGTTTGTGATGTGCTGTTAGACCAGCATATTTTTTCCGGGGTAGGTAATATTATTAAAAATGAGGTGCTTTTCAGGATCGGTGTTCAGCCTGAAAGCCTGGCAGGACATCTTCCTCCCCAAAAATTAAACGAATTAATTGCTGAAGCCAGGAATTACAGTTTTGATTTTTTAAAATGGAAAAGAGCATTTGTTTTAAAAAAGCATTGGTTGGTTCATAATAAAGTTTCATGCCCCTGTTGCGGGAGCAGGCTTATCAAAAAAATTACGGGAAAAGCTAAACGAAGAAGCTTTTATTGCGAAACAGATCAGAAAATTTATTAGAGCCTGTTTAGCCGTTACTCTGGTCGTTCATTACATTAGCGCTGCTTATAGAGGAATAACATGCACTTTTTAATACGTCGTTTGTGCAATCGTAGCGCAACGATTGGAGATAAAATGTTTCAGGACAAATTAAGGGCACCGGTACTGGGGTCACTACTTCAGAGACCGGGCGTTTTCCGACTAATGCTACTGCAGGAGATGTGCTGGTATTCTCCATAGTGGGATATCGAACACAGGAAATAACTATTGCCGATCAGGAAGTTTTGGATATACCTATTACGCAGGTTTTGCAGGGAACCGTAGCAAACCTGAACATCAGCACACCTAATGGTGCACTGGGCGGCTGCAAACGAATTGATTGTAAGCAAAATCCCGGTTGGGCGCTAAAAAAGCACAATGGTAAATTGTATTCAGCTTGCCAGAAACCATTGATGCTTTCTGGGTTGCTGCGCAAACGTTAGCACAGAAATTAATGGTGCTAATGCTTTATGGCCCGTAAAAATTCATCTATCTTCAAAATTCAATAGTTTATATTTTCAGTTATGAAGACAATAAGGATTTTACTGCTGATCGCGATTGCTCATTTTAGCATCAATAGTATGGCGCAGGATGTGAGCCTGGCTTTACAAAAGCCGCTGAAATTAAGTGCCACGGAGCGAAACGCAAAATGGAGTAAACTAACGGCGCCTGTAGTTGTGGGCTTTGGTTCCAGTGGCGTACGTTATCAGCAGGATATTCCTCCCGTTGCTGCACCCAAAAATATATGGCACACATCGGCCTGGAAAAATGAAAAAGTACACACGCAAATGGTGGTTTATTCTAAAAAGGATGTGAAAAATGTTACTGTTGCCGTAAGCGATTTAAAAGATGCTAAAGGCAATGTTATCAGCAATGAAAATATTACGGCGGGTTTCGTGCAATATGTAATGACCGATGAGTTCCGGAATGGCTGCGGCCATCGTCAATCCAAAGATTTTGACTCTTCAATGGTAGCGGATAGGATCAATACGGAAATACAAAGCATCGGTATTCAAAAGAATACCACACAACCGGTTTGGGTTACTGTGAAAGTCCCTGAGGACGCAATCGCCGGAAAATACAATGGAACAGTTACTGTTAAAGCAGACAAAGAATATAAACTGCAAATAGTATTAACAGTTGTAAATAAAACCCTGCCATCGCCTGAAGACTGGGCCTTTAGGCTCGATTACTGGCAGCACCCGGCTGCGGTGGCAAGAGTGCATAACGTGGCGCTTTGGAGCGATGAACACTTTAACCTGATGCGTAAATACTATACTATGCTGGCTAATGCAGGTCAGAAAATTATTACCGCAAGTGTGGTCGATGAGCCCTGGGGGCATCAAACCTATGACGATTACCCGGGATTAATTAAGTGGACAAAAAAAGCCGATAACACCTGGAAATATGATTACCGCTTATTTGACAAATACATTGACTTTGTAATGAGCTGTGGCATCAAAGAGCAAATTAACTGCTATAGTATGGTGCCCTGGAAAATTGCTTTTACCTATTATGATGAGGCTTTACAAAAGGACACCGTATTCACTGGTAATATAGGAACACCAGCGTATAATGAATTCTGGCGTATGATGCTTACGGACTTTACGACTCACCTAAAAGAAAAAGGCTGGTTTGGTATCACTACCATAGCTATGGACGAGCGTCCTATGAAAGCCATGAGATCGGTAATCGACCTGTTGAAAACTATTGACCCTGGCTGGAAAATTTCGTTGGCCGGCGATTATCATCCCGAGATCGAAAAAGATATTTATGACTACTGTGTAGCTTCACGCTGGGTTTTACCGGATAGTGTTTTAAAGGGCAGGAAGCAGCAGGAGAAAGTGAGTACATGGTATGTTTGCTGCACTGAAAAGTATCCCAATATGTTTACCTTTTCGCCACCCGATGAAGCGGTATGGGCGGGCTGGTACACGGCCGCTACGAATATGAACGGGTTCCTGCGCTGGGCATACAATAGCTGGACAAAAGACCCGCTAAACGACAGCCGCTTTACTGCATGGCCAGCGGGGGATACTTACCAGGTTTACCCGGGCCCTTTATCATCTATCCGTTTTGAAAAATTAATAGAGGGTATACAGGATTTTGAAAAAATAAATTTGTTGCGCAGGCAGTATAAAGAGCAAGGCGAAACAGCAAGGCTGAGCGAACTGGAAGCCGCCTTAAAAACGTTCAAAATTAAAGAACTGTCTAAACAGTCGGCACAGCAGATGATAGAAAAGTATAAGCGTTTGCTGAATTAGGTATATAAAATGCTGCATACGCCTTATTCCTGATTTACTTCAGGACTTATTTTGCAGAAAACAGGAAGGACGCATTGATCTCATACTTTTGCATCTATAAAACCATTTATCATGCTACACATATTTATAAGATTTCTGCCAGCTTTTATGTTACTGGCCCTGCTTTCCTGTTCTTCTCAGAAAGTGCAATCTGGCGCAGTAAAAAGCACTATCAAAGTCATGACATATAATGTACATCATTGCAACCCGCCGGAAAAGCCCAATGTGATCGATGTAGACGCCATTGCTGCTATAATTAAAGATGAAAACGCTGATATTGTGGCCGTGCAGGAAGTGGATGTAAATACAGGCCGTTCGGGCAAAATAAACCAGGCGGAACAATTGTCCGCCAAAGCAGGATACAAATCTTTCTATTTTGCAAAAGCAATGGATTATGACGGGGGGCAGTATGGTGTGCTGATCCTGTCCAAATATCCGCTTACAGATACAAAAACATATATGTTGCCCAGGGCCGAAGGGAATAACAGCGGCGAGCCCCGTGTATTAGCCGCAGCAACTATTACTTTACCCGGGGGAAAGTCTGTTCGTTTTGGTTGCACACACCTGGAAGCATATAATAAAGAAAGCCGGTTATTACAAATAAAAGAGATCAATCGCCTTGCAGGAGCAATTTCTCTGCCTTTTATTGTAGCAGGCGACTTTAACGCGCGTGAGGGCAGCGAGGTAATCAATTCGCTTGATGCGCATTTTACCCGTACCTGCAATAATTGCCCTGCCACTTTTTCAGAAGGCAAAACAGGGGGTGTGATTGATTTTATTGCATCTGCGCCAAAAGATGCATTTAAAGTTATATCTCATAAAGTAATACCAGATAGAAAGGCTTCAGACCACATGCCGGTAGTGGCTGAGTTACAGTTTAACCGGTAATAGCGAATAACTATTATATGCGAATATTGTCATTGTTGTTTACGATAGTGTTGCTTACCTCTTGTGCAAGGGCACACTATGTTCAGAGATCAAAATTAGTTTGGAAAGAAAATTTTAACCAGTCAGGTTCTTTCGATAAAACAAAGTGGTCGAAAATACCAAGAGGCACATCCGACTGGAACCGGCATATGAGCGATTTTGACAGCTGCTATGACATGCGGGATGGTAAGCTGGTATTGAGAGGAATTAATAACACAACACTTTCCGGCGATACTTCAAAATACTTAACGGGCGGTGTTTATACAAAAGACAAAGTAAGCTTTGGTTTGGGAAGGTTAGAGATACGGGCAAAACTGGATAATGCAACCGGCGCCTGGCCTGCTTTCTGGCTGCTGGCACAGGGAGAAAAATATCCCAACGGTGGTGAAATAGATATGATGGAACATTTGAATGAGGATACTATTGTTTATCAAACAGTGCATTCTTATTACACTATTACGTTGAATATAAAAGACAACCCTAAGCATGGAGGTACGGCAAGTATAAATCCCGGTGCATTTAATACGTATGCCGTAGAAAAATACCGGGATAGCCTTGTATTTTATGTAAATGATAAAAGGACCTTTGCTTATCCCCGTATCGAAACGGATAAAAAGGACCAGTTCCCGTTTGCGGATGTAAAGCATTATTTACTGCTCGATATGCAATTAGGTGGTAGCTGGGTAGGAAGGGTAGAGCCAGCGGACCTGCCTGTTGAAATGGAAATAGACTGGGTACGGTTTTACAAGTTCAAATAGATTTGAAACCAAATAAAATGATATTCATGCGTTATTTATTCTTTATTGCTTTTGTAAGTGCAACCATTACAGCTGTTGCTCAAAAACAAACGCTTACATTTCAAAATACCATCGCCGTTGATGCCAATGACAGCAAACAGCGGATCATTGAAAAGGCCGCTCATGTAGTACCCACAGCGAATCAGCTAGCCGCTTTAAAAAAGGAATTTATAGCCTTTGTTCATTTTGGGCCTAATACCTTTACCCGCCTGGAATGGGGCAATGGTAAAGAAGATCCTGAAATATTCGCTTTAAAAAAGCTGGATACCGACCAGTGGTGCAGGGCCATGAAGGCTGCGGGCATGAAGATGGTGATCTTTACTGCAAAGCATCACGATGGGTTCGTGCTGTGGCAAAGCCGCTATACGAAGCATGGTATTATGTCTACCGGTTTCAGGGATGGAGAAGGAGATGTATTAAAAGATCTATCTGTTTCCTGTAAAAAATATGGGTTAAAGCTGGGCATCTATCTTTCTCCTGCTGATCTGTACCAGATTGAAAACCCCGAAGGGTTATATGGTAACCTGAGTAAATATACCAAACGCAGGATTCCGCGCGAAATACCGGGCAGGCCATTTGCCAATAAAACCAAATTTGAATTTGTGGTAGATGATTACAATGAATATTTTTTAAACCAGTTGTTTGAGCTGTTAACAGAATATGGCCCGATAGATGAAGTTTGGTTTGACGGTGCCCATCCCAAAAGAAAAGGGGGACAGCAGTATAATTACATAGCCTGGAAAAAGCTGATCCATACTTTAGCGCCCAAAGCAGTAATATTCGGCAAGGAAGATATCCGCTGGTGTGGTAATGAAGCTGGAGCTACGCGCTCCACCGAATGGAACGTGATCCCTTATCCTGAAAACCCGGATACCGCAAGCCATTTCCCTGATATGACAAACGAAGACCTCGGCAGCAGGGAACAACTGTATAAAGCGAAATTCCTGCACTACCAGCAGGCAGAAACCAATACGTCTATACGTGAAGGCTGGTTTTACAGGGATGATACACACCAGAAAGTAAGAAGCGCCGATGATGTTTTTGATATTTATGAACGCTCTGTTGGGGGTAACTCTACATTTCTTTTAAATATTCCCCCCAACCGTGAAGGTGCATTTTCTCTCCCCGATGTGCAGGTATTAAATGAAGTGGGTAAGCGCATTACAGAGACCTATTCTAAAAATCTTTTTGCAGGGGCTTCTGTTTCTTCAAAGGTTTTAGATAATGATCTGAATACTTGTATGGTACTCAATAAAAAAGAAAAAGAGATCGTTATTATTACTCCAAAGCCGGTTACGATCAACCGCTTTTTAATACAGGAATCAGTAAATACGCATAGTGAACGGGTAGAACAACATGCTGTAGATGCGTGGGTGAATAATGAATGGAAAGAAATAGCTTCAGCTACCAATATTGGCTACAAGCGCATCCTGCGTTTCCCCGAAGTAACCGCATCAAAATTCAGGTTGCGTGTTGTAGAAAGCAGGCTGGATCCGGCGATCGCTACTATTGGCGGATATTTTTATAAAACCCGCCCGCCGCAATTGCAGGTATCAAGAAATAAAGAAGGGCTGGTGATGATTCAGCCCCTGGAATCAGATTTTGGCTGGAAGCCGCATGGGGAGAACACTACGGAAAACCTGTATAAGGAAATGAGCATTTTTTATACTCTTGATGGCAGCGAGCCAACAGGCGGCAGTAAAAAATATACAGGCCCGTTCCAGTTGCCAAAAGGCAAAGTAAAAGCCGTTGCTATCATCAATAAAGAAAAGGGGGCAACGGTTAGTGAAGTATTAGGTATTGCCAAAAATGACTGGAAGATAATAGAGGCAGACAGCGAAGCGGATACCCGGCACAAAGCAGTTTTTGCCATTGATGAGAACAGACAAACCTGGTGGCAATCAAAAAAAACCACATCCGGTCATTTTATAACAATAGATCTGGGAAAAGCATATCATTTAAATACATTTGCTTACACGCCGCAAAAGCAAAACAGCCAGGGTATGATGGCTAAAGGAACCGTGGAGGTAAGCAATGATGGGGAAACATGGCAAAACGCAGGCCGCTTTGAATTTGGAAATTTGGTGAATGATCCTACAACCCGCAAATACTTTTTCAAAGCACCACTTACAGCCCGTTATGTGCGTATTGCAGCCACAGATATAGCCGGTGGAGACAATACGGTGTCTATTGCAGAACTGGATTTTTTTGAAAAGTAAACAGCATGAGTTTTTGCTTTTTATATGCTGAAGATCAATAATATAAACCTCCATGCCGGCTAGCAGCGCCTTCATCATTGTGGTGATGGCTGAGCGTTCTGTCAACTTGAGCGAAGCCGAAAGGTCTTCTGAATAGGAGTGATTCCTCTCCTGCTTCGCAGGTATCGGAATGGCCACTGATAATTATAGTGTTAGAAAATATATTTATTTCCCTGGCGGGTTTCTGCTAATAGCCTTGTGCATGAGTCAGACCCCGCCATTTTTATTTTCTGCCTTACGCAGGTATGCTGTATAGCAACAAGCCTGGCCGGGTTGAGTATTATTATAATAACAGCAGCCTGAAAAATTTAACCAATCTTCAATGCTAAACCATTTTTGTTTTGAAAACAAACAAAGGCCCTCTTATGTGTTTTTGATATTTTTTAGTATTACATGGATTCTTATCGACTAAAATAAATTTTTTCAAAAGCCGCTCATTATCTTAAACGCTACATTTGCTGCCACAGAATACGGTCATTTATGACCGTATTCTGTGTGAAGTCAGGCGTGCCCCAATAGGTTGCTGTTGAGGGTTCGTATAGTTTTCCTGAACAGGCTTCCGTACATAAGATCTGCAAAAAGGTAAACCAAAAACATATATACAGATGAAATCGATGTATTTTCCTGATGAATTACAGAACGTTGAGCTTAAAAAATGGGTAAGTAAAATGGCCGCGCTATGCAAGCCCCTTGCAGTACATTGGTGCGATGGCTCTGATAAAGAGTACCAGGCCCTTTGTAACCAAATGGTAGAAAAGGGCACTTTTATCCGCCTTAATCCTCAAAAAAGACCTCATTCATTTTTAGCACGCTCACACCCGTCCGATGTAGCGCGCCTCGAAGACCGCACTTTTATATGCTCCTTTACCGAAAAAGATGCAGGTCCAACCAACAACTGGATGCACCCTCAAAAAATGAAGGAAATATTAATGCCTAAACTGGAGGGGTGCATGAGAGGCAGAATCCTGTATGTGATACCATTTTGCATGGGGCCTGTCGGTTCACCTCTGTCACAATTTGGAGTACAGCTTACCGATTCGCCTTATGTAGTAGTGAATATGAAGCTGATGACGAGGATGGGAACCTGTGCCCTCGAAGCAATGGGCAACAGGGATTTTGTACATTGCCTGCACACCGTAGCCGTGCCTTTAAGTGAAGGACATGAAGATATAGCCTGGCCCTGTTGTCCCGATCCACAGGACAAATATATTGTTCATTTTCCTGAAGAGCGGCTGATATGGAGCTATGGCTCCGGTTATGGTGGCAATGCCTTATTAGGAAAGAAATGTTTCGCGCTGCGTATTGCATCCACGCTGGCACGCGAACAGAACTGGCTGGCAGAGCACATGCTGATAGCAGGGGTTCAGTCTCCGGATGGGAAGAAGGATTATGTATGTGCCGCTTTTCCTTCGGCCTGTGGCAAGACCAATTTTGCAATGATGGTACCGCCCAAAGCCTTTACTGATGAAGGGTGGAAGGTAACTACTGTGGGTGACGATATTGCCTGGATCAAACCAGATGAAAAGGGCGAGCTGCGCGCTATTAATCCCGAAGCCGGGTTTTTTGGAGTGGCGCCGGGCACGAACTATAAAACCAATCCCAATGCCATGGTCACTATCAGCACCCATACTATTTTTACGAATGTGGCTTTAACCGACGACGGGGATGTTTGGTGGGAAGGTATGGATGGCGAGCCGCCTGCACATGCTATAGACTGGCAGGGCAACGACTGGACACCCGCCAGTGAAACAAAAGCAGCACATCCGAATTCCAGGTTTACAGCACCGGCCGAACAATGCCCGGTAATAGATGATCGCTTTAATGATCCTGAAGGGGTGCCTGTTTCTGTCTTTATCTTTGGCGGAAGGCGCAATGATGTAATGCCGTTAGTGATGCAATCCTTCAACTGGTCGTTTGGAGTATATATGGCAGCCACGATGGGTTCCGAAAGAACTGCTGCAGCTTTTGGCAGTTTAGGTGAAGTACGCCGCGATCCTTTTGCTATGCTTCCCTTTACAGGCTACCACATGGGCGATTATTTTGCCCACTGGCTTAACTTTGGCCGGCAGATACCCGAGCCTCCCCGGATATTTTCTGTAAACTGGTTCAGAAAGAATGAGGAAGGAAAGTTCCTTTGGCCGGGATATGGAGAAAATATGCGTGTGCTGAAATGGATCGTGGAGAGGGTAAGAGGTCAGTCTAAAGGAGTAGAAATGCCTCTGGGTTGGGTACCTCGATATGAACATATAGACTGGAACGGTATGGAAAGCTTTACGGAAGAAGCCTTTGAAGATGTAATGAGCATTAACCGCGACCTCTGGATAAAAGAAATAGCCTCGCACGATGAGCTGTTCTTCACCCTCTATGACAGGCTACCCAGGGAGATGACTTTTATAAGAGAATTATTATTGTCTGATCTTTGGAGATCAAACCAAAAGATAAAGCAGGCAGCCCAACCTGCAGATCCGGCAGCAGTATAAAAAGCACAGGCCTGTAAACCGCAGTATACTGAATGCCAAATCCCGGGCCTGATATTGAGTGTTCTGATTTTTGAGCACACCAATGAGGGGATATGAATCTGTTATAAGCAAAGGGGCGCATTTCGATATTCAATATTCGACTGTCCGATGTACTTTTGCATGCACAAAAATGATCTTGACTGCTTTTAAATAGCCGGATAATTAAAATAAGCAGCCAGGTTAAATTCAAACTAAAGTGTTGTATGAAGTTGATCGTGTTTTTGTTTACTTTTTTAGTGTTAAGCGGCCATGCGCAGGTTATTGATCTGAACCAGAATGAACCGGAAAAGAACCTTGGTAAAAGTATAATGTACTTCGAGGATAAGTCTGCCGGGCTTTCTTTACAGGAAGTACAGGAGCAATATGCAGCCGGACAATTTAAAAAAGGAACATCTCCGATCCTCAATTTTGGTATCAGTGCTTCTGCTTTCTGGATTCAGTTAGCGTTTAAACCGTCTGGCAGGTCTTCAGATTATCTGGTAATAGACGCTGCAACAATAGAAGAGATCGATTGCTATATACCGGTTGATAAGCAATGGAAATGTGTTAAGAGCGGTGCTTTGGCAGAAGATAATGATGGCGTCCGCAGCACTAATCAATATATATTTGAAATTCCAGCTTCATTGAATGGGCCCGAAGTTAAAACAGTGTGGGTGCGCTTAAAGGCCCGGAATGTTATGATCGTTCCGGTAAAGCTGGTCAATAATGAAAATTTATTCAGGATTGAAAATCCGCGTCTCCGGGTCATTGAATTTGGTCTTATAGGCGTTTTATTTACTTTTTTTGCGTTCAACCTGTTCTTATATTTTGGGTTTAAAGACCGCATATACCTGTACTATTGCATCTATACCTTAAGTTTTGGAATGTATGTGATCGGTTATTTTGCCGGTTATGGCTATTTATTAGGAACCTCGTTCCGTATTTTCCTTAACCAGTACCCGCATGTATACTTTTGTTTTGGCTCTATAGCGGCACTGCTCATTACCAACCGGTTTTGCAGGCTCCGCGAATTATCGCGCCCGTTATATAATGTGTACAGGTTCTTAATAGTCCTGAGTGTGGTTCAACTGGCAATAAGTTTGGTCGGGTTAAAGTCCTGGGCAGCGTCAGCTGCGCAGATCATCGGGTTGTTGCTGCCATTAACCCTCGTCCTGTGTGCAATAGCTTTGTACAGAAGCCGCAGGCAAACTGTAACCTATTTTATACTGGCCTGGACACTTATAATGATTGCTATTATATATTATGTTTTAAGCCTTGCAGGCTTTTTCGCATATAATGCTTACAGCCGGCTGATCCTGGAGGTTAGTGCAATTTTAGAGTTCCTGTTCCTTGCTCTTGCGTTAGCCCAACGGTACTATACACTGCAGCAGCAGCAACAGCAGGCAGAACAGGAGAAATATCAGATTATTAAATATCAAAATATAGAGCTCGAAAAGCTGGTAGCCAAACGCACTGATAGACTAAAGGAAACTATTACCAAGCTGGAGGCATCGGATAATATAAAAAACAAGCTGTTTTCGATTATTGCGCACGATCTTAGAACTCCGTTTAACAGTATGCTGGGTATTTTGGCATCAGACAATTTAGAGATGTTATCATTTGAAGAGCTGAAAACGGTGCTTAGAAAAAACGAGAACAGCTTTTTACAGCTAAAGACACTGCTCGATAACCTGCTGCATTGGGCTCATATGCAAATGAGGAGAGTGGAGATAAGGCCGGAAGCATTTGATCTCAATAAGGTAATCGGGGATTTAGTTTCAGTGTATCGCCCTGTAGCATTAAAAAAGCAGCTATCTCTTGAAACAGCTTTGCCTCTCCAGATGGATTTTGTGTATGCCGATAAAAATCAGGTACAGCTGATATTGCGGAATTTGATAGATAATGCAATAAAATTTACACGGGCGCCCCATATCATTCAGGTAATGGTAGATCCCCGGGAAGATCATGCCCTTATCAGTGTTAAAAATGGAGTAGAGCATTTGAGTAAAGACGGCCTGGAAACATGGATGAATAAACCTTCTTTCAAGAGTAATTATGGAACTGCGAATGAGAAAGGAGTTGGGCTGGGACTGAACTTATGCAGAGAGTACCTGGAAAAAAATAATAGCAAGCTACAACTGGAAATTGAGAACAACACGATTTGTTTTGCTTTCAAATTACCCTTTGCTTCCTGTCGGTAATTATTCTTATTTCCAAAAGGCTGGCTGACGACCTTTTCATTAGTTGTTTTACAGCGTTATTGTAAGTTGCTCTTTTACACGTTAGGTCTAAGCGTTATCAATGGTTTTCTATTGACAGCATATTCCTGATCTCCCGGATAAGCAGTGCGCCGTCATTGATCTGAACCAGGTGCCCGCTGTTGGGCGCTTTTATCAACCAGCTGTTGGCAGAAAGCTTTAAGAGGTCGTGCTGCATTTCGTCTACCCATTGGCGGTATTCATTTCTTACAACGGTATCTTTAATAGCCGCATAACGAATTTCAGAAGTGCCTGTAATAACGGTGAGGGGGATATTCCCGAAAGAAGTATACTTTTCAGCATTTTTAAAATTCAGTGCATCATTTTCCACCTCTTCCAGTATTTTATCGCAGGACCGGTAGAAGAAATCCTTCTCCAGCCGGTGCAGCGGGTGGTTCATGGGTATTTCGGGAGATAGTGGAACAAAAGAGAACATCGTTCTATAAATCCCGGTATTGACAGCGAATTTGATCAGCCAGCGGGGCGGGATGCTTAACGCTTTTAAAAGTTCGGGCGAGGCCTTTTTGATCTGCTGCGGATGGGAAGCTTCTACAAAAACGATCCCGGCAATATCCTGCTCGTTTTTTTTGATAAAAGGTCTAAGGTAAATACCTGCCATAGAATGTCCTACAAGTATATACGGCTTGGGACAGTTTGTTTTTTCCAGCAGTAATTGCAGCTCTTCGGCAACCTGGTCGTTTGTTACCGGTGCGTCGGTGGCTTCGCTCAGCATTAGCCCGTTTCTGTCGTAAGCGATTGTAACCGCATTTTGGGAAATGCTGTCCTGTATTTCCTGCCAGATAGCATAGCTGCTTCCCATGCCGGATTGAAACACTACGGTACAGTTTCCCTGTCCTTTCTTTACATAATGAAGTGGCTTGCCGTTAATTTCAACGAAGGGTTTACCGGTAAAAGCTGTTTTTTCCAGTTTCCATCTTGAGTACTGTTCAAACAGTATCCCGGCCAATAGTAAAAAAGCGAGAATAAACAAAAACCATTTTAGAAAGGGGAGCATAGATTCTATCATAAAAAAATGCTGCTGCACGAGGCGTTTTCGCCTCATACGCCTATTCTGTCGCCTGCGGCGATTAATATAATAGTAAGGTCTGCTTGCCAGCCGGATCCGCTCTACACAATAGTTTTGCGGGTCGTCCTGGAAGAAAGCCGGGGCAAAATTACTGCAATCAGCACCCTGAATTTCCAGGCCAATCGGGAAAATTCTGTTATCATAACAAATATTTCCAAATTCGTAAATAAGCTGAAACTTGCAAGGGATACATTTGCCTCGTGACCGAAGAAGTGTGGAGTGTCATCCCGGCAACTGTACGCGACGAAGTGCTCGCCCGTACCGGACGGCACGTTCGGGCGGGGAAGGGTCTCTTTATGTTGGAGATGTTTCCCTGCCAGCAGGCAGGGACTCCGCTCTGCTTCGCTGCCAATGACATGTTGTGTTATGTTTGAAAGCAATTACATTGTAGGTCGTCATTCCGATCCCGATGATTTATCGGGACGAAGCTGGCGAGGAATCTCCTCAATTCAGGAGACTTTCGGCTCCGCTAAGCTTCGCTCAAAGTGACGCCCTTAATTGTTAACTCGGCATGACATATTAAGGACACCGTCACTCTGACCGGAACGAAGTGGAGCGGAAGGGTCTCCGCTGTGAAATGACGTTAGATGCAAATTAATATGACCACTATTGCTGTATACCTGTTTTTTGTCGGGGCGCTTTCCGGCTACCGGGCTTCCAAATACTGGCCTAAGGAGCTGACAGCCCTTTCCTGGTTGAGAAAAGGCTGGTTGACATGGGCATGCGTGCTGTTGGGTACTGTGTTGTTAGGAATAGACAGGGGATGGACAACCGGACTTTTGCTGGCGTTATGTATTTATATGGCCCTGCTGTCCTGCGTGGTGTTTTTCACCAACTGTAACCGCGGGATCCGGTCAGGTGCACTGATCTTATTTCATATGTTATGTATGTTGGGTGTAATTTTCAAATTCTGATATGCCGGCAAATCCAAAATATTTAAGCCCCCCGGGTCAGCGCGTGTTAAAGATCAGCGCGGGCCTGCTGGGTGGGTATATGCTGTCCATTACGTTGCATCTTGTTATGGCATTAGTTCCTGGTATCGGGCTTAGCCTGCTGGTCTCCGGTACCTTTTCCGTCTTTTTATTATGGGCGGTATTTATGGTGCTGGCATTCCTGGTACGTAATGGCTGGGTGATATGGGGTATTTACCTGCTGCTGTCGCTGGTCTTTGGTTTTATCGCTTATAAAGGAGGGGGAATTGTATGAAGGGATTAGGTACCAGGGCGTATAATATCCTGTTCCATACGCATACCGTAAGCGGTATTGTGATCAGCGCTGTTTTATTTATCATCTTTTTTGCAGGCGCCCTATCGCTGTATAAACAGGAAATTTACCAGTGGGAAGACCCTGCCGCACGTATACCCGTGGTAAACAATATTGATTTTGAACGGCTGATCCTGCGGCTGGATTCGGCAAAAGCCGGTGTAAAAAACGCTGATGAAGTACGGGTGCGTATGCCTTCAGAAGCCCACCCTGTGTATACGGTTTACGCGCCTGTTGAAGATTCATCCGGCACGCAGTATGCCAGTTTTGTTTATAACCCGGTTACGGATGGTATTACCGAACTTTTTCAGGGAGATGGAACTACCACCGGGGAAACGCTTTACCGGCTGCATTTCCTGGACCAGGTGCCTTTTTATATTGGGCGCTATATAGCCGGGTTTGTTTCCCTGTTCTTTGCTTTTGCTGTTATTACAGGACTGCTCATACACTGGAAAAATATTGTTACAAAATTTTATGCTTTTTCATTTAAAAAGATAACAAAACAATTCTGGACCAACGCACATACTGTATTTGGAGTTATCGGGCTGCCTTTTCAGTTGATGTATGCGATAACGGGCGCGTTTTACCTGTTAAGTATTTTTATTCTTGCCCCGGCAGTGATCGTATTGTTTAAAGGCGATCAGCAGCAGTTGATCACAAAGCTCTATCCCCCCGAAGCTTTTCACGGGCACGATGAAAACCAAAAACTCCAGACAGCGGCTCACATGCCTGTAGCGGCAGGTATTCAAAAGATACGCAGCGATTACCCGGGGTATAATATTTCCTTCCTGGAGATCATCAACCCTGGCAAAGAAAATGCTTCCCTGGGCGCCGACCTGGTGAACAGTAAGGCATTCAACCAGGATGGAATGGCGGTGCTGGACCTGCATACGGGCCAGTATAAGCTTGAAATAAAACCCGGCGAAAAGAATTATCTGCAATCCATTTTAGGCGGCATCAGTAAAGTTCACTTCGCCACTTTTGGTGGCTGGTTATTGAAAGCGTTATATTTTGTACTGTCGCTGTTTACCTGTTTGGTTATTATCAGCGGTGTACTGATGTGGAAAGCGGCGCGTAATAAACCGGCCTATACCGATCAGCAGCGCCGTTTTCACCATCGCGTGACCATGATCTACCTTGCTGTTTGTTTCAGCTTATTCCCGGCAACAGCTTTGCTTTTTATTGGTGAGCAATTAATTCCTGCAATACCCGGACATGCGCGGTATGTGAATACCCTGTTCTTTTCAGGCTGGTTGTTATTTGCCATCATTGGCTATTTTTTGAAAACCGAAAAACGCGTTACCATATGCTGTTTGATACTGGGTGGTGCGCTTGCCTGCACCATTCCTTTCGCCAATGGTATAGCAACCGGCGATTGGTTTTGGAGATCGGCTACCATTCATCCTTATGTGTTTATAACAGACATTGTGTGGCTGATAACTGGAGTGTTGTCGCTGGTGCTGGCGTGGGCTATGCGAGGACCCTTCCGCTCTGCTGTGCTTCGGTAAGAGTAATAGTGTCCTTTCCTTGCGCGGGTCTATGCTTTGGCAATGTGTGCGGGCTGACCTGTGCATTGTTGTTATTTATCTTAGGTACGGTTAGTCATTCTTTTTTCCACGCTTTTTCTCCGAAAGCATTCGGAGCAAAAAGGTGGAGCCAAAAAGGGCCGCCGGAAATTGTTGCGGGCTATTTCCGGCGAGAATTACTATCTGCGGTGTGCTTGGCAAATCGTCAATGAATACCCGTCTGACCGGACGGGCAGGTTTGCTTACGCCTGATTTTGTTTTCCGCGTTTTGAGATGGCCTTGAAAAAATGGCGTTAAGAAAATAATCTTGTAAGCCGTTAAGAAGCCGCCATTGTTTGAGCCCTTTCCTTGCGCGGGTCTGTAGCGCGGTAATGTGTGCGGCTGACCCGTGCATTGTTTTTATTTCGCTGTTCGAGGCGTCCCCGTCTGAATGGCGTTAGCCGGGCAGGCTCGCCTCGAACTTATATGTTGTCGCCTCATGGCGATACGTGAACCTCCTCAAACTCTTCCTCCCTTACATCAATCAAATGCGCGGCTTCCACCAGCTTTGCTAAATGGCTGTGCACCTTGAACGGAGCCACGGGTGCAAAACTGCCATCTCCGCAAAATGCGCCATCCACAACCTGTTCCCAGCAGTGCAGCCAGTTGGTTAGCGACTGGTAGCGGAAAAACTTTTGAAACACCAAATACGGGTTACCATATTCCTTTTCAGACAGTTGGCGCGGGAACTCCTTCCATGCATTGGCGCTAACGTAATGGCTGCAGTAGTACTTTTTATTGAACAGGTCATCCCCGTTAATAATTACAGGGCTATGCTTTTTATGCCTTAAAGCATGGGCTGCTTTTATAAACGAACGGATCATTTTCATATACAGCAGTACATCCCCCGGCGATTCGCCTTTGTATACACCCGCCCCGCTGGCGCTGCTGACCAGCTTTTTGATGAGCTTGCGAAAATCGTGTACATGCGCTTCGGCAAAGAAACCGGCGATTACCTGGTAGGGATCGGTAACGGGCTGGTACAGCCAGCACCGGGTTTCAAACGGGTCTTTGGGGTGTTTGCGGGTGTTTGACATGGGTGTTGTTTTTAGTTAGGAGCAAGGGGTCTAATTTCTTTTTTTCACGTTTTTTGCTTGCCCAAAAAAGTGGAGCAAAAAAGGGCAGCCGGAAATTGTCGCGGGCTATTTCCGGCGGGAATTACTATCAGCAGTGTGCCTGGCAAATGAACAATGAATATTTGCTTACGCCTACCGGGGTTATGAGGAGCAGCCGAAACATCTCTGTAATACGGGATGGTCCTACATCGGGGAGACCCTTCCGCTCCGCTGCGCGACGGTCAGGGTGACGTTCACGAAGGAGTGACGGTTCATGAAGAGGGGACACCATCATTCCTGCAATGTCATGTTGAGCGGAGTGTAACGGAGTCGAAACATCTCTGTAATACGGGATGGTCCTACATCGGGGGGACCCTTCCACTCCGCTGCGCTTCGGTCAGGGTGACGTGGTGCGTGAAAGGAGCGCTTTGGTCCCTGAAGGGGGCCTTTGGACAGGGTGACGCGGTGCGTGTGGGGAGAGACCCTTCCGCTCCATTTCATCCCGGTCAGGGTGACAATGCTCCGTATTGATGCCTGCCGGGGCCCCGCCCGGTGTGGTGCGGGCAGGGGTGTTTGGGGGCAGGCTTCTCTTATGCAGGCTACCATTTGTGGGGTGGGTACGGTGAACTTGCCGGCGAGTGAGCGGCGCGGCACTTTGTAGTAATGGCCCTCTTGTATATGGGGCCGGGCTTTGGCGCAGCAGCTTTTTAATGTGCTTTACGGGGAGTTGCCAAATATGCCCTTCCTGCATTTGTTGCAGCCGGTTTTGGCTATTTGCTAATAGAAACAGGGCTTGCAGCCATTGGATTGGGTTAAAATGGGTGTAGGTGTTTTGCACAGGTGTGGCAACGGCGGTGTTCATAACAAAAAAGTTTTAGGCTGGCACCCGCACAAAAAAGGCGTGGCGCTCAACTTACCGACTTGAGGTACTGGCATACCCGCAACGAATAAGAGAGCTCACGCCTAGGTCGTGAGCTATTCTGCTTATCATCTCGTTGCGAAAGAAAAGTGCCAGTTTTCAAGTCGAGATTCAAAGCGAATGCTTCAATACTATTATGAAGTAATTCGCAAATTTATTTTCATAACAAATATAAGAAAAGATTTTATTTGTCAGCCAATTGGCTGACATTATTTTTTTACAGATTATTCACCTTGCACACATGCCTAAGTTAGACAATATTGATTTAGCCTTAAAAGAGAAGATAGCCAGGAGAATTAAAAATCTCCGGGAACACTCTGGAAAAAACCAATCAACCTTTGCAAGTGATGCTGAAAAAGACCGGCAAACGCTAAGCAGGTGGGAAACTGGTCGAGGAGCGACAATCTATACTATTAATAAATTTTGTAAAGAGATAGGTATTTCTTTAGGTCAATTTTTTGATGATCCTATTTTTAAGGGAAAATAGAAAGTGCTGCCTAAAAAACTGTGTCTCGCGCAGGCCTTATGGCCTGTGGGTTTATTACTTAAGGTTAAGTAGTAAATAAAATTTCCATATCACGGATGATGACATGGGTCTCTTTTAGTTTATCAATAACAAGAAGATTCTTTTGTATATCATTGATAGTATTCTTGACTGCTAAAGCAAAATCATCATATAACTGTTCTAAAACTATAATGTAAGCAGCGTCATTTTTTTGCAAATGCCATTTTCTAACTTCTTCCTCATCGTAATGCGATTTTATTGAAGTTAATCTAAACCGATCTTGATCCGTTCTAAATTGATGCACCATAGGGCAACGAAAATTCTCATAAAGGCAAGGATGTTTTTGTTTTTGTGAGCCATCAAACTTTTTATAAATAGTGCCCATCAAATCAATGCCCTTTTTGAAGCGTTTTCTACTGACTCCTACTTTTTCGGAATTAAAAGGCATCTCATCATAACAAGCCCCGAGGAACTCAATACCACATATAACAGGTAAAAATTTTAAAAATGGCTGCCCTGGTTGAATAATTAGTGCACGAAGATCTGTAATTAAAAAATGCTGCAAAAAATCGGCGACATTCTTTGGTTCAGCGAAATTTTCAGATAGCTTTTTATGCTCGTTTTTAGTCAATTTGTAAAATAATTTATTTCAAATAATCTATGCAGGTTTCTTGTTCTATATGTGCCAACTTTTTATAAACTACTATTTATATGCCCATAATGGTTCGCTTTCCCAATTTGGTTTAAATCCCAAAGCATTAGGATCTACCGATGGATATTTTTTTAATAATTCCTGTAATTTTTTAGAAAACGAATTTTCAGGGGCTATTATATTCAGCAAATAGCGCATAATGCAAAAATGAAGATATAGCTTTTGCGTATCTTTTGGCACATCATTTACCCATAAATACGGTGGTTTTGGCAGCAGCTTTGGGGTGCCGGGTAAGTTTTTATTCCATAACCTGCTATGATGTGCACAGTAGTTACGTATTTGCGCAATGGATTGCAGCCAACTGGGTAAATAGGTATGATTAACAGCTCCTAATTCTACTGCAATAGTGTCTTTGGATTTTACTGTGTTGTTTAAATTGCCGTACAATTTGGATAAAGAGCCGAAACTGGTTAGCTCTAATGTTTTCCAAGCCGGGGGAAAACGTAAATCATCTTTATATTTTCTTTTGTGCTCTCTTATGAATATGTCTTTAGAACGGCTTACTTCTTCCTGAATGGAAGACAAGGTTTCGATTAACGCAGAAGTGTCATTAAAAATTGCCGTATTTTGAAACCACCAGGGATCAAATTCATGCGATAAATGATAGATCAGTTTTGTACGTAAACTGATTTCAATTTTTTCTATAACATCAAATAATAAAACTCTTAGCTCTCTGTCAAAATTATAGAGGTGTATAACGTCTTCAAACCGGCTGTTGGGTTTGAATAAGTGCGCTTCCTTATCTGCCTGCATAGACCACCAATAACCTGCAAGCCGGTAGTAACTAACCTGTGAAAGATAATGTTTGGCAAGTGCATCATCGTCAATTTGTAAACCACGCTGTTGCAGTTGTTTTATTTGATCGCTTATAGTATATGGTTGTTTGTTATATAACATTGAGTAGTATTCATAAAAAAATCCGCATAAGTATTTATAAAGTAATACCTATACGGAATTAAAATGTTTTAAAAGCAAAAGACTCGCCCTGGTACGCTGTTCTGTGGGTAGCGTGGCGAGTACTGTTAATACAAAGATACCAATTTTTTACACATTGATGGATATTTTTCGCAAAATACTTAGAGCGTATGTCCCTTATCCGATCCAGCAGCTCCTGGAAATAGTTGGGCTGGTTACCGGGTTTTAAGCGCTCATCATCCAGCGTAAAGCCTTTTATGAGGTATTCTTTCAAACGCTGGGTGGCCCACTTACGGAATTGAATACCCCGGTGGCTATCTGCCTGATATCCAACAGATATTATAACATCCAAATTGTAAAATTTGGTATTGTACATTTTACCATCACCAGCAGTTGTTCGGAAATACCGAACAACTGAATCTTCATCTAATTCTCCCTTCTTAAAGATATCTGTCAAATACTCACTAATGGACGATTTAGATTTTTGGTACAATGTGCACATTTGTGCTTGTGAAAGCCAAACATCTTCACTCTCAAGCCTTACCTCAATCCTTGTGTTTCCACCCTCTGTTTGGTAAATTAAAATTTCGCTTTCCATATGATTAGCTATTTATTCAATTTTCGATATGCTCTTTTTTGGTGATTTTTCTACGTGAAAATTTAAAAACAGTATCATCTCCAAAGATTTCTTCGGAAATATCATAAACTACAGATTCAGCTTTATAATTGATTTTCAACGCATCAAATAGTGCTTTAAGGTTAATATAGTAATATTGGCCTGCCTTGGCAATGCGGAAAGCATTGTTTCTAACTTCATTATATACAATTACGTATAACGATTCATCGGAAGGGTCATCTTCATTCGTTCCTATTGCAGCACTCTTATTGGTCTCTAATTTCAGTTTTTTTGCGGCATCTACTGTAAACCCTAGCTTTCCGCTTTTGTGCACGGTAGCTTTTAAATTTCTATCAAGACTATCCGGATTAAAGAATTTTATTTTCATGTTACAAATATAAACATGTGTTAGTGCAATTTAAAAAATATTTTTATTCCATCTTTTTATTGTTTGATATCTTGTTTGTTATCCATCTAACATCTCGCTGATCTCTTTTACTATGGTACGCAGCATTTTCATACTCACTGGCATGATGAAGATTGGAGGAGTTACATATTTTTACGGGAAGCCGTAAGGGGATAATTTAGGAGACACTTCCGCTCCATTTCATTCCGGTCAGTGCGACGGTGCGTGATGGGAATGCGTCGTTATTCCTGAAAGTCGTGCCGAGCGGAGCGAAGCGGAGTCGAAGCATCTCTGTAATGCGGGGTGGTCCTACATTGGGGAGACCCTTCCGCTCCACTTCATTCCGGTCAGTGTGACGGTGCGTGTGGGGAGACCCGGATGAAAAGATTTGGAGCTTAAAAACCTGCTGCTTTTATTACTGCACTGTGGCGTCGTTTTTCCGCAGCTTCATGGGTGAAAACCCGTGGATCTTTTTAAACGCGCTGCTGAAATTGGAAGTGTTCTGGTAACCGAGGAGCAGGCTGATCTCCTGTACCGAAAGCTGGGTATCCAATAAATGCTTTTTGGCCTGGTGCATCCGCACTTCCTGTAAATAGCCAAACACCGTATTGTCGAAAATGCTTTTGAAGCCGGATTTTAGTTTTGTCTGGTTAATGCCTACCATGCGTGCCAGGTCAATAATAGAGCATGGGCGCTCCAGGTTGTTGCGGATGATGGCGGCGGCTTCCCGTATACGCTCCTGGTCGGCCCTGTTGAGATTATGATCGGTTTTGCGGCTTTCCGCCTGTTCGTTGATGAGGGCTATTAGCTCATACGCTTTGGACTCCAGGTATATTTTGCGGGTAAGGCCCTGGTAGCTGCAGTTTTTAACGTCCTGTATGGCATTGTAAATGGCAGGGGTTATCTCAACCGTATTTGGGGAAAAGGTGGCAAGGGCGCTGCTTTGTATGTTTTCTAAAAATGCATCCATCAACTTCGATTCCCCGGCATAGTTATGGAGCCCGTTTACGGGCAGGTGAATATCGAACGTGTTATAAACCACATCCTTTTTAAAGAAGATCCGGGCTTTATTTTCTGCTGCTGGCAAAAAGGCAATATTGCCCGACCCGGCGGGAGCCACCTGCTCCACGTTCCGCTTGTTGCGGTACACAATATCCAACTGCGAGAGGTTGAACTGGATCTCGAGCAGGTCATTGTCTCCTTCGCCGGAGATGGCCACATCGTCCTGTAGCTGGTAGCGCCCTTCGAGGATGAACAGATCATCGCGCAAAACCTGCTCCCTGAAATGGATGCCGCCTTTTGGTGTGGTCAGTTGTATGCTGTTTATATTTTCTTCGGCAACGGGAACACCGGTGTGCGGGTTGTGATACGATAAACGAATCGAAATCCGTGCTTAGGATTTCGGCACTCATAATATTTCCATTTTCATAAATAATATTTCCGTTTTCATAAACACCCACGCCTGCTATGAAGATAGCTTTGCGGCACAAAAATAAACTGTAAACCTCCAAGTACCCGTATAATTCGGTCATAGTACTGTAAAACAGGGAATTTGAGGAAAACAGCGCCCGTATTCACTTCTGCATAGAAGGCAAATACACCGAAGCATTTTTATGATATGTTCTTAAAAAAGACCTTTTTTCTACTACTCGTACTGGTTTGCAATTGGGCGGCTGCACAGGAACCTGGGGGCATAGCTGCCCTGCTGGTACAGAACGAAAACGGGATGCCGGTAGCGGCGGCCTCCGTGCGGCTTACAGGCCTGGATAAAACTGCGGTTACCAACGATAGCGGTCGTGCCGTAGTACACGGAGTTCCTGCCGGCAAACAGGACCTGGTTATTTCCGCAGTGGGGTATATAACGCTTAGCACCACCCTGCAAATGAAAGCGGATACCCCCATCTTTACATTTACATTGAAAAAAGATACGGTTGTGCTGGATGATGTGGCGGTATTTGGCTATGCGCCTGCTTTAAAAACCAATCGCCAAACCTTTAATGTAACGGCTATTGATGCAAAGAAACTGCACAATTCCACCCTGGATATTGCGCATGTGCTGAACCGGGTGCCGGGCGCCCGCTTGCGCGAAACCGGCGGCGTGGGCTCCGATTTTGATCTGTCGCTTAACGGTTTTTCCGGTAAAAGGATCAAATATTTCATAGATGGCGTACCGATAGATTACCTGGGCGCTGCTTTCCAGGTAAACAACATCCCTGTAAATTTTGCGGAAAGGATAGAAGTATATAAAGGCGTTATTCCTGTGTGGCTGGGCAGCGATGCGCTGGGCGGCGCGGTGAATATCGTCACTAACCAGGGCATGCGTAATTACTTAGATGTTTCTTACTCTTACGGCTCTTTCAACACCCATCGCAGCTACATCAATGCCGGTTATACCGCCAGAAATGGATTTACTGTTCGGTTAAATGCCTTTCAGAATTATTCCGATAATAATTATAAGGTAACCGTAGATGCGGCCGATATCCATACCGGGAAATATTATCCTGATACTACCGTTCGCCGCTTCCATGATCAATACGATAATGAAACCGCTATTGCGCAACTGGGCTTTGTAGATAAAAAATGGGCGGATCAATTGCTGGCCGGTATCACGGTTGGGAAATATTATAAAGAAATTCAAACAGGAGCACGGCTCACTACTGTCTTTGGAGCCTTGCATAACAAAGGTACTATTTTAATGCCGGCGTTGGTGTATAAGAAGAATGATTTGTTTACCAAAGGGCTGAACGCCTCCCTGAATGCCAATTATAATTTGGGCGAAGAACAGAGTATAGATACCGTGCATGCGCGTTATAACTGGCTGAAAGATTCTATTACCTACAGGGGAAAAGGGGGAGAGCGTGCTTACCAGTGGTATCAATATAAAAATAATACGGCCAATGCAGCTGCTTCCATTACCTACCAGGTAAGCAACCGGCATTTTTTTGCGCTCAATAATGTTTACAGCCATTTCGACAGGAAAGGCTGTAATATCGTATCTCCGCATGCTATGCTGGATAACATTCCGCAGCAATCCAATAAAAATATTTCCGGCCTTGGCTATCAATACAAAAACCCCAATAACTGGGATATTAGCGTATTCGGAAAATATCTCCTTCAACGTGCCCATACTACATTAATAGAAACAGATTTTACCCGCCCCGGAGACACGACATACAATAGAGTTTCCAAAAACATTGACAGGATTGGCTATGGTGTTGCCGGTACCTATTTTATAACTCCTGATCTCCAATGGAAGCTATCCTATGAAAACACTTACCGCCTGCCGGAAAGCGAAGACCTGTTTGGAGATGTAACAAACAAAGATGGTAACTGGAACTTAAAGCCCGAATCAGGTAAGAATTTCAACCTGGGTTTTAATTATACGCATCAATTTGGAACGCACCGTTTATGCGCTTCAGCAACAGGTGTTTATTCTTATGTTAACGACTACATCTATTACACCTTCAACGGCTATACTAATAAACTGTATCCGGATAACCTGCTGAAGGTTTCCAACCTGGGAATAGAGTCGGAAATAAGATATTCTTTCAAACAATTATTAGCAGCAGGGATCAATTTAACCTATCAGAATATACGGGATCAGCAAAAATACAGGACAGATATGCAGGGGGAGATCCCAAGCAATACTTACAAGGAACGTATTCCGAACGTCCCCTACCTGTTTGGCAATGCGGATGCAACACTCTATTTCAACAAGCTATTCAACGGTTCAGACAGGTTAAGTATCGGCTATAACGGGCTGTATGTACATGAATTTTATCTGTACTGGGCTAACGAAGGCGCCGCATCTACCAAACGGACCATACCTGAACAGTTGGCGCATGATGTTAACCTGGTTTATACCTTGAAGGACGGGAAATATAATATCGCTTTTGAGTGTAAAGATATTACCGATAAGCGGCTCTACGATAATTACAGCCTGCAAAAACCAGGTCGCTCATTCAACATTAAACTTAGATATTTTATTCACAAATAATTTTTTTTAATCAAACAATAAACAGGATAGATATGAAACAAAAAAAGCTGCTCACCGCCGGACTTATTGCATTATTGCTGGCTGGCGCATGTAGTAAAGATGATACCCCGGATAACAATAACGGAGAGGAAGACAAACCAAAAGACGGTGTATTTGTAATTACAGGACGCTCATCGGCATTTGCCGGTTCAGACGTGATTTATACGGCCAATAGTCTGGATACGGGTACACTAATTACAACCGGTACGGGTATTGAGCAGGATGGCTCTACATTTAACTATAGTGTAAATAATGGTTCTTTGTTCAGCTTTATGTTTGGACAATCGGCTGCCGGGGCAGTAGATGTATATGGCCTCGATGCTTCAAAAAAACTGGTAAAGTCGAGCAGTTTTCAAACAGAAACGATGACCTGTTTTGGAAATGTAGGGGATGATATCCTCACTTTTAAAAATGCATGGCAGCCGGAAGAGCAATTTACAAAATGGTACCGTATTGATTCAAAGACGAAACAAATTGTGGCACAGGGCGAGATCAATGCCGAGGCGTTGGTTGGCAATGGTGAAAAAGCATTCTTTACCGATGTAAAAAAAGTAGCTGATAAAGTTTTTGCATCTTTTATGAGTGTACAAAATGGCCTTACTTTCAGATCTGCTTACCCGGACAGCAATTATGTTGCTATCTATAAATATCCTGAAATGACGCTTGAAAAAGTAGTACGTGATGGCCGCACCGGATCTATAGGGGCTTACTGGTACAATGCTACGGACGTGGATGAAGACGGTAATTATTATGCATTCGGGACGAAGCTTACACCCGATCTGTCCGGCAAATATTCAACCGTTACACCATCCGGCATTATGAAAATAAAGAGTGGTGCAACGGCGTATGATCAGTCGTTCTTTATTAATCTTACTGCGGCTTCCGGTGGTCAGTATGTGTGGAGAAAAAATTATTTAGGGAAAGGCTATTTCTTATTATCCATGTGCCCTAAAGCCTATCAATATCCGCTGATGTATCTGGCAGGATTGTTTGGTGGCGGCGTTAACTTTGCCATAGTGAATGTAAATGATGGTTCTTTTAAATGGGTAACCGGCGCTCCCGCGGCAACAAGTGTTCAATTGACCACAGGTGATTATTATTATTCCAAACTGGATGGAACAGGTTACGTAGGCATCTATTCAAATGAAAATAACACGCAGGTTTCTGCCGTGTACAAGTTTGACGGGGCTTCAGCTACTGCTACCATGGGCCTTAAAACGGATGGTAAGGCTGCCATCACAACAATCAACTGGCTGCCTACTGCTGATTAAATAGTTTCTGAGATTTATTGATATTTTACAGGCTTGTATTGAGATATATCTTGATACAGGCCTGTTTTGTGTAAGCTGTCCTCTTGCGCCGGTCTCTCCGAGGGAGTCCTTTGGACCCGACCGATGTATATCCGTTACTTAGACTCTTCCACTTTCCTTGCGTGGGTCTATGCTTTGGCAATGTGTGCGGGCTATTTCTGGCGGGAATTATACCAAAGGCATCCCTTCGGGACTATCTGCGGTGTGCTTGGCAAATCGTCAATGAATATTTGCTTACGCCTGATTTTGTTTTCCGCGTTTTGAGATGGCCTTGAAAAAATGGCGTTAAGAAAATAATCTTGTAAGCCGTTAAGAAGCCGCCATTGTTTGAGCCCGCAGGGTCTAAGTGATTATTAGAATCTGCGGAGCGAGTTTGGCGGGTTTAGGTTTACAATATTATTTTTAGCCAATTTTTTCATAGCCTTGAATTTTTGCTCCACTTTTGTTTCAAGACAAAAGTGGAAAGAGTTTAAATTGTAAGCTATGATTATTAATTGATTGTATTCCTGTCATTAACAGCAGAGTGTAACGAAGTCGAAGCATCTCTTTAATACGCGGTATTCCTACATTTAGGAGACCCTTCCGCTTCACTTCGTTCCGGTGAGTGTGGGCGTACCCTTTCACTTCGTTTCGGTCAGGGTGACCGTACATGTAGGGTACGCGTTAATTTCACATCAGCTCACATACTCGTCCTCCCTTACATCAATCAAGTGCGCGGCTTCCACCAACTTTGCCAAATGGCTGTACACCTTGAACGGAGCAACGGGTGCAAAACTGCCATCCCCGCAAAAAGCGCCATCCACAACCTGTTCCCAGCAGTGCAGCCAGTTGGTTAGCGACTGGTAGCGAAAAAACTTTTGAAATACCAGGTAAGGATTACCATATTCCTTTTCAGACAGGTGGCGCGGAAACTCCTTCCACGCATCGGCGCTAACATAATGGCTGCAATAGTATTCTTTATTGAACAGATCGTCCCCTTTAATAACAACGGCACTGTGGTTTTCACGCTTTAAAGCATGTGCCGCTTTTATAAGTGAGCGGATAAGCTTCATATACAGCAGCACATCTCCTGTTGATTCGCCTTTGTATACGTCTGCTCCGCTGGCACTGCTGACCAGCTTTTTCACCAGCTTGCGGAAATCGTGCACGTGTGCTTCGGCAAAAATGGCGGCAAATACCTGGTAGGGATTTGTAAGGCTTTCATTCCGCCAGCAATGGGTTTCAAAAGGGTCTTTGGTGTGGCCGGGCTTGCGGCAGGTGTTTTGTGCAGGTGTGGCAACGGCGTTGTTCATAACAAAAATTTTTAGGTTTGCACCGCGCACAAAAAAGGCGTGATGCTCAACTTACCGAACTGAGGTACTGGTATACCCTGCAACGGATAAGAGAGCTCACGCCTAGGTCGTGAGCTATTCTGCTTATCATCTCGTTGCGAAAGAAAATTACCAGTTTTCAGTTCGAGATTCAAAGCGAATGCTTCAAATAAATTTATGAAGTAATCGCAAAAATAATTTCTTTGCAAATATACAAAGAAATATTATATAGTGGGGATTTGTTCCCACATTTATTTTTTATTAGAATAAGACCTTGCTACAAATCATATAATGTCTAAAATTTTGGAAAGCGATTTTTTAACCCAATTAGGGAAGCAACTTGAAAAGCTGAGAAAGAAGAAAAATCTAAGCTATAGAAAGTTTGCACAAAATTGTAATATAGATTATAGCGATATAAGCAAAATTGAAAAGGGAAAAGCGAATATCACAATGTTGACGCTATTGGAACTTGCTAAAGGACTGGAAGTGCATCCCAAAAAACTGCTGGATTTTGAGTTTGATTTTGAGGAGTGAGGTTATGTGATAATCACTAAGTCGTCAATACGGTCAAAATGCTTTTTGTTCAAGGTCGCAAATTGTAAATTATTTGCAATTGCAATAGCGGCGATAAATAAGTCTGCTATGTCAATGAGTTTACGTTTCCGCTTGAGTTCTTTGTTAATTTCAACTGCTACTTTAGCTGCATTTTTGTCAAAAGATAAAACTTCTGTTTTTTGAAGGAATTTATTCCAAAAATCTGTTTGTCCTGAAGTAGTACCCGTGTAGATTTCATATTCTGTTACAGAAGAAATACAATAGGTAAACCCTTGTCTGATTAATGAAACCAAAACAGAATTTTCCTTGTCGCTCTTGCGAAAAAGGTCGATAAGAATAGAAGTGTCAAGCAAAACTATTTTGCCCGCCATTGGTTAATAGCTTTTCTTGTTTTAGCAATTTCTTCAAGTTGTTTTTTGCTAAATGTTGGGGCAGATAGTAAAAATTTTTCAAGTTCAGAAGCTTCTTTAACTGTGTTTTTTTTATTATCTACTTCCTGCTTGAGTTTTGTCCATTGTTTTGCAGGAAGTTTTTTGGCTAACTGTACTAATTGCTCAAATCCTATGTCTAATTGCACTTGCATACCTCAAATTTACAAAAGTTTGACAAAGTACATTTATAATCGTTTGTAAACATCTAGATACGGCTGTATTGCGGTAAAATGCTGGCAGGATATACCTGCACATTTCCTCATGACCACATTGCATGAATACGTAGGTAATGCCCGATCATATTCATGGGATGGTTGAATTTATTTCGTCCAAAAATACCGTCGGGGTTCAAAATCTTCAACCGCGTACTCAAAAATCTTGAGCCTGTCTATCCCCCCGCCTGCTTATACGCCTTAGGCGTTTCGCCGGTAACTTTTTTGAACGCTGTGGAAAAATAAGAAGGTGAGGAAAAGCCGCACTGGTAGGCTATTTCAGATAAAGACAGCTCCTCATGCCTTATAAGGTATTTGGCCTTTTGAATTCGCTTGTTGAGTATATACTCATTAATGTTCACATCCAGCACAGGCTTTAGCTTTCTGTATAGCTGGATTTTTGAAATGCTTAATTCGTTGCAGATATCCTGTATAGAAAAGCTTTCATTACTGATATTCTGATCCACAATAGCATTGAACCGGGCCAGGAACGCTTTATCGTTTTTCTTACTAATGGTGCCGGGCATTTCATCTGACAATGAAACAGACAAATGTTTTTTCATCACATTGCGGCTTTCCAGCAGGTTGTGGATGGTTTGTTTCAATACATCAATATTGAAAGGCTTTGTTATGTAGGCATCTGCTTTTGTTTTAAGGCCCTCTACCCTGTTTTCTTCCGCAGTTTTGGCTGTTAAAAGAATGATCGGGATATGAGCTGTGCGGGCATCATATTTTAAGATCTTTGTCAACTGGATGCCATCGGTATTAGGCATCAGGATATCGGATATAACAATATCCGGCATTTCTTCAAAGGCCATCTTTATACCCTCCCTGCCGTCGTTGGCTGCTATTATATTATGGTCTGCAGCCAGCCTGCTTTGCAGGAAGTCCCTTAAATCGCTGCTGTCTTCCACGATCAGGATGGTATAAGGTTTACCGGCAACTGCCACGCTTTCATCCGGGGCAAGAAGCGGCTTGCTGTCGTGTAGGGCATAGTTTTCAATCCACGATAGCACCTGGCTTACATATTCTTTTGATTGACTGGTAGCCATTTCTGCTTCGCTGAAATGGGTATTACCCAAAGGCAATTGTATGCAAAAAACAGCTCCTTTATTTTTTTCGCTCACTACACGTATCGTTCCTTTATGCATCTCCACAAACTCTTTTGAAAGCGCCAGGCCCACGCCGCTGCCGTTTTCGTTCTGTACCGTACCATGATAGAAAAACTCGAATAAATGAGATTGTTCCTCTTCATTCATACCCAGCCCCGAGTCTTCTATCTTCACTATTACATTTTTATCTTCTTCATCCTTTTCAAGCATTACATAAATGTGGCCGTTGGTGCCGGTAAATTTGAAGGCATTGGAAAGCAGGTTAAAAAATACTTTTTCCATCTTTTCCGGATCTATCCAGACTTTAATGGCTGGCTCTTTAGTGATCAGCCGGCAATCTATTTGCCTTTGCCGGGCCAGTACTTCAAAAGATTTTATAATGTCTTCCGTGAAGCTCACTATATCTGTTTGCTGCACTTTCAGCTTCATTTTGTTTTCTTCTATTTTCCTGAAATCCATCAGCTGGTTCACCAGCAGTAAAAGCCTTGCCGCATTTTTTTTGATAAGGGAGAACTGGTACCGGGTATGCTGGGGCGTTTTGGGATTATTGAGCGATTCCTCTGCCGGCGCCATAATAAGTGTTAACGGCGTTTTAAGCTCGTGCGATACATTTGTAAAAAAGCTGATCTTTTGTTCGCTTACCTCCTGCACTTTTTTCGCCATGCTGTTGATCTGTTCACTTTTAGAAAGTATTTCCAGGTTCTGGAGCTGCAATTGCTTATTGGCCCTGATGTTTTTCCTGCGTAAATATACCAGCAGTCCGGACAAGGTTAAAAGCAATAATAAAGTAATCAGCAGGATATTGATGAGGTTGCGCTGAGTATTAAAGGTTTTGGTTTGCTGTTTTAAAAGCGTTTCCTGCCGTATAATGTCTTTTTGCTGCGCAACAATCTGGTTAAACTGCTGCTGCATCATGCCCGCGTTGGTATTGTCTACTATGATCGTTCTTAAAAAATCACGCTTGGGCACTTTTTGTTGATTCAGTATTTGGGCAGCAGTCCTGATAGCTTCGCCGCCGCCTGTAGGGTACAATACCGAGGCCAGCAGGGTACCATCCTCAATATAATTAAGCCCGGTACCGGCCTGCGCATCCACACCTATTACTTTAATGTCGGGGAATCCCAGTTGTTTGCAAACTTTTGCAGCTGTTGCAGCCATTACATCGTTATGCGCAAAGATCAGCTGTACATTCTGCAGCTCATTTCTTAATAACGGCAGTTGCCGCTCCACGCTTCCGGACAGCCAATCCCCGTTAATAACGCTGCGGATGGTAATACCTGGGTACCTGGCTAGCTCATCGCCAAATCCCTTTTCTCTTTGTTTGGCAGGTGTAGAGGACGGAAGCCCTGTAATTTCAATGATCGCTCCCCGCTCTTTCAGGTAACGGGCTGCGTATTTGGCTGCTAATGCCCCCACTTCCGTGTTATCAGCGCCTATAAAGCTATTATACGAGTTGGAGCTGATGTTACGGTCGACCGTAATGACCGGGATGCCGCTTTTATATATTTTGTCAATAATGGGTGTCAGTGGCTCGGCTTCGTTGGGCGATACGATCAGCAGGTCTATTTTTTGGGCCAGCAGCTCGTTGATCTGCGCTATTTGTTTTGAAGAATTGTAGCCCGCTTCTTTATAAATGATCTTCAGTTGCGGGTTAAAAACCAGCTCACGGTCTATTTCCTCCTTCATCGACTTACGCCAGGCATCTCCCTCTCCCAGTTGAGAGATCCCGATAGTATAGGTCTTCTCTTCTTTTGTTTTACAGGATGTGATGCACAGTAGTAAACAAAAGAGATAAACAAGAAAACGCGACCAGTTTAAAAATTGTATCATTGAATTTTACAATCGAATTAAAAGTAAGCAATATAATGGCCTGTATTGATATTTTTTTTAAACGTGTTTTAAAAGGTGTAAATTTGGGAAAATACGTTTTATGGAGACCTCTGTAATCAGGCAAAAGCTACATCAATTTATAGATACTGGTGATCAAAAATTACTTAAATTAATGTATGCTCTTGCCAGTGAATACTGGCAAAATGCAGAAGGTGACGTTTCTTCTGAATTCAGCGAAAACGATATTGCGCGTTATGAAACCAGGCGGGCTAACCGTCTGAAGGGGCTTAGCAAAACGTATGACTGGGACGAAGCTAAACGAAAAGTTACCGGAAAATAGTGATACCTGTGAACTATAGGTTGCGCATACAGGAGGAAGCCATAAATGATATTGAGCAGGCTTTTGTGTGGTATGAATCTCAAAAGTTAGGACTGGGTTATGAGCTGATCGAAGAAATAGAAAATTGTTACCAACAAATATGCGGGAATCCTGCTTACTACGGTTTTGTTAATAAAACATTTCGTCGAATACATCTCGACCGCTTCCCTTATAGACTGATATATGAAGTTGAAAACGACATGGTAATTATCAACAGTTTTGATCATACCAAACAAGACAGGAACTATTAAAAAGCTCCTGCATTCTCTTTTACCCTCATGAGTTTTCCCTTTAGCGAGGCTTTCTTTTCCCAAAGAACCTTACACAAGTGTCGCTTACCTGTAAAAGGAGTGATATTTTTTTAAAAAAAGCCGGTACTTTTTTTAAATAGCAAAACAAATCCCTTTCTGCTATAAAGATACAAAAAGTTAAAAATCAAAAACTTGCTATGGAAAAATAAAAATATTGAAAGGAATAAAGCATTTGTTACAAAAACAAAATAAGTACGGCCACACCCGGTGCTATTTTCACTGCCTGAAAAATAAATAACGATCAGGCATATGAAAAGTAAACTGGTATTCTGGAGTATTGTAATTGCCCTTGGCGGCTTGCTGTTTGGAATGGACGTTGCTGTTATTTCGGGTGCCGAACAGCAAATACAGCATATATGGAACCTTAGCGATGTATTACATGGCCAGGCTTTGGCCTCGGCATTATATGGAACGATTATAGGTGCTTTATTCGGCGGCATCCCTGCCGAAAGGTACGGGCGTAAAAAAGTGCTGTTATGGATCGGTATTGTATTCTTTATTTCAGCCATAGGCTCTGCCGTTGTTCACGATGTGTACTCGTTCATGGCCTTCCGCTTTCTGGGCGGCCTGGGTGTAGGTGCCTCATCGGTTGTAGCACCCATGTTCATTTCTGAAATTGCCCCGGCCAAAAACAGGGGTAAGCTGGTGGCCACTTTTCAGTTCAACATCGTATTTGGTATCCTGCTGGCCTATTTTTCCAATTATTTATTGGCCGGAATGGGCGATGAAGCCTGGCGCTGGATGCTGGGCATCCTGGCCATACCTGCCGCTTTATTTGTGGTACTGTTATATTTTGTTCCTGAAAGCCCGCGCTGGCTGATGGTGCATAAAAACGATTATGAAGGGGCACGTAAGATACTGGAAGTTTCAGATCCCGAAGGTGTGGAAGATGCCATTCAATCTATACAGCAGGATGTAAAGGAAGAAAAAAAGAAAGCCAGCCTTTCCGTTTTCTTCTCCAAAAGATTCCGCAAGCCTATTATTATGGCCATATTGATCGCCCTGTTCAACCAGCTTTCGGGTATTAATGCCATCATCTATTTTGCTCCCCGTGTTTTTGAGCTGGCCGGATTGGGTAAAAGCGCTGCCTTTTTGCAAAGTGCGGGTGTAGGGCTGGTAAATCTTGTATTCACCATGTTCGGGCTGTACCTCATCGACCGCCTGGGGCGCAAACGCTTAATGCTGATTGGCTCCCTGGGGTATATTATTTCTTTAGGCGCCATTGCTGCGGCCTTCCAGTTCCAGTTTTCAGGAACGGTAGTGCCTGTGCTGGTATTCATTTTCATTGCTTCACACGCCATTGGTCAGGGCGCTGTTATCTGGGTATTTATTTCCGAAATATTTCCCAACCAGGTACGCTCTTACGGGCAATCTTTAGGGAGCTCGGTACACTGGGTAATGGCAGCTATTATTACCGCTGTGTTTCCCTTCTTTGCCAATAACCCGGTCATAGGTCCGGCAAAAATATTCCTCTTTTTTATGATCATGATGGTACTGCAATTGCTTTGGGTTTTAGTAAAAATGCCCGAAACCAAAGGCGTGTCATTAGAAGAAATGGAACAAACGCTGGGCCCTTCGGCATTCTGATAGTTATCGGAACAGGGCGTCAATAGTGAGTAGCGAGGAGGGGTTTGCTACCTACTTGCTGCTCCTAACTCTCTACTTGCTTGCTTCAAACTAACACATTTTTTAACTATCAATAACGATTGTAATGATCAACAAAACCAATGAAGTAGTATGTTTTGGTGAGATCCTCTGGGATGTATTGCCCGACCAGGAATTACCGGGAGGGGCGCCCATGAATGTAACCTATCATTTAACAAAGTTGGGCCGGAAAGCTACGCTTATATCACGCATGGGAGATGATGAAAGAGGCGTTGCCCTGCGAAAAGTTTTTGAAGGAAAAGGAATAGATACCAGCTATGTGCAGACAGATCCCCAATACCGGACAAGCATCGTTTTAGCCACGCCTAATGAAGCGGGAGATATGAAATACCAGATTGTGGAAGATGTGGCCTGGGATTATATTGAAAAGCAGCCCGGCCATGAAACACTTATTGCCAATGCCCGTTATTTTGTTTTTGGCAGCCTGGCCACACGCAGCGAAGTATCCAGGAACACGCTGTTTGAACTGATGGGAATTCCCACCCGTAAAGTACTGGACATCAACCTGAGGGCGCCTTTTATAAATAAAAGCTGGCTCGAATACCAGCTTCGTAAAACCCATGTGCTTAAAATGAATGAAGATGAGCTGGTGATGGTAACCGGCTGGTATGCAAACCATCACAACCTTGAAGATAAAATAAAGCTGCTACAGGACCGGTTTAATATTGAAACACTCATCGTAACCTGCGGCGCCAAAGGAGCCGTGGTTAACTGTAACAGCAGGGTTTATTCTCACAATGGCTTTAAGGTAAATGTAGCTGATACCATTGGCAGCGGCGATAGTTTTCTTGCGGCGTTTTTATCAAAATTCATGGAAGATAAGGATGTTGAGGCCGCGCTTTCCTTCGCCTGCACGGTAGGCGCGTTTGTAGCCACACAGGAAGGAGGCTGCCCGGATTATAATGCAGATAACATAGAAAATTTCAGGAAGTAAAATAAAAAATATCCGAATCACGATTTATAACCATCACATAAAAATTGTCAAATGAAGAAAATTCTATTATTATTTTTCATCTGTTTTAGTACCACTTGTTTTGCTCAGCGGGCAAATATCAGTGGACTGGTCATTGATAAAGAAACTCAAAAACCATTAGCAGGTGTAACGATCAAATCTGCGTCAGGAATTGTAACTACTGACTCATTAGGAAACTTTACCATCAACGCTTCCCGTAATGAGAAGCTGGAAGTATCTCATGTTTCCATGTCTCCACTTATAGTACAAATTCCAGCTTCAGGAAGCTTTATTATTGAACTTTCATCATCTGTTGCAGACCTTAGTGAAGTTGTGGTAACAGGTTATAGCACTGAGAAAAAGAAAGATATAACCGGAGCGGTTTCGGTAGTGAAAATGAAAGATATTGCTTCCATACCAACTGGCAACGTAATGTCTGCACTGCAGGGGCGGGTACCGGGAGTAAATATAAGTACCGATGGAACTCCGGGAGGTGTAGGTACAGGCGTGTCAATACGGGGAATTACAACAATTAATAACAGCACACCTTTATATGTGATAGATGGTGTTCAAACCAGAACATCGGGTTTCATAAATCCAAGTGATATTGAGTCTATCCAGATATTGAAAGATGCGGCTTCCGCATCTATATATGGTACACAGGCCGCCAATGGTGTTATTATCATTACTACAAAACGGGCAGCTAAGAATCAGACCCGTGTTGATTTTGATGCAAGGTACACCTTTCAAAAGTTTCATACCAACATAGAAATGCTCAATGCACAACAATGGGGAGATGTTTATTGGAAAGCCTATAAAAATGATGGGGTGCAACCCAGGCATGATATTTATGGGAACGGGGCAACTCCTGTGATTCCGGAATTTATAGACTTGAAGAAAACAATCCGGTCTGGCAACACTAATTGGGCTGACGAAGTTTACAAACCTTCTTTACTACAGGAGTATAATGTGTCTGTTTCAAGAGGAGGAGAAAGCGGAGGATCTGTTTTTTCACTTAACTATTTTGATCAGGATGGGTTGATTAAATATACCAACTATACACGTTTTACCCTTCGGCTAAACTCAGATTACAGATTCTTAAATAACAGGTTTCGTATTGGTGAAAATCTGAATTTAAATAAGATAAGTGAGAAAGTAAAGCCTGGTGGCATCGAAGAACTGGCAATTGCACAGCACCCTATTATACCTGTTTATGATATTAATGGTGGATATGCCGGCCCGACACAAGGGTTGGGAGATAAGCCAAACCCTGTTCGGTTGCTGAATGAAGTCCGTCAAAACAGAAATAATCAATGGCGTATAATGGGCAATGCGTACGCGGAACTCGAACCAATAAAAAATCTCGTATTGCGCTCCAATTTCAGCCTTAATTATGGCAATGGGTTTTATTCTTCTTTTGCTCCCAAGTGGAAAGAAGGAGATCGTACTGTTAACAAAAACAGTCTCTACACAAAATCAGATTATGGTATTGACTGGATATGGTCTAATACTATTGCCTACAACAGAGATTTTGATAAACACCATCTTTCCGTTTTGGGTGGTACAGAAGCCAAAGAATCCAGAGGAGAATTTATAGATGCGGCAAGGGAGGATTATTTGATTGAAGTAATGGATTACAGGTATCTGAGTGCGGGAAGCGGAAAGCAAACAAACGGTGGCCTGGCCGATCGCACCGCTATGGTATCTTATTTTGGAAAGCTGAATTATAATTTCGCTTCCAGGTACCTGCTATCAGGTACACTCAGGAGGGATGCTTCTTCAAGGTTTGGAAATAATAATAATGCGGGTTTATTCCCTGCTGTATCGGCGGGATGGCGGATAAGTGATGAGTTCTTTATGAAAGATTTGTCATTCCTGTCATCGTTATTGCTGAGGGCCAGTTGGGGGAAAAATGGTAATGACCAGATTGATAATGAAGCCACCTATACAAAGTATGGTATTAACCTGGCAGGAGCTGGCTATGATATTGCCGGTATACAATCGGGAGTGATCCCTACTGGCATCACTAAACTACGTAGCGGCAACCCTAATGTACATTGGGAAATAACCACACAAACGAACCTGGGATTTGATTTAGCGCTTCTGCAAAATAAATTATCCTTAACCCTGGACTATTATGTAAAGAAAACTGAAGGCATGTTGATAGACCGGCCTTATATAGCCGTTATTGGCGAGGGCGGATATATGGCTTACAATGGAGCCTCTTTAAAAAATAATGGGTTCGAAGGTGTTTTAACCTGGCGGGAAAGAAAAGGAAATGATTTTTCCTATGAAGTAAACCTAACAGGCACCGCCTATAAAAACAAAATCACAGGACTACCGGAGGAAATTTATTACACCTGGGGAGGCGGTAATGGTATTGATAAAAGCATTGTGGGACAACCACTGGGATCGTGGATGGGTTATAGAACGAATGGATTATACAGAACATCTGATGATCTGAATGACGGTATAAACCAATCTGGCAGGGCATTGGGGAGAATAAGATATGTTGATACCAACGGGGATAAAGTCATAGACGATAAAGACCGGGAATGGCTGGGAACAGACCTCCCCAGATTTACGGGCGGATTAAATGTAGCAGTTACTTATAAAAGCTTCGATGCAGCATTTCTTTTGAACGGAGTAGTAAGAAAAGCCTACAACAACTCAAAATTTTATACAGATTTTTTCCAGTTATGGACAGGCAATCATAGTACCCGCCTGCTACAGGCATGGGATGCGGATGCAAATTTTAATTCAACTATTCCTGCGTTGACTGCTGTGAATTTAAATGATGAAGGCCGTCTCTCAGAATATTTCCTGGAAAACGGAAATTATATCAAGCTTAAAAATTTACAACTGGGCTACACGCTACCTGGCAGCATTGCAAAAAGAGCTTCTTTAAGAAATATGAGAATATATCTCCAGGCACAGGATCTGTTCACTATTACAAAATACACCGGTGCAGATCCTGAAGGATTGGGATACCCTTATCCGATACCACGCACATTTACTTTTGGAATCAATTTTGGATTTTAACACGCTCAAAAATTAAAGAAATGAAACATACAATTATAATACTGTTTTCTATACTGACGCTTTTAAGTTGCAGTAAGGATTTTCTGGATGCAAAGCCACAAGGGAAATTAAGCGATGATATTTTAGTAACTAAGGATGGAGTAGAAGCCTTGTGTGTTGCCGCTTACTCCGCACTGGCCGGGCCTGAAGGCGATAATGGTACTTTTTTATCCCCTACAACGAACTGGATTTACGGTGAAGTCCGTTCGGATAACGCGTATAAAGGCGGTGGAGGTATAGGTGATATATGGGAGTACAATGCTTTCGAGACTTTTACGGGTGTATTTGCTACAAATGGTCTCTTAGATCGCAAATGGTACCATATGTACATCAGTGTTCAAAGGGCAAACAGCGCTATTCGCAGATTAAACAGTGTATCCGAAACAGATGTACCCTTAAAAAATACCCGGCTTGGAGAAATGCGGTTCCTTAGAGCACACTATTTTTTCGAGCTCAGCCGCTTGTTTAATAAGATTGTTTACTTTGATGAGAATGTAGAAACAGAGGACTATACTAAAATATCTAATACTGAATTTACAAGAGACCAGATTCTTGAAAAAATTGCAAGCGAGTTTGGTGCTGCGGCTGATCTTTTACCCGAGCAACAGCCAGAAGCAGGAAGAGCTACTAAATATGCTGCAAAAGCGTACCAGGCAAAAGTAAATCTGTACCGTGCTTATAAGCAGGACGATAAGAACAATGTTACGGCAATTGATCCGAATCTTTTAAATCAGGTTGTAACATTGACAACCGAGGTGATTGAAAAAGGTGGTTATGGTTTGCTGAGTGATTTTCAGATGCTTTCACAAGCAGAACATGACAATAGCATTGAATCCGTTTTTGCCGTTCAATATTCCACAGATGATGGTACCGCTAATGGGCGTATCAACTGGAGTAATTTGTTAAATGCACCCAAGGGACCTGCATACAGTGGCGATGGTTTTTTTCAACCCAGCCAGAATCTTGTGAATTCCTATAAGACAGATGCAAACGGTATTCCTCAGTTAAGTAGTTACAATAGCAGTAATTTAATGACGGTACAAGACGGTTATAATACCAATGTAGACCCTCGTCTTGATTTTACTGTTGGCCGTTTAGGCATCCGGTGGAAAAATTTCACAGCGGCGCCCTATGCTGAAGACTGGGCGCGGGAACCGGCTACTTACGGATATTATGGATGTAAAAAATTTCTCGTATCGCCAGAATCTCCTTTTATGGTAAAAGGCTGGCCCTGGGGTGGCTCTGCATTGAACTTCTGTATCATTAGGTTTGCAGACGTTTTGTTATGGAAAGCAGAAGCATTAATAGAACTGGGCAGGCAGGATGATGCGCTGTCGCTGATTAATCAAATCAGAACAAGGACAAAAAGCAGTAAATACGTTTTAGCCTGGAATAATAGTTCGCCCACGGACTACGCGGCCAGTTATAAAATTGAAACATATCAGCCTGGCGTTAATTGCACCTGGACGCAGGATTTTGCAAGAAAAGCGCTGCGCTTTGAACGCAAGCTGGAACTGGCTATGGAAGGAGAGCGGTTTTTTGACCTGGTACGCTGGGGCGTTGCAGATCAGGTGTTAAATAACGAGTATATTTCTAAAGAAAAAACGTTGCGTACATACCTGGTTAATTCGAAGTTTACTAAAAACAGAGACGAGTATTTCCCCATACCTCAGGCGCAGATCAATTTTTCGGGTGGTTTATATCAGCAAAATCCCGGATATTGATAAGATGGTGAGATGTGCCGCTAACAATTTTTTTTAAATGAACCTGTTTTAAATCAACAGCAAAGAATGAATATCAGCATCCGCATATATACGTTATTACTATTTAGCTTCTTCATATTATCAGCCTTTGGTCAGTCAGTATGGAGCTTCGACAGAGAAAATTTGTTATTTGCGGATAATGACACCGTTTGTTTAAATTATCACAGTGTCCGGCAAATACCTGAAAGGTCAAAAGGAATTAAAGGCAGCGCTATAAGAACAGATGGATATTCAACGTGGCTGGAAACGACATTAAGAAAACCGCCGGCCGGCATATCCGCCTGGTATGCCCTGGAGTCCTTTCCTAATGACACGGCTGCTTTCTTTACGCTGTCTGATCATATCAGTAAGCAGTCTGTTTCTTTATGTGTTGATCGCTTTGGATCAGTTTTGACCGGTTGCGAGAATGCCGGAAGTTTTACATACCATGCAATCTCAAAAAAAGTAAAAAGGTTTGAATGGATACATGTTGCGCTCTCTATTGAAGAAAATATGCTTACTGCGTTTATAAACGGTGAAAAAGTGTGGGAGCGCTCATCAATATTTCTTTTAAACGCTACTACATTGCGTCTTGCGAAAGATGTACGGGAAAAAAAGCAGGGTATTTTTGACCTGACACTGATCAATGGACTAATAGATGAGGTTTGCGTTTGGCAACAACCTTTAATATCAGGGGAACTAAAAAAGCAGGTTTTAAAGTATAAAAACAAGAAGCCAGTATTAGCGATTCCAGCAAGCCGGTTTGCCAGCGACTTCAGCAGGCCAAAATATCACCTGCTGCCAGCTGCTAACTGGACCAACGAAACGCATGGATTGATTTTTTACAAAAATCGCTACCATATTTTTAATCAAAAAAACGCTTCAAATCTTCTTCTGCGCCAAATAAACTGGGGGCATTTTAGCAGCACGGATTTGATTAACTGGAAAGAGCATATACCTGCGCTAACTCCTTCAATGACTTATGATCAGAACGGCATCTGGTCAGGGCATATCGTATTAAATGATGCCGGTATTCCTGAAATCATTTATACAACTGGTGGAGAAAATCTGGGAATTGGCATAGCATTTCCCAAGGATGATGCTCTTATAACCTGGGAAAAGTTTTCAGGTAATCCGGTTATCGCTTCACAACCACCTGGATATAGCAGAACAGATCTTAGGGATCCCTATGTATGGAAAGAGAACAATAGCTGGTATATGATTGTGGGGTTCGGTGTTAAAGATAGTATTGAAAGAGGGGCTGTGCTTTTATATAAATCGGTGGATCTAAAAGAGTGGCAATTTCTCCATACGCTTTATGAAGGAGATCCTGATAAGGATAATACCGGGATTTTTTGGGAAATGCCTATTTTTAAAAAGTTCAATGACAAGTATGTACTACTGGTAAATAAAATACCGTATAAAGGAGTTCCCGCCAGGGCCATGTATTGGGTCGGAAATTTCGTTAATGAAAAATTTGTTCCTGATCGTCTTATACCCCAAAACCTGGAAATAATTAACCGCTTATTGTCTCCTTCTGTAGCGGTAGATAAGGATGGACGCACTATTGCGATAGCCATTATACCTGATGAAATTGGTGCTGAAGCTGCCTATGAAAATGGGTGGACGCATGTGTATAGTATTCCAAGAGTATGGCAACTTCGGAACGGGAAAATTTATCAGACCCCACATCCTTTTTTACAGCAACTACGTGAAAAGTCCATACTTAATAAAGATCGGGCGATAATAGATCATCAACCTTTGCTTATAATTAAAGGTCATCAGCAATTAGAAATTGATGCAGCTTTTACAGTCAAGAATGCTCAAAAATTCGGATTTATTCTGTATGCAAATGAAGATGGTTCAGAATATACGAAAGTTTATTATGACGCTTTAACACGGGAAATGGTCGTAGACCAGTCTCATTCAACATTAAAAAAACATATCCCTTTAAACATCAGGAAAGAAAAATATGAGCTTGATATAAGCAAAGAGGTTCGGTTCCATATTTATATAGACGGATCTGTTGCAGAATTTTTTATTAATAACGAAGCCGCCTTTACTACCAGGGTTTTTCCACTAAAAGAGAATAGCGATCAGGTAAAAATATTTACTGAAAACGGCAGTGCCAGTGTTAGTATCCGCTCATGGGCGCTGAAAACGGCAAATATGGAAACAGATTTTTAATTCATTTATTACTATCCAAATATTCTAACATGAAAAAGGTTTTAGTATCAATAACCCTGCTTATTACTTTTGTACAGTTTCAATCATGTACGAAAACTATTATTAAAGAAGTTCCTGCAGATGGTACATCCGGGAAGTCAACAGATTGGACAACAGGCCCCGAATTTGTTATTACCGATTATGGCGCGAAAGGAGATGGGCAAAATAGCTGTACCTGGGTATTTAAAAAAATACTGAATATGATGCCGGCTGATGGCGGCACCATTGTAATACCGCATGGAGAGTTTTTGTTGGACACCCCGATTGTGATCAATAAGAACTTTGTTACCATACGAGGATATAATGAGGGCTTGCGAAGTAACATTGATGCGGCAGTTAGCTCATTAATGAACCCTGGTGGGGGTAGTAAATTAATACTTGGGAATGCTGATACAGCGATTACCGTAAGACCACTTCCCGCTTCTCAGGGCCGCCTTTCCGGGTTAACCATTAAAAACCTGCTGATATCAGGTGGTGCCACAGGAACTATTAAAGGGGTGGGCATTGGTATCAGGCATGACAATGACGGTATTAAATTGTCCGATATCGTTTGTATCAATTTAAATACTGGTATTTATGCGAATGCAGCAGATGCAATGACAATACAAAGTTGCTGGGTATCAGAGTGCCGGAGAAGCATTTTTATGGAAAATGGTATTCAAAATATAATCTCAAATTGTTTATTAGGAGCTATACCCAATCCTTCTGACAGGGATTATAATAATACAGTTTTGTTAAAAAATCAGGAGAACTTTGTTTTCAATGGTAATCATGTTTATCCTGACGGAGACGTAAATCTTAAAATAGAAAACGGCCAGATGGTAAATGTGACAGGTAATAATTTTCAAAGTTATTATGTGGGAATGATCGAGGTTATCAACAGCATGAACAATCTGATCAGTAATAATATCTTCTGGATGCGTAAACCCAATGGCGATGTAAACTGGCAGCTCAGAAATAAATCCAATGACTACGGTGTAATAAGGATCAATGGTCTGAATAATCTTGTATCAAACAGCTCCTTTTTTACAGACTGGGTAAATCCGTCAAATGACCCTGTGGTTATCAGAGTGCATGGTTCCCAGGGTGGTAATTCATTTCAAAATTTAAAAATTCCTTTTCAAAACAGTTCAAGAATTTTTTATGTAACGGAAAATAATGAAATTGTGAACTGTGTTGCACCAGATAAAATCACAGTAGAAGGCGATCGGTCAAAAGTAAGAATTGTGTATTAGCATATAATTTTTTTTGAGTGTTTATATACATAAAATATAATCCGATCATTCTGAATTGAAATCAAAAGCAATAGTGATTGCATTAGTCTTTGTAAAATACGTTAATACATGCAAAAAAGATTGTCAATAGCATACCTGGTGTTATGGCTCTTTGCCGGTTTTCATTCTTATTCTCAGCAGCAAATAACATTGCCTCTGCTGTTAAGAGAAATGACCGATTTCGATGCTGTAGCCAAATTTCCTTCACCGGTTTATACACTGCAACAGGCCAGCAGCTATGACAGGAGGTCGGTTTCGCCGCATCAGCCGGGGTGGTTTGCCAATGCCGATTTCAACCAGTTTATCAGGGAGGAGAAAAAAGACGGGCATACTGAATATGTAATGATGGACGCTGATGGCCCGGGCGCTATTGTCCGTTTTTGGTTAACCACACTTGCGAAGCAGGGGATCATGCGTTTTTATTTTGATAATGAACCAGAAGCCTCAGTGCAGATACCCGGTTTTGATTTAATGAAAGGATTTCAATTAGGGCCAGCGCTGTTAAATCCGCACAGCAGTTATGAGCCGGATGGCAAAGGCGGCAATACACTATACCTGCCTTTGCTTTATCAAAAGCATTGTAAGGTTACCTGGCAATTTGCAGACAGTGCGAATATGAAAACGCCGCACTATTACCAGATCAATTACAGGACTTATGTTCCCGGCACCCGAACAGAAACATTCAGTTTAAGCCAGCTAACAAAGTATAAAAAAGAAATTGACAAAGCGGAAGCATTGCTTTGGAGCCCCCCTGTTCCAACAGGTAAGCAGGTGGTAATAAAGCGGCTATTGGCTCCTGGTAAAGAAATAACCATATCCTTACCAGGAGGTGCAAACGCCATCCGTTCTGTAACAGCAAAATTAAGTGCAGTTAGTAATGCTGATACTGAAAAGATGTGGCGTTCCGTATTTTTAAAGATAATGTTCGATGATCATCAAACCGTAATGTGCCCGCTCGGAGATTTTATTGGCAGCGGGTACGGAGGCCGGAAGATAAAAAGCTGGTACAGGGATTTAACAGAGGATGGCCGCTTAATCAGTCGCTGGGTAATGCCCTACAGGAAGGTTGCAAAAATATCTTTTATCAATAAAAATGATTTTAATATCAGTCTGAACGCGTCTGTAATAGTTGGCGCTTTTAAATGGGACGCATCGTCCATGTATTTTCATGCAAGCTATAAGTATGAAGAAAATATTAAAGATGCCAAATGGGATTATGATGTAACAAAAGTAGCTGCAGAAGATGCTGCAGCGCCCATTGACTGGAACTTTGCAGCTATCGTAGGTAAAGGTATATATATGGGGAATACTTTGTCAGTCAACAATCATATGAACACCTGGTATGGAGAGGGCGATGCCAAAGCTTATGTTGATAATGAAAAATTCCCTTCTGAATTTGGAACCGGGCTTGAAGATTACTACAATACTTCATGGGCGCCCGTGGTACTGTACCAGACTCCTTTTGCCAATGCGCCCAGGGCGGATAACCCTTCTTCAAAAGGGTATAATACTTTTACCAGAACAAGGAACTTAGATGCCATTCCATTTACAAAAGCATTTTCGTTTGATATGGAAATGCTCAGTTGGGATGGAGGAACGATCGATGCTGCAGCGACCACTTATTGGTATGGTTTTGAAGGTGCGCACGATGAGCGTAAATAATAACAAGCTATCTCTTAAACAAAAACTATTTAAAAGGTATAAAAGATGATCAAAAGATTACTGAAAACATACCTGCTGGTATCTGCTTTTATATATGGATTTACGCAGGACCAGCCTGCTACCAAAAATATCAGTACTTATTTTACAGCGACTCAAAAATACCTGGTATTGCCTGTTAAGAATGGCGCTCCCAAAAGGAACCTTGAATTATGGGTAGATGGTATCAATACCCGTTTCTGGGACATGGAGCTAGCCGAAGAAAAGCCTGACTGGTATGCGTATATGCGTATTGACGAATGGAAGGGTAAATCAATAGAATTAAGAGTGGATAAGGTTGCCGCCACATCAAAAGTATTCGATCCTGTGATACAAAGTAATGAAGACACGAATACAAATGAATACAAAGAGAAACTGCGGCCGCAGTTCCATTTCTCCCCTAAACGCGGTTGGACCAACGATCCTAACGGTATGGTGTATTTTGACGGTGAATATCACCTGTTTTTTCAGCACAACCCTTATGGACGGAACTGGGGTAATATGACCTGGGGGCATACCGTTAGTAAAGACCTGGTGCACTGGACTGAACTGGATGATGCTATACATCCCGATCAGGGCGGGCCTGTATTCAGCGGAGGAGCAGTTGTAGATAAAAACAATACCAGCGGTTTGGGTGAAAACGGGAAACCCGCAATGGTACTGTTTCACACGGGTGCCCGTGGCTGGGGCCAATACATGAGCTGGAGTACCGATGGCCGTACTTTTCATAATTATTGCAAAGCTGTGGTGCCGCGTATTAATAAAGATAACCGGGATCCCAAAGTGATTTGGCACGAACCAACAAAAAAATGGGTAATGGTGGTATGGGTAGAACGGGGTAATAATGAACAGCACAGTATGCAATTCCTTACTTCACCGGATCTTAAGAACTGGACACCTGCCAGCATTACCTATGGCGGTATAGGTAATGACCGTTATCTTTTTGAATGTCCCGAATTTTATGAACTTCCTGTGCAGGGCATGAATGGTATAAAAAAATGGGTACTTACCGGCGCTAATACCGAGTATGCTATCGGCAGCTTTGACGGTACTACTTTTACTGAAGAGGAAAGGAAATTGCAAAACCAGCATGGACGTGATTTTTATGCACCTCAAACCTTTAGTGACGAACCTGCCGGGCGCCGTATTGAAATAGGATGGTGGCGCACCAACACGGCGAAAGACGATATGACGTTTAATCAATCTATGAGCTTACCATTAGAACACAAGCTGGTAAAAACACCGGAAGGGATCAGGCTTACACGCATGCCCGTGAAGGAGGTTGAAAATCTTCGCAGCGGGAAGGCTTACAAAATCGGCAGTAAAACGCTCAAAAAAAACAGCGACAATCCATTAAAAAGCATCAGCATTGAACTGGCGGAATTACACATGGAAATTACACCGGGAAAAGCTAAAGAAGTAAACCTTACTATCCGCGGAGTAGCTGTTATCTATGATGTAGCCAGTCAGCAACTGGTCGTAGATGGTGTAAAAGCGCCGGCGCCATTACAGAATGGTAAACTTAGATTGCTGATATATGCTGACAGAACAGGGCTTGAAATATTTGCAAACAACGGACTCTTGTTTATGCCGGTCAATATTAATATTGAGGATAGTAACCGCTCCCTGTCATTATCCGCGAAAGGTGGAACGATTCAGGTCTCCGGCCTCGAAGTATATGAACTAAAAAGTATCTGGTAGGAATATCTTTTGAACTATTTAAACGAAATGCTATGATTCCAAAAATAAAATGGTTGCTGCTATTTATCTCCTTTATTCATTTCCAGGCTTTATGGTGCCAGACTGGTACAGAGGCCCATACAGAGCAACACCGCCCGCTCATTCATTTCACCCCCAAAAAAGGCTGGATGAATGATCCCAACGGAATGGTATATTATAACGGCACCTACCATTTGTTTTTCCAGCACAACCCCGACAGTACTGTTTGGGGGCCTATGCATTGGGGCCATGCCATTAGCACCGACATGGTAAACTGGGAAGAACAGCCTATTGCTTTATACCCCGATGCTTTGGGTACTATCTTTTCCGGCAGCGCCGTAATAGACATAAACAATACTGCCGGTTTTGGTAAAAATGCCATGGTGGCTATTTATACCAATCACAGCCATGCCATAGAAAAGGAAGGCTTTGAGACCTATCAAACCCAAAGTATTGCCTACAGCTTAGACGAGGGGAAAACCTGGACCAAATACAAGGGCAATCCTGTACTGCCTAACCCCCGCATCCGCGATTTTCGCGACCCTAAAGTGATGTGGTACGAGCCTGCTCAAAAATGGATCATGACCCTGGCTACCTTAGACCATATTACTTTTTATTCCTCACCTGATCTGAAAAGCTGGAAAGAAGAAAGCCAATTCGGGAAAAATATCGGCGCGCATGGTGGTGTGTGGGAATGCCCGGACCTGATCCCTTTTACCGTGGATGGCAAACAGGCATGGGTATTAATTGTAAATATAAATCCCGGCGGACCTAACGGAGGATCGGCCACGCAATATTTCGTGGGAGATTTTGACGGTTCGGCTTTTAACCCTTTTGATACCCAAACCCGCTGGATGGACTACGGCCCGGATAATTATGCCGGCGTTACGTGGAGCAATACCGGGGATCGTAAACTATTGATCGGCTGGATGAGCAACTGGCAATATGCCAACCTGGTGCCTACCCAAAACTGGCGCAGCGCTACCACCATTGCAAGGGAGCTGAAACTGGTAAAAAGCGGTAATGCATACCTTCTTGCTTCAGAACCGGTAAAAGAATTAAAGACCGCGGTTCCCCAAAGCGCTACACTAAAAAATATAAAAGCAGGTAGCTTTGATATCACTAAAAAAACAGGAAAGCTGGATGGCGCTGCTATGTTAAGCTTCACAACCGGTAACGCAAAATCATTTGACATTGTTTTATCTAATGCAAAAGGTGAGCAGGTAGTGATTGGTTTTGATGCCAAAGCGAACCAGTATTTTATCGACCGTACCAAAAGCGGTGCTGCTTCGTTTGAAAAAGGTTTTGCAAGAAAGCATGTTGCGCCACGCTTGTCAAATAATAAAGAAATGAACGTAACCCTGGTGATTGATGTGGCATCAGCAGAATTATTTGCAGATAACGGGTTAAGTGTGATGACAGGAATATTTTTCCCAACCACACCGTTTACCGATATCAGCATACAATCGCCGGATAAAATGGTGATACAGCAGCTTCAGTTGAATAAGCTAAAATAAGCGATCACATATTTATAACAAACAGATGTAGAACTAATTGCTATCTGAACTCCAAAAGCGTTCAGATAGGCGTATCTATACAGCTTTATTGATAACAATAATCCTGGAAATATATAAAACTTGCCGCTACTTATCGGATAGAAGGCAGTATACAGCATTGCATTAATTGTGAGAAACGATACGCTTGGTATTTTTGTAGGAAGCACCCATAGTTTACTGGTTCCGGTGTAAGAAAAGTGCTTATAGTGTATTGCGTTTACAATAAAGTAAGGGGGGCGCGCCTATATAATCTGAAACGGATGGTGGTAGGGCCTCCAATCATCAAAAATAAATAAGCCAGGGGTGACCAGTGTGTTTCATTTTATATTCCTGTGTTCTTTGCCGGTTTTATTATTTTCAGAAGACAAAACCGGCTGATGAACTAACTTTGCATACTTATGAATAAAAAAATAACCTTCTTTTTATGTATCACGCTGATCTATACTGCCGCTTTTGCACAGCCTGCCTATAAAACAGTTAAGAATATTAAATATTATCCCGAAACAGCATATAAAGGCGATAGCTATAAAGATTCCATGTGTGTGCTGGACCTTTATTATCCTGAAGGAATAAAAAATTTCGCTACCATCGTTTGGTTTCATGGTGGCGGTATTACGGGCGGCCATCGCGATTTGCCCGAACCTTTGAAGAATAAAGGATACGCCATCGCTACAGTAGAATACCGCTTATCTCCCAAAGTAAAAGCACCGACATATATTGAGGATGCCGCAGCCGCAGTAGCATGGGTATTTAATCACATAAACCGATATGGAGGAAGTGAACAGCTTATTTTTTTGTCCGGGCATTCGGCCGGTGGCTACCTGGCATCAATGGTTACGCTAAACAAAGCTTACCTCGAAAAATATACTATTGATGCCAACCGTGTAGCCGCTTTAATTCCTTTTAGCGGGCAGGCCATAACGCATTTTACTGTAAGAAAGGAACGGGGTATTGATCCTCTGCGGCCGGTGATCGATTCTATGGCTCCGTTGTATTTTGTGAGGAAGGATGCGCCACCCACCCTATTGATCACAGGCGACAGGGAACTGGAGCTGTTTGGGCGTTATGAGGAGAATGCTTACTGGTATCGGATGATGCAGCTGGCAGGACATAAACAAACGCAGCTCTTTGAGCTGGATGGCTATGATCATGGAAATATGCCGGAAGGCGCTTACCCGCTTTTATTAAAAGAAATGCAACAGCGCATAAAGGAAATTAATTCTGAAAAGAAGTAATTCATATAGCTTTAGGGAGCTGGCTGCGGATCTGTCGTTGGCCCTTCAACTGTTAAGATCCCGTTTTCAGAGACGGTCATTTTATCAATAAATACTACCCGCTCGTCGCCGGTTTGGCTCGTACGGCCGTGGTATACGCATAGCATGGTTTTTCCGTCAGGCGAGTAGGTAATGCTATTGTGGCCGGTACCGGTAACAATGCCGCCTGTTGCAGTATTCTTTTGCAAAACAGGATTGTTTGCTGCTTTTTTAAAAGGCCCGAGTGGATTTTTTGATGTAGCATATCCTACAGCATAATTCTTTCCTCCAAAATAATTAGCCGAATACATCATATAATAAGTGTCTCCTTTTTTAAAAATATAAGAACCTTCTGTCCAGCGGCGGTTCACTTCTTTAGAAGTAACGGATTGGCTTTCCCACCCGGCCTGTTTATCGTTCATCTTTACCGGTGGGCGTAATAATAATACCGGCTCGCCAATTATACCACTGAAGTCGGGCTTCATTTCCACCCCATACACCCAGCTTTCCTCAATTTCCTTATACCATCCTTTTTTTCGTGCCCATGTAGCCACTTCGCTTTCTACAGGATGTTTATAGCAACATCTGGAATAATACAGATAGATTTTACCATCTTCCGCAAACAGTACGTTGGCATCAATAACAGGGTAGCCAGGATCAAAGATGGGTTTGTTTTGCATATCAATAAAAGGTCCTGTTGGTTGGTCGGCTACGGCCACACCGATTTTAAAATTTTCTTCTTCATTGCCGGGGTTTACTTTCCAGTGAGCGCTGTAGAACATATAATATTTGCCATTACGCTCATACACTTCAGGCGCCCAGTAAGAATGTTCGCCCCAACCGTTTTCGTTATTGCCAAAATAAACCTGCTTTTCCCACTTCCAGTCTGTTAGATCTTCGGAAGAATAGGCTGCAAAGCCGTTTTTGGCACCGGCCCCTGTACCATACATGTAATATTTTCCATCAGATGCACGCAGCACATAAGGATCGCCAAATTTAACCGGCAAAGGGTTGGTATAAGTTTTTGCCTTTTTTGATGTGGTCATTTGGCAGGACAGGTTTGTAAGTACGGATAAAAAAGTAATTAAAAGGAAAATTTTTTGCATGGGCAGGGAATTATTATTAAAGATAAAGATAGGGTAATAATAAACATGTGATGTATGGATTACGTGGCCAACACCTATTAAATTCAAGCCTCTGATAGACTTCCGCTTTTCATTTGCCGGATAGAAGTAATTCTCCAAGCCGCTTTTACATGCGCATGCACTCTTTCCAAGAGCAATATCCAATCTTCAGTTTGCGATATAAATCATAATAACCGGTAATATATCTGGTGAGCCGGTTTTTCGTTGTATAGTAACGTTTTTTCTGTAAAGAATATAACAGGCGGGCAATGTAGTGTTGTTAAACAGGTTAAATGAAAAAAGCACCTGCGTGGGCAGATGCTTTATTTTGTGGTCCCACCTGGGCTCGAACCAGTGCCGATAGCTATCGGCACCCTGATTATGAGTATTTCTCGAGCAACATATTTATTATATCGGGATAACGTTTGAGATTTTCAATATACTTCCGGCTTTTCATTCGCTTAATATGAGTTTCAATTTTAAAAGCCTGCGTTACCTGTAAACAGTGTATTTCTAAAAATAATTCCCAATCATCAGCTATCGATGTAAACTTACCTGCATAATAGCCTGAGAAATGTTTGTTCAGTCGCTCAGTAGCATCAGTGCTGGTAGCTCCTACATAATACTTATTAAGCTTTTTACTATAAAGAATATAACAGGCGGACAATGTAGTGTGGTTAAACAGGTTAAATGAAAAAAGCACCTGCGTGGGCAGATGCTTTATTTTGTGGTCCCACCTGGGCTCGAACCAGGGACCCCCTGATTATGAGTCAGGTGCTCTAACCGACTGAGCTATAGGACCCTTACCGCAAAGCGGTAAAAATAATATCTTAAAAAGAACGCTTCCTGTTTTAAGGAGGGCAAAAGTATAGAAAATTTTCAATTTGGCGCTACTAATTTTTAAAAATCCTTTCAAAAGTACAGCTGCAAAAGATGTAGAGATCCCACCACTACTTTTTTATAACGAAATCGGCTAGCAGCGCCTTATGGTCGGTGGGCCAATTTCCATAGGGTAACAAAAACGGATCTTTGGTTGCTTCTGTAACGGGCTGGCCTTTAAGTATAGATTCTTTAGGCCCTACAATCGTGACATCTTTTAGGCGGAGAGCTTTGTTTTGCCTGTAAAAAATAAAATCAATACGGTCTCTTTCATCCGCGTCTGGCGCCCAAACCAGCTTTTTTACCGGCACAGTAGTAATATAGGCCGGAAATGTAAACCCGGGATGACTAACTTCATTTGGGAATTGTTTCCGGTAGGCATCTATAAAGCCAGTCTTTTGTAAAGAGATCGTATTATTCCAGGGAACAATCAGGCCATGGTGATCAAAAAGGTTTTTGGTGCGTTTGGTCCAGTCCAGGTGGGAGGGCTCGTTAAAATCGCCTCCCAGGAAAACCAGCCGGCCTTTTTTGGTTTCCTGGCTGGCATCTTTAATAAATGCCACTATTGCTTCGTCCCTTGTAGAGCGCTTATTATTTTGTATGACCGAATCAACGCTCAATACCGGTGCCGGCATTTTTTTCCAGGTATCAGCATCATACGCCCTGGGGAGATAATTGGCAGCTTTGGTATATTGCAGATGAGCGGTATAAAAAGCGGTCTCTTTACCGCTTTCATGTTTTACCACTGCCTTATGAATGGTGCCCCTGAAATAAATATCCTTTTTTCCCAGCGGACCATATGCTATTAATAGATATTTAGAGAGAATGCCTGTATCATCGCTGTAAAACGAATAATAAGTCAGCCCTTTGGCTTTTAAGGCTGTTACAATGCGCTCATTAAATCGGGTATTGGTTGAAAGTGAAACTCATCATAGGAAGACAGGTACTAACGACATGACAAATTATTTTTCACTTAGCCCGATCTCCTGCAAGGACTCCCGGCATTATTGAACCAGTGTCAGGCAGGGAAACAAGATACAATACCAGGTTTATATAGTTCTTTTCTCCAAGGTCATGGGATAGCAGCTCCCTTCACTAATAGATATAGCGCCGGTGTGTAAATTAACGCTTGAAGAAATACATCTGTTGCTGTCTGCAATAAATCGGCCTGACAAGTTCATAATAATTGTACCTGTATTACCGCCATCAAATGAGTACCCTTCAAAACACAGGCCGGTTACATTAGTTTTTTTCAGAGCGGCGTTGTAGGCTGCTTCATAAGTATTAAAGTAAAGATTGTTGATGTTTGAAATTTTTGATATACCAAATTGTTTCATTTTTATGATATCTTCTTTTAAAAGAAAAGTACCGTCTGATGATTTGATGTAAAATATATCAGAGGCATTTTTGGTCGCGTAATTAATATTGAAAGTATAAAAAACCCTTAAGTAACTTGGTGAAACCTCCTTTGCTCCGTAAAGGCTTATATGTTTGTTAAAGAATTCATCATTAATATTGTTTTCTTTTTTAAACAATTCTTTCCATATTTCAATATACTTACTACAAACTTCTGTGTTGCAAATATCAACTATGATTTCTGATTTAAAAGGAGCGGCAGCATTTTCAATACATTGTTTGGTTTGTTTTATTGTTCCTTGAGATTTATTACAAGAGTGGGCAATAATTAAAATACAAAATGCCAGGGCTATTAGGATCCTATTTCTCATAACAACTATTTTATAATTATCAGGACGTTAAGTCTAATTGCAATGCAACACCCTTGTAACATAATAAAGCTATTCTTTTCGTTAAAATGAGGATTAAACGGCCTAAAGTGTGGTACAGTTATTCCAGCCTTAATTCACCGGGCACTTCTCATGATAGTTCACCAGTTCAATAGGCGCAGCCGCGATTTCATAACCCGAATAACGCACTATGATATCGTCCAGTATCTTCTCAATTGCTTCCGGTTGGTTTAGGGTAACCAGCTTGCTTCGGTATTCTTTAATATTAGGCAGGCCCTTTAAATAGTTGGCATAATGCCTGCGCATTTCGTTAATGCCCACTACCGGGCCCTTCCATTCCAGGCTCTTATGCAAATGCTTGCGCACTACGTTTACGCGTTCTTCTACAGTTGGCGGCGTCAGTAACTCACCGGTCTGATAAAAATGCTTTATTTCCCTGAATATCCACGGATAGCCAATGGCTGCACGGCCAATCATGATGCCATCCACACCGTAACGGTTCTTATACTCAACCGCTTTTTGCGGACTGTCGATATCCCCGTTACCAAAAATGGGGATTTTAATGCGGGGATTATTTTTTACTTTACCGATCAGCGTCCAGTCTGCTTCGCCTTTATACATCTGGCAACGGGTACGGCCATGAATAGCCAATGCTTTAATGCCAACGTCCTGCAGTCGCTCTGCCACCTCCTCAATATTCAGCATGGTTTCATCCCAGCCCAGGCGGGTTTTTACCGTAACCGGAAGAGCGGTGCTTTTAACAACGGCCTCCGTAAGACGTACCATTAGATCCACATCTTTCAGCACCCCGGCGCCTGCTCCCTTCAATGCTACTTTCTTTACCGGGCAGCCAAAGTTGATGTCCAAAAGATCGGGCTGCGTAACATCCACGATTTTTGCGGCAAGGGAAAGGCTTTCCTCATCGCCACCAAATATCTGTATGCCGATAGGACGTTCGTAGTCGAAAATATCCAGCTTACGGCGGCTTTTAATGGCATCGCGTATCAAACCTTCGCTACTGATGAATTCGGTGTACATCAGGTCGGCGCCATTATCTTTGCAAACCGCGCGGAAAGGAGGGTCGCTTACATCTTCCATAGGCGCCAGCAGCAGGGGGAAGCCCTCTGCCCAGGCAGGATTTTTAAAAAGATCGTTTATGTTTATTCCTGATGCCATATAACCGGGACGATAAAACGAGCATGGCAAATACGATGATAGTAGTGCTGCTGCTCAGCCAATAATTAATAAATCGAAAATAAGAGCGTTATAACGCTTATTTTTGAGCCTGCAAAAATACGTACTATTTTTAACATGATGACAAACGATCCGAACAGTAACTTACCAGGGAACCAGCGCAGCAATTTGAGTGAAAAGGGTGTATCTTACCTGGCCGGTTTTTTTATGCTGGCCGCATTTGGGGTAGGGGGAACTATTTTAGGCGGGATTATTGCCATTCCGGTAGCGGCGGCAATGAGCGGCCAGAGTGTTACATTTATAACAGAAAATTTACAGCAACTGATTACTGACCCTGCTTTTTTGAGGGAAATGCAGGTGATGCAAACTTTTTCAGCGCTGTTTGGATTTTTATTACCTGTTTTATTTACGGCATCGCGCCTGAGCCATCAGCCGGTTACCTTAACGGGTTTCAGGGGAATTATTACTGCCCGGCAGCTACTGCTAACGGTTCTCATTATTGCGGCCGGGCTGGCTTTAAGCGGAGCGCTGGGATATTTTACCTATAAACTTCCTTTTCCTGTTAACTGGCGGATCATGTTTGACAGGATGGAAAGTGAATATGCGAAAGCAGCTGCGGCGCTTATTAATTTAAACTCCGTTCCTGAGCTTTTACTTTCAATGGTAGTGTTGGCGCTGGTACCCGCAGTATGCGAAGAGGCTTTTTTCAGGGGCGGATTACAGAATTATATGTACAGAGGCACCGGAAAACTGTGGATGAGCGTTATTGTGGTAAGCATTATTTTCAGTGCGGTGCATTTTTCGGTTTATGGCTTTTTATCGAGGGTGGCGCTGGGTATTGTATTGGGCTTATTGTACCAGTACAGCGGCAGGTTATGGCTGAGCATCCTGGCGCATTTTATTAATAATGCGGCTGCAGTGCTGGTAATGTACATCCAAAAAGCAAACGGTAAATCCATGCAGCAAATTTTAAACGATAAAGAGGGCAGCTATTTAGGATTTATTGCTGTTCCCGTTATTGTACTTTTGCTTATTCGGTATAAACAAAGCGCTCAACCACCATCAATACCGGCAAATGGCATTTAACTGGGGCACTTTCTGGACGAGGGCTTTTACAGCGCTGATTTTTGTAGCCATCATGATGTTCGGCCTGTTATATAGTAACTGGAGCCTGTTCCTGTTGATTTCTGTTATTTACTTTGGGTGCTGGTGGGAATATTGCAGGCTGGCAGAAAAAATTATTGATGCTGCCATACACCCTTATATTAAGCTTGGCGGCGGGCTGCTGGGTTACCATGTACTTTTACTGCTTACCGGCAGCGATTTGCAGATAGGAGCCTACAGTGTTCAAAAAAGCTTTGTGCTCCCATTTGCAGCAGCAGGCATTGTTTTATTCACCTGGGGCATTTTTAAAACTGAAAGGATCTCAAAAAAGTTATTGCTTGGGCTTTTGGCAGGACTGGTTTACACAGCGCTTCCTGCCGGCTTATTGCTTAATCTTTCTGCTCCCGGGCATCGTGTACCGGTGCAGCTGGACCACTTTGTGGTACTGTTCATTATCGGCAGCGTATGGATCAACGACACTATGGCTTACCTCGCGGGCTCAGCTATCGGTAGAACACCTCTAAGCAAAATATCGCCCAAAAAAACCTGGGAAGGCACCCTTAGCGGAATCCTACTAAGCGCATCATTTACATGGCTGCTGTTTTCCCTTATTTTTTTTAAGAAAGTGGAATGGAGCCTTGCGGTGCCCGGGGCCATCATAAGCACTATTACTGCCGTTTCCGGTACTTTTGGAGATCTGTTCGAATCCAAATTAAAGCGGATGGCGGGTGTAAAAGACAGTGGCCGTATTATGCCGGGACATGGCGGTTTTTTAGACAGGTTTGATTCTGTATTATTTGCTGCACCGGTTGTATGGCTATTTACGAGGTTTTTTTATTAATAGGTGCTAATTTTGGGGCAACCTATAGCATGAAAAACCCGCTTTTATACCAGATCGCATTAACGCTTATCCCTCATATTGGCTGTGTGCAGGCCCGTAACCTGTTAGCATATTTTGAACCGGAAGAAATATTCAGAGCGAGGATCTCCGTGCTTGAAAAAATAGAGGGGCTGGGTGAAATAAGGATCAGGAGTATCAAAAACTTTAACGATTTTACTGCCGCCGAAAAAGAGCTGGCCTTTATTGAGAAATATAAAATCCAGCCCTTATTTATAAAAGATCCTGCTTACCCGCAGCGGTTATTAAACTGTTACGATGCGCCAACCCTATTGTATTATCGCGGTCATGCCGACTTGAATCAGCCTAAAATAGTGGCTGTTGTAGGCTCACGCACCCATACCGATTATGGCAAAGCAGAAACCGAAAAGCTGATCGAAGGGCTTGCTTCATCAGGTGTGCTGGTGGTAAGTGGCCTGGCTTATGGTATCGATTCTGCAGCGCATAAAGCGACTTTAAAAAACAAGGGAACAACAGTAGGAGTGCTGGCCCATGGCCTTGATAAGATTTACCCTTCCTCCCATACCGAAATGGCCAAGGAGATGATAAAAAACGGTGGACTGCTTACTGAGTTCAGGAGTAAAACAAAGCCAGACCGGCATAACTTTCCCAGCCGCAACCGCATAGTAGCCGGCATGAGCGATGCTACCATTGTAATGGAAACAGATGTAAAAGGCGGAAGCATGATCACAGCGGAGCTGGCTAATGGTTATAACAGGGATGTATTTGCCTACCCGGGGAGAGTTACGGATAAAAAGAGCAGCGGCTGCAATCATCTTATCAAAACCAATAATGCTATTTTACTTACCGATGCTACACAACTATTGCAGACGATGGGATGGATCAGCCCTAAAAAAATCCATAAGAATACAACAAAACAGCTTTTTATCAATTTAACCGGGGAAGAAAAAATAATCGTGAGCCTGCTAACCGAAAAGAGCGAATTGAGCATAGATGAAATTAACGGGCAAAGCGGCCTGAGCAGCAGCACCGTTGCGGTTTGTATCCTTAACCTGGAAATGCAAAATATTATTCAGCATCTGCCGGGTAAAAGGTACCGGCTTACCTAGAATAAAAGCTGCCCCTGCGGACAGCTTTTATTAATATAAGGCTCAATAGTTAAGTTCCTGCTAAATAGCTTCTGAACGTATATTTTCTGTTTTTATATTAGCATAATCTTCTATTTCATCTGCAGTATGCTCAAATTTGGCAGCCATACTGTCAATAAAATCTGCAAACTGGTTTTTCAGATCATTGCCTTTATCACTGATTCTTCTGCGTGTATACGTTCCTTTATCAGGAGCATAAAGAATACCCACTATCAAACCTAATGCAAATCCTGTAATTAGCTTATTCATAAATTATTTTTTAATCGGTTATTAATCGTTTCTAAGGTAACACAAATAATCTGCCAAAATAGTGAAGAGAATAAAATTTCATGAATTTTTTCATCTGCCGGCAGTGTGGGCGAACTTTTTCCGGCGAAATTATATCATAAAGATCAATCGCGGTAAGCCCTGCCGGTCAGCTCGAGGAACAATCCCTCCAGTCCCTGCTGTTTGTGATTCTTTAACAGGCTGTCAAGCGAATCTTTTACAATAATAGCCCCCTGGTCAAAAAGCGCAACCGTATTACACAGGTCTTCAGCCTCTCCCAACTGGTGCGATGTATAAATAAGGGTAGTGCCTGTTTGGTTAATATGTTTTAAAAAAGAGATAATAGCGTTTCTTGATTGAACATCAACACCTACCGTAGGCTCATCCAGGAACAAAACTTTCGGGTCATTCATAACCCCGATCGCCAGGTTCACCCGGCGTTTCATACCGCCGGAAAAAGATTTTACCGGCATATTTGCAACCTCTTCCAGTCCCATTACTTTTAAAAGCTCCCTGGTGCGCTGCTTCGATGTGGCGGCATCTAAACCATACCAGGCGCCAAAAAACTCCATATTCTCAGCCGGGCTCAGATCTTCGTAAAAAGAGAAATCCTGCGGTACCAGCCCTATCATCTTATTCACCTCTTTTTTATCGAGGGCTACTTCTTTGTCAAATATTTTAATGCTTCCCTGCTTATATGGAAGCAGTCCTGTTATAAGGCTCATCAGGGTGGTTTTTCCAGCGCCGTTAGGGCCAAAAATGCCAAACCTTTCACCGGTTCCAATGGTAAGCGATAAATGGCTTATCAGTGAGGCCTGGCCTTTATAATTAAAAGAAAGTTGCTCTATCTTAACTGCATTCATTTAAACGAAAGTATTGAAAAGAATTATTTTACTGATAAAGCATATACGGCAAATGAAGCCAGCCAGTGTTCACCTCCGTAACCGCCGTTAAATATTTGGGGTAAAGATGTGTTTAAAAATTGCTGCGCAGCAGCACTAAAGGTCTTTTTGTAAGGATGGCCGGCGGGCAGTTTACCGGTAATGCCTTTCATGCACCAGGCGCGGCTAAAGCTCAGGCCATCCAGGTGTACGATCTGGTAATCGTTACGGTCGCTGACAGCAGGCATTGTACAAATACGTTTTATACCGGCAGCAGTGTAATATGTATTCAGCCATTTTACAAATGCTGCCTGCGGCAAAATGCGGCGCATCAGGTCAGCCGCCATAAGGCTTGGAGAAAAGAAGTCTGAGCCATCAGGCTCCAGGTAGGCAGGGATCATGGTGTTGGCAAAATAAAAATCCTTAGCGCGATGAATGATTAAGCTTTCAAAAGCCGTATCGTTTTTAGCCCTGGCCCAGTCCAGCGCAAAGCATAATCCAAAAGCAGTATTGCCATGCACCCCGGTACGGTTGGGGTAGGTTTGTTTGGGTAGAAATTCTTTCCAGAGTGCTTCAATTTTCTGTGTAAGCGGTTGTATAGCCTCATGCCATTTTTCAGCCAGGGGATGGTTCCATGCAAGCAGCTCTTCATCCAGTTTTAGCAGCCATGCCCAGCCATAGGTGCGTTCATATCCTTTGGAGGCAGTGTACTTACCAAAATAGGAGGCTTCCTGCTGCATTTTCGGAAGTTGAAAGGATTGATCTAAAAGAGCAATAATGCTATCGCTGCCGGGTAACTGTGGAAATAATTTCAAAAGTCTTACCAGCATCCAATGTCCGTGTACACTGCTGTGCCAGTCGAGGCAGCCATAAAATACCGGGTGCAGCTCATGTGGCAGCAAACGGGCATCGGCCGGGCCATCGCTTAAATGAGAGGTCTTATTAGGAAATTCGGCTGGAATACAATGCAGGGGCATTTTGCTAAGCTGTACCGCTACCTGCTCTGTAAGTTGGGTTTGAGAGCAGGCGGCCTTCAAAACAAAAAACGATAATATTAAAATAAATATCTTTTGCATAAACGGTCTATAAGCCGAAATGACACAAAGGAGAAACCGAGAAACCGTTAACTATTTCGCCTTTTTTATAGCTTCCCGCAGTTCTTTAAATGCTTTTTTTTCCAGCTCTGAAATTTCAATAAGCCGGTCGCCCATATTATCATAATCCGCCTGTGTACCGAGGCGTCCTTTATAAATACCGGAGGCCTGTATCGCTGCATCGCGCCATTTGTCGCCGGTAGCCGTTATTTGCTGCGATACCTTCAATAGCTCATCAATGGGCAGATAGGCATGAGCCTGTTGTAAAAAGGCGCCATAAATAAACCGGAAACCACCACCGCCGGTGCCGATTTCTTCCTGCATACGTACCAGCTGGGCCAGGTAGGTACGGGCTTTTTCATCACCGAGCTTGTTTTTCCATTTTTTAATTTGGCGGCCCGTATAGGCAATACCTTTTACTCCTGCAAAAAAACCGGGTATCATGAGCATATCGCGGCAATTACGTTTGATGCCGGTAATGATGCCATTGCGGATTTGTACGTCTGTTGCTTCGGCAAGATTATCGCCGGGATAATACATTTGTCCGCGTGGGGCAAAAGCACCTTTGGCAAAACGCACGCGCTGCAGTTCATAGTGGTTCATAGATACCAGCGTTTCCATGATGGGGTCGCTGATGATATAGTCATCGCCCTGCTTATCTACCACGATCAAATTATGGGCGTTAAAATGAAAGCGGTATTCTTTTGGAAAGTAGGTTAAATAAAATACACCTACCTGGCAGGCTGTTGGCTTTCCCGCAGCAAGACGCTCATCCAGCTCCTGCATGGCTTTTTGCGGCGACCCATATTTTTTTCGGGTAACCGGTATACCCAGCGCCGTACAGGTACGCTTGAATATCAACCCCGGCATGGTACGAAACGATATGGCCGGGCCGCCATTTACCTTCATAAAAGGCAACTGGATATAAAACAATCCCGATCCCATGCCAAAAGCCAGCGGTTCTGTTAGTTTATGAACGCCATAGTGTTGTAATAAAGCCGTGGTAACACCGTTCTCGCAATGGGCTGCCTGTAAGTGATGAAAGTGGCTCCTCAATTCTCCGAAGGGCGGATTCGGGGCTTCGGTATAATTTGTAGTTTCCAATATAGTATATGATAGATTTTTTGAAAAGGTAAATCTATGAACAATGAACCATTTGCCATGAACAATTATTATTCAAATGGCTGCTTTAGTTCAGCTATGCTTACTTCAAAAAGCTCAGCATATTTCTTCAGCTTTTCTTCCGGAAGCTTTTTAAATACAGAGGGCTTGAGATGCCGTTTAATAGTCCATTTCCAAAAGCCGGTATACGATGATAAAATGGCCAAATCCATTATTTTTTTCTCCATATAGTATAAGACAGGACTGGCCGTTCCGTGCAGTACTTTTTCTTTGGCAGCTTCTATTTTTCTTTCTACTTCGTCCCAGGCAACATGGAGCGCTTCGGTTTTAACATCCCAGCCGGTGCTTTGGGCTGTTTCATATTTGCCATCTTCGCCTACCACATAGGTAACTTCCCTGGCTATACGGCCGAGTGCTCCATCGTCTTGTGGTATTTCATCTTTTTTCATCTGCAGTAGCTAATTTATTAAGCAAGCTAATAAAATTTAGTGAAAGAGGGAACAATTGCTCCTGAGAGTTGAGTTACAGTAATTTTTTTAAACGATGATGACCTGCTGAGAGTGATTACGATATATAAAAAAATCAGGATAAGGCAATTCCTGATCCGAAAATCCGAATTCAGTATTACACTAAAAATCAAACTTCAATATCATGAAAAAAATTATCACAACATTTGCATCACTGGCTTTATATATGTTTATGTATGCCCAGGAAGTTCACTTTGGTGTAACAGCAGGCTTAAATATAAGCAATGTGTCGTACAAAACCGATGTTTGGGACAAGCCTAAAAGTATGCTGGGGCCACTGGCAGGCCTCTTTGCGGAGCTTCCTGTCGCAGATAAGCTAAGCATTAAGCCTCAGCTGCAATATAATGCCCTCGGATATAAATTCCTTCCTGGTGATGGGCTTAATGGTATCAATGTTAAACTGAATTACATAACCTTGCCGGTTACCGCACAGTATGAAATTGTCAGTAATTTAAAAGCCGAACTAGGCATATATGCAGCATTATTGCTCAACGGCAAGAGCAAAATAGTGCCGGGTGAAGATGATGATTTTGGAGGTACCAGCTCTGCGTCACAGTACGCATCTGCCAGTAGTTATTATGATGATGAAGACTTAAAATATACTAAGATTGAAGAGGGGCTGGCTAAATCCGATTTCGGGCTTAGAGGCGGCTTTAATTATCACTTCACAAAGAAATTTGGAGCCGGAATCCATTATAGCATGGGGCTTTCCAACATTTTAACAGATGCTGACGGGGCAAAAGCAACTAATAAAGCCTTTTCCATAGGCATTAGCTACAGGTTCAAATAAGATGCCTGTTCCTTAAGCAAACCTGTTTCATACTTGTGATGCCGGGGGATTTTCTCCCGGCTTTGGGTTAAGCTGGATGCCGCTCACTGAAGCCACAGACTTGCACAGAAAAACTTCTGTGATCTTCTGTGTAGTCAGTGAGAGATAAAGGTATTGGGTTGGCCTGGGTGTAGCTCACTGAAGCCATAGATTTACGCAGAAACTTTTTAGCCGAGTATGACCTCAAAATACGCTGTATATTCCTTCGCTTCTGTGGTAAATATACATCATTGAAATGTTCTGCACCCGTCATTATACCCGGTTTTGCCCTTTTTTATTACCTTGTGCCTGACCATGTGGCACAAACATTTCTTTATAACTGTTTTTTTAATTTTTTTATTTGGTGTACCGGGTGCACAGGAAATCTATAAGCCTAAATACCTGGGCAGCTCTCAGGGGTTGTCCAATAATTCTGTACGCGCAATTTTCCAGGATAGCAGGGGCTTTATGTGGTTCGGCACTTATGACGGGCTGAACCGCTATGATGGCTATGAGTTTAAGATATTGGATCAACGATTCTGCGTCTCTGCCGCATAATTATATTTCTGCTATAAGTGAAGACGATGACCGCAATTTGTGGATCGGTATGGGGCAGGGTGCGGTTACTTATAACCCGGTTACAAATAAGGTAACACCGGTTTACTGCTTTTCTTACAGAACAAAGCAGGAAGCGCGTATTACAGCGTATATAAACAGTATAGAGAAAGACACTGAGGGAAATATGTTTTTAGGAACCAGCGGCTCAGGGCTTATCGTCAAACTAAAAAATGAAAAGGTTGCCATACAGGTGCCTTTACGGAATACAGATGGGAGTGCAAGCGCTTTTTCCGCTGTGCAGGCTATGTATATGGACAGGCAGAAACGAACCTGGGTATTTGTGTCGGGCAGTGGGTTGCATCAGTATAATTATAAAACCAGGCAATTGGAAGCTGTGGATGTATCACTTATCAACCTACCTGTAAATAAGATGCTGGCTGATGAACAGGGAGATTTATGGCTGGGCACTTCTACAGGGCTGTATAAATATTCGGTTGCTCAAAAAGCCCTTCTTTCCAGCTATACCGCTGATAATGGTAAGCTGAGCGCTAATTATGTTACGGCGCTAAGTGCAGATGCCGGAGGGAAACTGTGGATCGGCACTGATGGCGGAGGTATTGATCTGCTGGATACCCATACGGGGCAGGTATCGAATATAGAGCAGGGCCGGCAACCCGGGTTGGTTTCTGCAAAAACCATCCTAACCATTTTTATTGATAAAGAATCCCGGAAATGGATAGGTACTAATAAGGGCGGTATTAATGTTTTTGACATTTCGGGCAACATGTTTAATACCATAAGGAGGGGGCCTTTTTATCCGGAACTCTCTAACAATTTTATTACTTCCTTTTTTGAGGACCCAAAAGGCAGTCTTTGGATAGGCACAGATGGCGGTGGCGTAAATGTATGGAACAGCAGGCGGGATCATTTTACCGTATATCAAACACCCTTTCTTTCCAACAATATTATTAGCAGCATTACACAGGATGCAGAGCAAAATACCTGGGTGGCTACTTTTGGAGGTGGTGTGAACCGGTTGGCAAAAGGCGGAGGCGTTAAACATTACAGGCTGATCAATACCGATGGTTATGAGAACAAAATTGCTATCAGGGTTTATCGTGATGCGCAAAATGATCTCTGGGTTACCACATTCGAAAACGGGCATTTGTATCTGTACAACAAAGCGCTGGACCGGTTTGAGGCTTTTGACCAGAACCTGGGCGACCTGATGTCTGTTTATGAAGACAGGGAAGGCGCGCTTTGGGCGGGCAATTCATTCAGCCTGGTTAAAATTGACAGGGTAAATAAGAAACACCTGTTTTTTGATATAGGGAAAACCGTTCGTTCTATTTTTGAGGACAGTAAAGGTAATTTCTGGATCGGGGCAGAAGGCGGTGGCCTTATATTGTTCGACAGGAAGGCCGGTAAAATAGCGGCTCGTTATTCTGAAGAAGAAGGGCTTTCCAGCAATACGGTAATGAATATCCTGGAAGATGACGGCGGGTTTTTATGGATCAGCACTTCCAACGGCCTTAACAGGTTCGATCCCCAAACAAAAAAAGTCAATAGCTTTTACGAGTCGGATGGCTTGCAGAATAACCAGTTCTCCTATCGTGCGGCGCTTAAATTACAATCAGGCGAGCTTGTTTTTGGAGGAAATAACGGGTTCAATATTTTTGACCCGTCTAAAGTTACTGTCAGAACCTATTTCCCCCGGGTGGTTATTACTTCGCTCAGGGTTAATAATAAAGACCTCTCAGATGATAATGACTACAGGACCAATAAGAATGGCGACATAGCCGGTCTCACCGTTCCTTATAATGAAGCCATTTTATCAATACAATTTGCTGCACTTGAATACTCTGCTCCCAATAAGATCCAGTATGCCTATTACCTTGAAGGCTGGGATAAAACCTGGAGCCTTAGCGGCAGCTCCCGGGCAGTAACGTATAATAATATCCGCGAAGGTTCTTACACATTGCGCATAAAATCTACCAATGCCGAAGGTACCTGGAATACACAGGAAACGGTAGTGAAAATAAGGGTGCTGCCTCCCTGGTACCGTACCTGGTGGGCCTACACTTTATACCTGCTTTCTATCGGCAGCCTTATTGTTCTTTACCTGCGGTATAAAACGGCCCAGGCTAAAATAAAATATGAGCTGAAGCTGGCCCGGATGGATGAGGAAATGCGTAAAGCAGAGCTGGAAAGTGAGCGTATGGAAAAAGAAGTACAGCGTGCCGAGCTGGAAAAGACCCATGCAGAATACGAAAAAGAAAAGGCCGAAAGAGAAACAGAGCGGGTGATTAACGAAAAGGAAAAAGAAATTAACCAGAAACGGCTGTCTTTCTTTACCAATATCTCGCACGAGTTCAGAACCCCGCTTACCATGATCATTAATCCGGTGCAGGACCTGATGAACCAGTACCAGGGCGAAGAAAAAGAAGAGCTTCGTGTGATCGGGCTGAACGCCACGCGCTTGTTAAGCCTTACAGACCAGTTGTTATTGTTCAGGAAAATTGAAGAAGGGGCCGAAGAGCTGCATGTAGGAAAATTTGATTTCAGCAGGCTCTGCAATACGGTGTTTTATTATTTTAAGCATGAAGCCAAAACCAGGAATATCCGTTACACAATAGAGGGCATTGAGGAGCCAATAGCGCTTTATGGGGATAAAGCTAAAGTTGAGATCATACTATATAACCTTATAGCCAATGCTTTTAAATATACGCCCAAAGAAGGTGAGATCCACATTAAAGTAAGCCGGAATGAGGATATAGTAACAACATTGATTGAGGATACCGGCGCAGGTATCCCCGAAGGAACCGGTAATGCCATATTTGAAAGGTTTTACCAGGCACAGGGCCATGTAAAGCTGGGTTTTGGTATTGGATTATATATGGTAAAGCAGTTTACTGATATGCACAAAGGCGCTATTGCTTATCAAAGTACTTTAAATAAGGGTACCCGGTTTACATTAGAGCTGCCCTTAGGTAAAGAGCATTTTGCCAACATTCCGGTTACAGAAGATGTACCGGAAGCCGATGAAACCATTAAAGCCAATGATTTTGAAGAGGCCGATGAACCTGCTACCGCCTTTATTCCCGAAGTACCGGTACTTACCGCTAAAAAAGCCATCCTGGTCGTAGATGACGATAATGAGATACGGAACTATGTGGCGTCGGTACTGGGCCGGAACTACCTGGTGTATACAGCTTCTAATGGTGAAGAGGGCCTGCAAATGATGCTTGATAAAAAGCCCGAGCTGATCATTTCCGATATCACTATGCCGGGAATGGACGGTATTGAACTATGTAAAGCCATTAAAACCGACCAGAATACGAATCATTTGGCGGTTATTTTGCTTACAGCCCATACTTCCCAGGAGGTGGAATTAAAGGGAACAGAAGAGGGAGCGGATTATTATATTACAAAACCATTTAGTAAAGATCTCCTGCTGGCGCGGGTTAACAGCATTTTTAAAAGCCGGGCTAACCTGCAGCAATATTTTTACGACCAGGTTACCCTTAAAAAAGCCGCTACAACAGCAGAGGAGCAGAAAGTGCCCGCCGAATACCAGGAGCTTTTAGATAAATGTATTGTAATAGTAGAAAAATACCTGGACGACAACTCCTTTAACATTGAAATGCTGGCCCGCGAAATGGGTGTAAGCCATTCCTATCTGTACAAACGGATTAAACTGATCTCCGGTCAGTCGGTTAATTCGTTCATCCGTTTTTTACGGTTGCGCAAGGCCGCCGAATTTTTAATTACCACCAACGATACAGTTACGCAGGTGGCCTATGCCGTTGGCTTTAGCGATGTGAAGTATTTCAGGGAGCAGTTTACCCGCCTCTTTAAAATGAAACCTACGGAATATATTAAGCAATATCGCGGTAAAATGACAGATAACCTGCGTATTGATAATCAATAATAAATGTATATTAAGAATAGGGCAAACCGCCTTTATAAACTTTTAAAATATACGAGTTTAACCCTCTTTTTAAATGAATTTCACTCCCTTCCTTTTGCAGTAATGTATTTACTTTTGTAATTGTTTTTTTGACAATTATTGAATTGTCCCTTAGTTTGTGCAAACGTTTGCGAAGAAATGCTGTGGATTTTTAACGGTTGTCGATATTCCTTATAAAGCAGAATATTAAAATATGAAGAAATTTTTTCTTTTACTGGTATCGGTATTTGCTGCCTTCCTGCTTTTTGCACAGGGGGGTAAAAAAAGTAATAAAAATAGTGAATCCCGTTATGGGGGCTACCTGTTCACCTATTTTACCGGTAATAGTAAGAACGAGGAAGCCATTCGTTTTGCAATAAGCGAAGACGGTTACCATTACACTGCTTTAAATGACAATAAACCGGTAATACCGTCAGAGGATATCAGCTCCACAGGTGGTGTGCGCGACCCGCATATATTGCGTGGTGCAGATGCCCGTCCGAACGGTTCATCCGGGCGGGGGAAAACGTTCTACATGGTAGTGACCGATATGGTTTCGGCCAATGGCTGGAACTCCAACAGGGCTATGGTGCTGCTGAAATCAACCAACCTGGTAAACTGGACATCGGCTATAGTGAACATCCCTCAAACCTTTAAGGCATTTGAAAACGTAAACAGGGTTTGGGCTCCGCAAACCATTTATGATGCAGAAAAAGGCAAATATCTGATTTACTGGTCAATGAGGGCAGAAAATGATCCTGATGTGATTTATTATGCTTATGCCAATAAGGATTTTACCGGCCTGGAAACCGAACCGAAGCAATTATTTTATAATCCGCATGGTACCGCCTGCATAGATGGTGATATTGTTTATAAAGACGGGAAATATTATTTATTCTTTAAAACGGAGGGGTCCGGTAATGGGATTAAAATAGCGGTTTCCGATAAACTGACTGAAGGATATGTGCTGCGCGATCAATATGTGCAGCAAACCAAAGACCCGGTAGAGGGTGCCGGAGTGTTTAAACTGAACGATGGAACTGGCTATATCCTGATGTACGATGTGTATACTAAGGGAAAGTACCAGTTTACGAAAACCACCGACCTGGAAAATTTTAAAGTAGTGAATAATGAAGTAGCAATGAACTTTCATCCACGGCATGGAACCGTGCTGCCCATTACCCGCCAGGAGATGGAACGGCTCACCGGTAAATGGATGACTGCCGAAGGAGTGATTACCGATGTACAGGCAAAGCAGGTTAAACGCAATAACATTGTATTGGATACTGCTGCAAAAAAACTGTTGTTGCCGGTGTTGCCTGATACTGATCTCCGGCAATTTAACCCTCAGTTTGGCAAAGTACCGGGTGTTACAATCACCTCAAAAACCAGCAACTTTTCCAAAGGGCCGGTAGCATATACAGTTTCTATTGCAGGTCAAAAGCCTCAAACCTTCCAGGTTCAGGCCATAAAAAACAACAACCCGGTATTGAACGGTTACTATGCTGATCCTGAAGTCTTGTATTCGGAGAAAACGGGTAAGTTTTATATCTATCCTACCAGCGATGGTTTTGATGGCTGGAGCGGTAATTATTTTAAAGTATTTTCTTCGCCCGATCTGGTGAACTGGAAAGACGAGGGCGTAATGCTTGACCTGCCCACGCAGGTGAGCTGGGCTAACCGAAATGCCTGGGCGCCCTGTATTATCGAAAAGAAGATCAACGGGCAATACAAATACTTCTACTATTTCACTGCTGCTCAAAAAATCGGCGTTGCGATGGCTGATGATCCCACCGGCCCTTTTGTGGATTTGGGTAAGCCGCTGATTGCAGATAAGCCCACAGGGATAAAAGGGGGTCAGGAGATAGATCCTGATGTATTTACTGATCCGCAAACCGGCAAAAGCTACCTGTATTGGGGCAATGGTTACCTGGCTGTTGTTGAGCTGAATGAGGATATGATCTCCCTAAAGCCCGGAACGCTCAAAATAAATACACCTGATAAAACGTACCGGGAGGGTACTTATGTTTTTTACAGGAACGGTACTTATTATTTTATGTGGAGCGAGGATGATACCCGCAGTCCTAACTATAAGGTGCGCTATGGTACTTCGCAAACGCCCGATGGAAAAATAACGATCCCCGCCAATAATGTAGTGATAGAAAAGGAAGCATCTGAAGGTATTTACGGGGCCGGCCATAATTCGGTCATTCAAATACCGGGTAAAGATGAATGGTATATTGTTTACCATCGTTTCAGCTATCCCAACGGCATAAAGATGGACAGGGCTGCGGGTTATCACCGCGAAGTATGTATAGATAAGCTGGAATTCAATGCAGATGGAAGCATCAAACAGGTGGTTCCAACGCATAGGGGGGATAGAGCCTGTAAAAGTTGGAAAAGGTTTTTTTTAAACCTGATCACATAGATACATAGCAATTGCATAGAAATAAGAAATTTGAAGGAAGAAGGAGGGGATAGGTTCACAAGTGGCTGTCTCAAAAGTAAATTTGGTTGTCATATTGAGCTTGACGAAATATTGATAACCAAATTATTGCCTTCGACAAGCTCAGGCTGACACCCCTTTTGAGACAGCATCATATTTTTCTTAACTGTGGATATTTTTTTTCCCGATTCTATATTATTGCTATGATTCTATGTGGTTTAAAATAATTTAAACATTTGTATAATTATGACCTCACGTTTTTCTTTATTGTTTTTGATGGCCTTATCAGTTTGTTTAAACGAACTGCTTGCCCAGCCGGGTTTTGGTAATGCTCAAAAATTAAACAACGGCTGGATGTTCTCATTGAACAGCACTGATACCATAGCGGCTTCACCTGCGGCCAATGCGCAATGGCAAAAGGTAGATTTGCCGCACGATTGGAGCGTGAAACAAAAGCTCGATCCTAAAAATGCAAGCAGTATGGGCTACCTGCCCGGTGGCATTGGCTGGTATAAAAAAACTGTTGTGGTTCCTGCATCCGGCAAACAGGTGTACCTGTACTTTGAAGGGGTGTATAACCGCAGTGAAGTTTTTATAAATGGGAAATCGGTGGGTAAAAGACCTAACGGATATATCTCATTTATGTATGATATCACTCCTTACATCCGGTTCAATCAACCCAACGAGATATTAGTGAAGGCAGATCACCACCGTGATGCCGACTCACGCTGGTACACCGGTTCAGGTATTTACCGCGATGTATGGCTGGTGTATGCCAACCCTGTGCATATTGCGCAATGGGGCGTTTATGCATATCCCGAAGTAGCCAATAATACCGGAACACTTCATATAGAGACAGATATTGTAAATACAGAAAGCAAAAGCCAGAAAGTTACTATTGTAAGCGAATTGCTTAATGCTGCCAATAAAGTGATTGGACAAACAAGCAATACTATTACTGTTGCAGCCCATTCATCGGGCAAACAATCTGCACAAATCAAAATTGCTGATCCGCAGTTATGGAGCCTCAATAATCCTGTTTTGTATAAGTTGCATACTAAAGTGCTGAAAGAAGGAAAGCAGCTGGACGCTAACACTACTGTTACAGGTTTCAGGCAGCTTACTTTTGATCCCAATAGGGGTTTTGCATTAAATGGTGAATGGATGAAAGTAAAAGGCGTTTGCCTGCATCACGATGCAGGTGTATTAGGCGCTGCTATGTATAAAGAAGTTTGGCGCAGAAGATTGCTGAACTTAAAGGAGGTGGGCGTAAGTGCGGTAAGAACCAGCCACAATCCGCAGGCTACGGTGTTTTATGAGCTTTGTGATGAGCTGGGCTTACTGGTATTGAACGAGGCTTTCGATGAATGGGAATTTCCTAAACGTAAATGGTTAGAGGGTTGGAATGCAGGCACACCGGGTTTCCAGGGAACTTACGATTTTTTTGAAGAGTGGGGAGAAAAAGATTTAGCGGATATGGTAAGGCGCGACAGGAACCATATCTCCGTTTTTGCGTGGAGCATTGGTAATGAAGTAGATTATCCTAATGATCCCTATTCGCATCCTATCCTGGATGGAGATGGGGGCTTTACTCAAAAAGCGTTTGGCGGCTATAAGAAAAATGCTCCGGATGCTATGCGCCTGGGTGTGATTGCAAAAAAGCTGGCAGCGGCAGTGCGGCAATATGACCGGTCGAGACCGGTAACGGCTGGCCTGGCGGGGGTAGCCATGTCTAACGAAACAGAATATCCCGGCGCTTTAGATATTGCAGGATATAATTATACAGAGAGCCGCTACATAAGCGACCATAAAAAATATCCTAAGCGGGTGATATATGGAAGTGAGAACCGCCACGATTTCGGGGCATGGAAAGCCGTAACCAATAACGAACATATTTTCGGCCAGTTTCTATGGACAGGGATCGACTACCTGGGCGAATCCGGCAGGTGGCCTTCAAGAGGGTTCTATTCGGGGCTGCTGGATTTTGGCGGATTTATTAAGCCCCGTGGCTATTTCAGGCAATCGCTCTGGGCCGAAAAGTCAATGGTGTATATAGGCACTTATCCTGTTGGAAGTAGTAATTCCAAAGATGTTTTATCCCAGACAGAAGGCAGGAAAGAAGAGGCGCTTCCAATGGACGCCTGGGCGGGCTGGAATTATAAAGAAGGACAAACCATACGCGTAGTATGCTATACCAATGCGCCTAAGGCCAGGCTAACACTTAATGGTAAGCAAACAGGCGAGATAAAAAATTACGATCATAAAACAGGGATCGTTTACTGGGATGTGCCTTATCAGCCCGGTGAATTAAAAGCAGAAGGAATAGATGACGCCGGCAAAACTATTGCTGTTTACAGCGTGAAAACGTCAGGTGCTCCGTATGCAATAAAACTGATCACAAATATGGGCCGTGATCAAGACCAGGTAGCACAGGTAGCAGTGCAGGTGATAGATAAAAACGGGGTGCCTGTAACGAACACGGATGCGGAAATTACCTGTACTATAACAGGCAGCGGAACTTTATTGGGCCTTGAGGCAGGGGATAACAGTGACATGGGCGATTATACTGATCATAAACAAAAAACGTTCAGAGGCCGGTTAATTGCTTATGTAAAAAAGCCGGGAAAAGCAGGGGCCGTAAAGGTTACATTCAGTGCCTCTGGTTTGAAGGGTGTTACGGTTACTTTGTAATAAGTATCCTTATCGTCGTTTTTTCTTGCTCAGGTCTCCAGACCTGTGCATACCGGTCACTTGATTATATAACAAAGCCATTTCTTTTTTGTGAACGGGCCATGTCAAAAACTAAGTAACGCAAGCGCACTGGTCTGGAGACCAGCGCGAGAGGAGAGGTGTCTCAGCGAAAAGTTCTACTTTTTTCACAATTCAGCTTTACGTTAAGATTTCTCCTCTTTTTCTTGCTCAGGTCTCCGGACCTGTGCATACCCGTCACTTGATTATACCCAAAAGTATTTTCCTTTGCAAATGAGCCAAATTAAAAGATTAAGTAACGCGCAAGCGCACTGGTCTGGAGACCAGCGCGAGAGGCGGTCATTTGATCATATTATAAAATTGTTTCTATGATATTAATAAATTTAGCTATTGTCCTAACCCTGTTTGTTGCAGGTAATAAAGTAACAACTCCACCAAAGGGTTACAAACTGGTTTGGGCCGATGAGTTCAACAAAAACGGCATGGTAGATACTTCCATCTGGCAGTTTGAAAAAGGGTTTGTAAGAAATAATGAATTACAATGGTATCAACCCCAGAATGCCTGGTGTGAAAACGGGAAGCTGATCATAGAAGCCCGCAGGGAAACCAGGCCCAGCCCTGTTTATAAAGAAGGAAGCAATAACTGGAAGGAAAAGCGGAAGGAAATCACCTATACTTCAGCCAGCATTAATACCCGTGGAAAAAAGGCATTTCAATATGGCCGTTTTGAAATACGTGCGAAAATCATTGCGCAGCCGGGTTTATGGCCTGCTATATGGACGTTAGGCACTCATAAAGAATGGCCCTGGAATGGAGAGATTGATATCATGGAATATTATAAAGGCGATATCCTGGCCAATGTGGCTACCGGAACTGCTGAAAGATATAAAGCAAAATGGTTTACTACCAAAAAGCCTTACACTTCCTTTAACGATCCCGATTGGGATAAATCTTTTCACGTGTGGCGTATGGACTGGGACAAAGATTTTATAAGACTGTATGTAGATGATCTGCTGCTGAATGAAGTAAAGTTGAGTGATGCTAATAATCCTGATGGCAGCAATCCTTTTCAGCAGCCTCATTACCTGCTGCTGAACCTCGCCATTGGTGGCGATAACGGCGGTGACCCGTCAGGCATCCCGTTTCCAAGCAGGTATGAAGTGGATTATGTAAGGGTGTACCAGAAAGCAGGGAAGGAAATGTAGAATATTGAATGTTGTTACGCGCTGAACCGTGAACAAATATTCAATGCTCAATACACAATAAGTAATGTTCAATTAGTCGGAGGACGGATCAAGTCCTGAAATAAGGAGACAATTATTGTCGGTTTTACATTTAATGTTTTACACGTGTCCGTCCATCAGGCGGATTCAAAATTCTACATTTTATACGAAACGGATTTTTATTTCAGACCAACATTTTCCCGTATAATGCCCGCCTGACCAGCATTCGGGCAGGCCGATGTGATAGCCGTTTAGAGCAATGAAATGGGTCTATTACGGATATCCAATCGGTATTACTCATTATACCATTTTCTCCCCCATCGAAGTGATATTTTAATTGATTGATCTTCATTTATTTATTGAAATATTCAGCCGCCGAAGCGGTAAGTATTATTTATACCAAAATATCCCCCTATTTATATTGATTTCTCCCCCGGCACAGGGTTGCTGCTGATTTATTTTCACGTTGTAAACGGCGCTATGCTGTATTGGATTTCTTAAATTTTAAAACGATTGTTTATGCATCGCAAATCAAAATTATGGCGATTGAGGTTGTGGAATGCCGCTCCTCTCTTGCTCCTTTTCACCCTTTGCTCCGCGGTAGCTGCTGCGCAGGTTGTTGTAAAGGGGATTGTTATTGATTCAAAAGGCGCCGCTATCCCCGGTGTTTCTGTAACCGTTACAGGGAAGAGCATAGGAACATCTACTAATGATGAAGGCGCTTACGCTATCAATGCTGCAAAAGGAGATAAAATACAATTCTCCGCTATGGGGTACGTTTCCCAGGAAGCAGTAGTAGGTAATAGCCCCGAGATCAACATTACATTGGCCACAGCATCGAGCCAGGCAATGGATGAAGTGGTGGTGATAGGTTATGGTACCATGCGGAAAAAAGACCTGACGGGAGCGGTTGTTCAGATACGGCCTGATAACCTGGCCAATGAGAATCCTAATACCGTACAGGATATTCTTCGCGGAACGCCGGGTTTAGCCGTTGGTTATAACGCCTCTGCGAAGGGAGGCGGTTCTATGCAGATACGGGGCCAGCGTTCTGTATATACTGCCGGCGGACATAATGATCCATTGATCATCCTGGATGGTATGATCTTTTACGGTGAGCTGTCAGAGATCAACCCTGATGATATAGGGCAGATTGATGTTCTGAAGGACGCGTCTGCCGCCGCCGTTTATGGATCAAGGGCTGCAAGTGGCGTCATTATCATCACCACTAAAAAAGGAAAAACAGGTAAGCCTGTGGTGAACTTCAGCGCTAACTTTGGCGCTACCACTAAAAGCGCTTATCGTGAAGTATTTGGGCCCGAAGCCTATATGAAATACCGGGAAGATTGGTACAAAACGCCTACCTATGGTTTAAATGCCACCACGGGCGAATATGGAACCTACCAATCCGGTTCTACCGCAAGCAAACCCGGTTATTACGATTCCCCTGAAAATTTGAGCAAGTATGGTGTATCATTGGAGCAGTGGCGGGCCTATACTACCAATAGCAGTGGGGAATCAGATGCAAGCATCTATGCCCGGCGTTTAGGGCTTGAAGGCGGTGTATTAACCGATTATCTGGCGGGAAATACCTTTGATTGGTATAAGCATACTTTCAGAACAGGTTTAAACCAGGATTATAATGCCAGCGTGTCGGGTGCTAATGATAAGATGAACTATTATATGTCTGTTGGCTATCTGCGTAACGAGGGAGCTGTAAAATATAATGACTATTCGGCTGTTCGTTCTAATCTAAAGTTGGAAGGAAAAGTGAACAAATGGTTAGAGATAGGGGCCAATGTTAACTTCCAGGACCGCAGCGATGGTGATCTTCAACCCGGGCTGGGCTTGAACTACTGGGATGCTAATCAGATACGTAACTCCCCATACAGCCATTATCGCGAGGCAGATGGAAGTTTGTCCCAGTTTCCCATGGGGGACGGGAGTATAAAAAGGGGTGTTAATCATGATTTTGATAAACAATACCTGGAGCTTGAAAAAGGTTACACAGTGCTTAACACTATTCTGAATGCTAAAGTAAAGCTGCCGTTTAATATTACTTACTCGTTCAACGCATCACCACGTTATCAATGGTTTTATAATCGTTATTTTATGTCGGCTGCACTTCCCGAATCGGTTCCTGTAAACCGTGGCGTTGATCGTGAAAGTTCCAAGCGATTCGACTGGTCGCTAAACAATACATTAGCCTGGGAGCAAACATTTGCAGAAAAACACCGGCTAAGCCTCACATTGGTGCAGGAAGCTGAAAACCGCCGGTACTGGTCGGATGTAGTAAATGCCCGTAATATTTTGCCTTCGGATGCGTTAGGTTTTCATAATACCTCAAATGCAACAAAGGAAAACAGTTCTTTTTCGACCTACGATTCGCACGAAAGCGCTGATGCCTTGCTGGCACGCCTTTTTTATTCTTACGACAACCGTTATATGCTCACAACCTCTGTTCGGCGTGATGGTTATTCCGCATTCGGGCAAAATAATCCCTATGCAGTGTTCCCTTCCCTGGCATTTGCCTGGGCATTTACCAACGAAAAATTCTTTAGCGGAAATAACATATTAAGCACCGGTAAACTGCGTGCATCCTGGGGTGAGAATGGTAACCGTTCACTGGCAGATCCTTATGTATCGTTAGCCAATTTAGGATCAGGTTTGGGCGCAACAATGGGCTATATACTTAACAATGGCACCATGGAGGAGGTAAAATATTTGCTGGTAGACCGTATGGCCAATCCCAACTTACAATGGGAGAAAACCGCTGCGTTAAATTTTGGCCTTGACTTTGGGTTTTTGAACGATCGCATCACAGGGTCTGTTGATTACTATTCCATGAAAACACACGATATGATCATGTCGCAGCGCCTTCCTCCTTTTACCGGGTTCCCCAGCATCACAACCAACTTAGGCGAGGTGCAAAACAAGGGTCTTGAGATCTTCATTAACTCGCTGAATGTTAAAAATGATATACTGGAATGGAAAACAAGCCTCAGTTTTTCGTACAACAAGAATACGATCAAACATCTCTATTACCAGAACGAGGATATACTGGATGCCCAGGGAAATGTTATCGGCCAGAAAGAGATGGATGATAAATCTAACGGCTGGTTCATAGGGCAACCTATCAGCGCAATATGGAGTTACCGTGTAACCGGTATCTGGCAAACGAACGAGGCAGCAGAAGCTGCGAAATACGGGCAGAAACCAGGTGATCCTAAAGTAGCCAATAACTATACTGCCGATGATAAGGTAAACACAGATGGAAGCGTCACTCCTGTGTATAATGACAAGGATCGTGAGTTTCTGGGACAAACAGCGCCTCCCATCAACTGGCAGTTGCGCAACGACTTTACGTTCTTTAAAAACTGGAATCTTTCCTTTAATATATACTCCTATATGGGGCATAAGAGCCTTGATGGCAACTACCTGAATAAGGATAACGGCGGCTCGTTGATCACTTACAATTTTAATACCTTCTCCAAAGAGTATTGGACACCCGGGAATCCTACTAACGAGTATGCCCGGCTGGATGCTATGGCGCCAGCGGGAGCAGGAGCAGACAAATTGTACGACAGGTCATTTATTCGCTTGGAAAATATAGCTATTGGCTATTCGCTGCCAAAGCTGTTAACCAATAAGCTGAATGCCCAAAAGATTAAACTGTATGGCTCTGTTCGCAATGTAGCGGTATGGCAGAAGGACTGGGAATATGGTGATCCTGAAACCGGAGGTTTGGCCACCCGTATTTTCTCACTTGGATTAAATGTAACATTCTAAAAAACTCAGACATGAACTTATTCATATATAAAAACAGGAAAGCGTTATCAGCGCTAACATTGATGACCGCCGTATGCGGGTCGGTACTGGTGAGTGGCTGCACCAAAGATTTTCTAAAGCCGGACCCGCTCTCCATTTACGAGCCAACCACTACTTTTAACACTGAATCTGGTTTAAAAGCAGCCCTGGCTATCAGCGACCGTCATATACGTTCTTACTGGACTAATACTTCAGCTAATACCAATTCTGTTGTTATAGGAACGGAATATATGTTTTCAGACCTGGCGGTTTACGGTAAGACAGACGTTGACGGCAACAGTGTCAACTACAATTTTGCCGATGGGCTAAAGCCTACCGGTGGTGCGGCAGGGCCGGGCGGTAATGATGGTAATTATATTAATCACTACTGGGATGAAACATACAGCGGGATCAAATATGCAAATACTATCCTTACTTATGTGGACAAGGTAGAGAGCCTGAGCGAAGCTACTAAGAATGCCTATAAAGGCAGGGCTTATTTCCATCGTGCGTATCGTTATCTTGGCCTGGCTTTTCAATATGGCGATGTGCCGCTGATCACTAAAATTATAGAAGTTCCAAAACAAAATTACCGGAGCACAAAAAAAGCTGCCATTCTTGATATGATCACTAAGGATATGGAATTTGCAGTGGAGTGGGTACCGGAGCAAAAAGATATGGTATATACCGGTATGGTCAACAAAGGCGCCTGCCGTATGCTGCTCATTAAATGCTACCTGGCTACAGGACAGTTTCAGAAGGCTAAAGAACAGGCAGATGCATTGATCAATTCATCGGGGTATGCGTTAATGAAAAATACATTTGGTACTTTTTATCCCGGCGGTGAGCCTAAAACCTGGACTATTACCCGCAATGTGATCTGGGATCTGCATCGGCCTGAAAACAAACTCATCGCTGCTAATACTGAAACGATCATGGGTATGCCTAATCGTGGAGCACAGTCAAATATCGCCTTTGCTACTATGCGTATTTTTGCTCCACTCTATAACTCGAGCAACCTGAAAACACCTGGCGGGCAAAACGCCATGGATCTTTATGCCCGTAATAATGCCAATTACCGTGCAGACCTCGATTATGGCCGGGCGCTGGGTCGTGGTATCGGTACTTTCCGCCCTACTCCTTTTGCACAACGTGGTTTGTGGGTGGTTAACGGAACGGAAGATATTGACGATCTCAGGCATAACAGCAGGGTAGGTAACTGGGTAAAAATGGATTCTCTTAAATACAGTACCGCTGGTAATGTATACAGAGGTCAATACCTGACATTGTACCACCCCACTACAAATGCTCTTTTGTGTGCCGATACCATTCGTTCCTGGTTCGACTGGCCCCATTATAAATTATTTATAACAGATGCAGAGGCAGAGGCCAACCTGGGAGCCAATGCTTATACCGGTGCTTCTAAAGGAAGCAATGGAGATTGGTACCTGTATCGTTTAGCAGAAGCATACCTGTTACGCGCAGAAGCTAAATTTTATTTGGGTGATGCTGCCGGAGCTGCAACAGATGTAAATGAAATAAGGAAAAGAGCTGGCTGTACACAGCTTTATACCACAGTTACAATCGGCGATATTATGAACGAGCGCGCCCGTGAGCTATACCTCGAAGAATGGCGCCATATGGAACTGAGCCGTGTTTCATACTGCCTTGCTTTAAGCGGTAAGCCTGATGAATGGGGTAATACATATGATGTGAATACCTATGATAAGTCTTCAGGTACAGATGTAGCAGGTGGAAGCTACTGGTACAGGCGCGTTATCAGCTATGGTGGTATGTATAATCGTGGTGGCATTAACTCCAACAACCGTACGCTGAATTATAAAATAGATAAGTGCAATCTTTACTGGCCTATTCCAAATGCTTCTATTACGGCTAATAATAAGGGAAAGCTGAGTCAGAACTTTGGATATGACGGATATGATGCTAATATTCCGAAATGGGAAACCTGGCAGGAGGCTGTAGCAGATGAAGATAAAACAGAATAGTTTCTTATAAAAAGAAGAAGCTATATCACAGCAAAAAATCATGTTGTGAGTAGCTTCTTTTTATGTTTTATATTTAGAGTTAATTATCAAAAGGGTAAAAAACGGGAATGAATTTAAAACTATTATCGGTTGCCGGGATGTTGCTGCTTACCTGCTGTGGTACTATACAAAAGAAAGCTTTATATAAACAATCCGGGGCTGGGCAGGTACTGTCTGCAATTAACCAGGCCAATACCTACTGGCAGCAAACCCATCGGGTTCCTCGTTGGGCTTTTTGGGATGAGGCAGCCTATCATACAGGTAATATGGCTGCTTATGAGCTGACAGGAAATGTTGCATACAAAGCATACTCCGAAAAGTGGGCAGAAAAAAATCAATGGATGGGCGCTACATCTGTCAACAAAGCCGAATGGAAGTATAACTACGGTGAAACCAATAAACATGTGCTGTTTGGCGACTGGCAAACCTGCTTCCAGGTGTATATTGATTTATACAACCTGGATAAGATAAAGGATGAGAAAAAAATAGCCCGGGCAAGGGAAGTAATGGAATACCAGATGAGCACACCCCATAATGATTACTGGTGGTGGGCCGATGGGCTGTACATGGTAATGCCGGTAATGACTAAACTGTACCATGTAACAGGCAACCCGCAATACCTCCAAAAGCTTTGGGCGTATTTTGAGTATGCCAATTCCATCATGTATGATGCGGATGAAAAAATTTATTACCGGGACGCCAAATACATTTATCCCAAACATAAAACAACTGATGGTAAAAAAGATTTCTGGGCAAGAGGCAACGGCTGGGTGATAGCAGCTTTGGCAAAAGTCCTTTCCGATCTCCCTGTAACGGACCCCTACAGGAATGAATATATTGCTAAGTTTAAAGGAATGGCTGAAACTATTAAATTGTCGCAACAGCCGGAAGGCTACTGGACACGTAGCATGCTTGACCCTCAATATGCACCGGGCCCCGAAACCAGCGGCACCGCTTTTTTCAGTTACGGCTTGTTATGGGGAATAAATAATGGCTATTTAGATAAGAAAGAGTATGGCCCAACCGTATCAAAGGCATGGGCGTACCTCAGCCAAACCGCATTACAGCCGGATGGCAAGGTGGGATACGTGCAGCCTATTGGTGAAAAAGCTATCCCTGGACAGGTAGTTGATAAAAATGCTTCAGCACCATTTGGCGTGGGCGCATTTTTATTAGCGGCAACGGAGATGTATAAATTTATTGACAAAAAATGACCTGGTGTTATGTCAAGTGTAAAATGTCGTGTTGATTGTCGTGCTGAGGCACACATAATAAGGAAAATCAAGTTTTTTAAAATGACAAGAACGGATGTCGTGGTGAGCTTGTCGAACCATGATTCGATTGAAAAATCACCCTTCGTCAGGCTCAGGTCGACATTGATTTTCATTTATTTAAACTACTTGTCATAAACAGGCACAAATAATTGCGAATCAAGTTCTTTAAAATGACAAGTAGAAAAAGCTTCAACTTTGAAGAGATAAAGCAACCTGTGGCAGCGT
>NZ_BAAGYM010000009.1:0-57640 GCF_054779315.1 Niabella aquatica
AACTTAAAGCGAAAGAACTATCCTTACTTCAAAGACTTGCTAAAAAGCATGAATTGCAAGTCATTGGTATTTAGACAGTTGCTTCACTTGTCATTAACAGCTTGCAGAAGTACGCTTCAATAGGTACCAATGCCCCTTTGCAAGCAGCCAGGTATTTATTTTTACGATCATTTTTAGAAGGTTTAAATAAGTGCTATACAAAAACAATGGTTCGATGTGGTTTTTTTCAAATTTTTTTAAATAGCTTTTACTCTTTAATTAAAAAGCCATGCTGAAAAAACTTTTTTTTACATTCCTGGTATTGGTATCGGTAACCGTCACTGCCCAGGTAGATCAAAGTAAGTTGCCATTCTGGGATTATCGCCTGGGTTTTGAAGAACGTGTGAATGACCTGGTAAGCCGCCTTACACTGGAAGAAAAAGTACTGCAGATGCTGAACCATGCGCCCGCTATTCCACGGCTCGGTATTCCTGCTTATGACTGGTGGAACGAGGTGCTGCATGGAGTAGCCAGAACACCTTATAAAACTACAGTGTATCCGCAGGCTATCGCTATGGCAGCAACCTGGGACACAACATCCTTATTTACAATGGCTGATCAAAGCGCGCTGGAAGGCCGGGCGGTTCATAATAAAGCCATTGAAGAAGGCCGGAATGCAGACCGTTATTTAGGTCTTACTTACTGGACCCCCAATATCAATATTTTCCGCGATCCGCGCTGGGGCAGAGGGCAGGAAACTTATGGTGAAGATCCTTTTCTTACCGCAATGCTGGGGAAAGCTTTTGTAAGAGGTTTGCAAGGCGAAGACCCCAAATATCTGAAAGCAGCAGCATGTGCCAAGCATTATGCGGTGCATAGCGGTCCCGAGCCATCGCGTCATGAGTTTAATGCAGAAGTGAGCAATTATGATCTTTGGGATACTTATTTACCGGCTTTCAAAGAGTTGGTTGTAAATGCAAAGGTGGCGGGTGTAATGTGTGCTTATAATGCTTTCAGAACCAAACCCTGCTGCGCCAGTGATGCGCTGATGGTAGATATACTGCGCAGGCAGTGGAATTTTACAGGATATGTTACTTCTGATTGCTGGGGTATTGATGATTTTGTGAAATATCATAAAACACATGCCACTGCTGAAGCTGCTGCCGTAGATGCAGTAATTAATGGCACCGATGTAGAATGCGGGGTGAATGTATATACTTCCTTGGTGAATGCGGTTAAAACCGGTAAAATATCAGAAAAGCAGATTGATGTGTCGGTGAAACGGTTGTTCATGATCCGTATGCGCCTGGGCATGTTCGATCCTGTATCGGTCGTAAAATATGCGCAAACACCTGCATCAGTATTAGAAAGTGCACCGCATCAGGCGCATGCGCTGAAAATGGCTCAGCAATCAGTTGTTTTGTTAAAAAATGATAATAATACGCTCCCTTTGAAGAAAACAATAAAAAAGATCGCTGTTATTGGCCCCAACGCTGATAACAGTATTGCGGTATTGGGTAACTATAATGGTATTCCTACTGAAATTAAAACCGCCCTGGATGGTATTAGGGCAAAGCTGGGAAGTGATGCTGAAATATTATATGAGCTGGGTGTGAATTTTACAAATGATACTTTGTTTAAGGTGATGGATACGGGATCGCAGTTTATAATGAACGGAAAGCCCGGCTTTAAAGCAGAATATTACGCTAACCGGGAGTTGACAGGAGCGCCTGTTGTAAGAATGGAAAACGCAGTGGACCATTTCTGGCAGGAAGGCGAAACAGTTGTAGATACACTGCGCAGTAATAATTTTTCTGCGCGATATTCATCGGTATATACCGCAGCCAAAGACAGCGAACTGCTTTTGGAGCTGGAAGCGGATGATGGGTATCGTTTTTACATAAACAACAGGCTGGTGATAGATGCCTGGGAAAAAAACCGCTGGGGTTCTAAACTATACAGGTTGCCGGTAAAAAAGGATAGTACTTATAAGCTGGTTATGGAGTATTGGCAGGGAGGTTACAAAGCTAATGTGCGCCTTAGCCCGGGGATACAGATAAAAACAGATTTTGCAGCCCTGGCCAGCCGTGTGAAAGAAGCAGATGCCATTGTATTTGTAGGGGGTATATCCCCGCAGCTAGAAGGAGAAGAGATGCCGGTTAATTACCCCGGGTTCAATGGTGGCGACAGAACATCTGTTTTATTGCCTGCTGTTCAAACGCGGTTGATGCAGGCTTTGCACGCCACGGGTAAACCTGTTGTTTTTGTAATGATGACAGGCAGCGCCATTGCTGTACCCTGGGAAAACGAAAATATACCCGCAATAATAAATGCCTGGTATGGCGGGCAGTCTGCAGGTACTGCAATAGCGGATGTACTATTTGGGGATTATAACCCTGCAGGGCGTTTGCCTGTGACCTTCTATAAGAGTGATGCAGATCTTCCTGCCTTTGAAGATTATAACATGCAAAATCGTACTTACCGCTATTTTAAAGGAGCGGCTTTATATCCCTTCGGTTATGGTTTAAGCTATACCACTTTTAAATACGACAAGCTTGTCCTTCCTTCATCCGGCAGGAAAAAAACAAATATTCCGGTAACGGTTAGGGTAACCAATACAGGCCGCATGGCTGGTGAAGAAGTAGTACAGCTATATGTAAGTTACAAGAACGGAAATCTGAACGCGCCTGTCCGTGCTTTAAAAGGGTTTAAAAGAATTTTACTGCAACCGGGTGAAAGCCGGCTGGTACATTTTGTACTCACCGAAAATGATCTGTCAGTTACGGGTGATGATGGTAAATCTTTGCATACTGCCGGTAAATGGCTGGTTAGCGTAGGTGGTGGCCAGCCAGGAGTTGAACTAAAAACAAGCAGCAACACTATTCAAAAAGAGATTTTTATCCGGTAAAAGTCAATGAAACGCCCCTGGAAAATACCTCATATCCAGGAAAATGGATACGCAGGGATTTTCCTGCTTGGCAGCGCCTAATCAAAAATAACATAAATGAAAAAACTTATTTATCATGTATTATGGTTAATGGGAGTATTGGGTGTAATACCAGCTTATGGCCAGATAAAGCTGCCGCAAATTATCCGGGACAGCATGATATTGCAACGGGATGCCCGGGTAAATATATGGGGATGGGCTTCAGCAGGAGAAAAAATAACTGTAAAATTTAACAGCAGAATCTATAAAACCCTTGCAGCCGGCAATGGAAAATGGACATTACAGCTGGCACCATCCAAAGCCGGTGGTCCTTTTGTTATGGAGCTTGAAGGCAAAAATAAAATTGTATTGCGCAATATATTGATAGGAGATGTATGGCTTTGTTCAGGGCAGTCCAATATGGAACATCAGATGAAGTTGCATGATGTGATATATGCCAGGGAAGTCGCTGAAGCTGATAATACCTGGATCCGGCAATTTAAGATACCTAATATAGCCAGTCTTGAGCGGCCACAGGAAGATCTGCCTTTTGGCTCCTGGAAATATGCTAATCCGGCGGATGTAAGAGCGTTCTCTGCGGTAGCTTATTTTTTTGCCTGTAAGATCTATGAGAAGTACAAAGTGCCGGTAGGCATAATTAATGCCACTTGGGGGGGTACTCCTATTGAGGCCTGGATGAGTGAAGATGGTTTTATGGAATTTCCCTCTTTTCTTGAAATTATAAAGAAAAATAAAGATACAGCTTATATTAATGGAATGAAGAAGGCGGTTTCGTTGCCCCGGTCGTTTTTACCGGATAAAGGGCTGGAAGAAAAATGGTTTGATATATCTTACACGCCTAAAGGGTGGAGAACCATTGCTGTTCCAGGCTATTGGGAAGATCAGGGGCTGCGGAACCTGGATGGTGTGGTGTGGTATCGAAGAGAAATAAATCTGCCTGAAACGATGGCCAGTGTTCGGGCAAAAATTTTCCTGGGAAGAATAGTTGATGCCGATGAATTATATGTGAACGGCATAAAAGCGGGAGTTACTTCCTATATGTATCCTCAGCGCAGGTACGAGCTTCCGGATGGATTACTAAAGCCTGGTAAAAATATGCTGGTTGTTAGGGTTTCCAATAACAATGGGAAAGGGGGTTTTGTACCCGATAAACCTTATAAGCTGATAGCTGGTAATGATACGATTGATTTAACCGGTTACTGGCAGTATAAAGTAGGACAGGTTTACATGCCGCAACGCACGGGTAATAGTTCTATAGCCTGGCAGAACCAGCCTGCTGCTTTGTATAATGCGATGCTGGCGCCGGTTATCCCTTATTCCTTAAAAGGGTTTGTGTGGTACCAGGGAGAAAGTAATACCGGCAGGCCGGATGAATATGCCAGGCTTCAGCCGGCCATGATTACGGACTGGCGGATTAAATGGAGCCTGGCAGGTGCCCCTTTTTTATTGGTGCAGCTGCCTGGATTTATGGATTATGATTATGTACCGGTAGAAAGTGGCTGGGCTGCATTCAGAGAGGCTCAGGCAAAATCATTGACCCTTCCCAATACGGGCATGGCTGTGGCTATTGATCTGGGGGAATGGAATGACATACATCCCGACAGGAAAAAGGAAGTGGGAGAGCGGCTGGCCCTGAATGCGTTTCAAACAGCATATGGCGAAAAGATTACAGGTAAAAGCCCCATGTATCAGTCTTCAAAAACAGACGGGAAAAAAATTATCCTTTCATTTAATAATACGGGGAGTGGCCTTGTAACCAGCGATGGTGAAGCTCCTTCTGGTTTTGCCATCGCCGGAGAAGATAAAAAATTTGTATGGGCGGAGGCAAGAATAGAAAAGAGTGCTATCATCGTTTCCAACACCGGTATTACAGCTCCCAAATATGTGCGCTATGCATGGGCCGATAACCCTGTTAATCCTAATGTTTATAATAAAGAAGGCCTGCCGTTGGCTCCTTTCAGAACTGATGAATAATATTTCACATTGTTTAGCTTATTCTTTGTAGCCCGCTATTAATTGATTGTATGCAAGGTTGTGGATCTGCTACTTGGTTTATCTCGGTCCTGTAACCTGCCACATAATCAGGCGCGGCCCGCGTTTGTTATCTATTCAGCAAATTTTTCGGCCAGGCTCATATAACCGGCACAGATTGTTTACAAAAGCATCGTCTGCAAATACATAATTTTCAGCATTGTAGGTATTAGATAAAATGATTTTTTGTGAAAATAAAAAATAAAAATGCAACCGATTGCATTTTTATTTAAAAAGATCCTATCTTAGCGTAGGAATTGCTAATATATGACCAGGTGAAATTAATGGTTGCTTTGAAAGTATGTTATGGATTGTTTGATATACCTGAGGAATTGTAATATGGTATTTGTTGCTGGTAAATTGTTTGCGTAACACCTGTTTTATCTGATATTTCAGTTAGCAAAGCCTGTAGTTTTATTGTTGAGAAAATATGCTGTCTAAGCTTCCATAATCTTAAAATCAATAATTATGCAAAGATTGCTTGTAAAACGGAGAAAGGTTTTTTATTATACCTGTTCCCGTTTAAATCGATTGTTATCGATTGTATTTATCAGTGGCCTCTTGTTATTTCAAAACCAGCTGCATGCACAAAGCGGTAAGGTAACAGGGCGAGTTACAAACCAGGATAGTGAGCCGCTTCCTGGAGTGTCTGTATCGCTTAAAGGAAGTAGTACCGGAACGAAAACTGATGAAAATGGTCATTATGAAATAAGTACGCCGGGAAGCGGAACGCTCGTTTTTAGTTCAACCGGTTACGGAACTGTCGAAAAGCCCATCAATAATGCAGCTGTTTTGGATGTAATAATGGAAATTAAGGCAACCCAACAGGAAGCGGTTATAGTGATAGGTTATGGCAACCAGCGCAAAGAAGCCGTCACTGGTTCTGTGGCCTCTATAGGCGGCGATCAGATGCGTGATGTACCGGCGCCTAATATATCCCAGGCTTTACAAGGGCGCCTGGCAGGTGTTCAAATGAACCAGACCTCCACCAGGCCCGGAGCTACCATGCAGATCCGTATTCGTGGTACCCGTTCTTTAACAGCTGATAACAATCCGCTGATTGTATTGGACGGAATTCCTTTTCCGGGGTCGATCGGAGATCTGAACCCTAATGATATCAAAAGCATTGACGTTTTGAAAGATGCTTCGGCTACAGCGATATATGGTTCACGTGGTGCCAATGGGGTGATACTGGTTACCACCAATAAGGGACAGAAGGGACGAAAAGCTACTATATCATACAATCCCTATTTTGGTAACCAAACTGTATTTGCTAAATATCCTATGATGAGTGGAAGCGAATTTGTGGCACTGCGTAAAGCGGCCGGCCTTTACACCAATAGTGTTGATGAAAATGATGAAGTAAATACTGATTGGCAGGATCTGCTTTACAGAACCGGTACTGTAAACAGCCATGATGTAACACTTGCCGGCGGCTCGGAAACAGGCAGCTATAATGTAGGGCTGGGATATTATCGCAATCAAAGTGTAATACCTACTCAACGGTACACCAGATACTCTATGCGTTCAGCAGTCGACCAGCAGGTTGGTGACTATTTCCGCTTTGGGTTTACTACCAATAATAACTATAATTTAAGCGAGGGTAACCAGATCGGTATTTTTGGTTCACTGGCTAATTCCCCGATTGCCAATCCGTACAATAATGATGGTACTTTAAAACGCACAGTAAAAACAGCGTTAGGTGAAAATTATGTATTAACAAGAGGAGTTGTTGAGCAACTGCACAAAGATGGGTTATGGCTTAGTGAAACAAGAGGTTTTGCTACGTACAACGCCATATATGGTGAAGTGAAAATTCCGTGGATTCAGGGATTAAAATATCGCATGAATCTTGGCCTTGATTTTATTCAAAGCAATGGTGGTGATTTTACCGGGGAAGGTGTGAATGCGGTAAATGCTATAACTGAATCTTCTGCAGGGATCAGTAATGCGCATACCTATCACTGGACATTGGAAAATTTAATTACTTACGATAAAACCTTTGCTCAAAAACACAATATCAATTTTACAGGGTTGTATTCATCCGAACAACAGAAATATAATAACTCATCCATGTCGGCAAAAAACATACAATCCGAAGACTTCCAGTTTTATAATATAGGCCGGGCCGATGGAGAAATTACTGTAAACCCGGCGAACCAGGGTTACTATATGTGGGGATTAACCTCATGGATGGGACGTGTTATGTATGCTTACGATAATAAGTATATGCTGTCGGTTACAGTACGTTCTGATGCATCATCGAGGCTTGCCAAAGGACATCAGAAACATACTTATCCTGCTATATCTGCGGGGTGGAATATCTCCAACGAGTCTTTTATGCAAAATGTAACCTGGCTCCACTCCCTGAAATTGAGAGCCGGTTATGGTCAAACTTCTAACCAGGCTATTAATCCTTATGCCACATTAGGACAATTAAGTACCAGACCATACAATTTTGGCGATGATAATTATGCTACCGGATATTATGTTTCTCAATTACCCAATCCCAGCCTGGGATGGGAGTATTCAGAAACCTATAACTATGGATTAGATTTCGGGCTGTTTAATAATAGGCTTTCGGCCACTGTAGAGTATTATATAACCAATACAAAAGACCTTTTATTAAGTCTTGGACTTCCTGCCACCTCCGGAGTAAGCAGCTATACCGCCAACATAGGACGTACCCAAAACAAAGGCTTTGAGATCACTTTAAATGGCACCATCATAGACAATAAAAACGGGTGGAGCTGGGATGCAGGTTTCAACCTGTATGCTAATCGAAACAAGCTGGTAGCTCTTGCTTCGGGGCAAACAAGAGATGAAGGCAACGCATGGTTTGTAGGACATAATATCAACGCCATCTTTGATTATGAAAAAATCGGCCTTTGGCAGGAAGGCGACCCATATCTGAATGTGCTGGAACCAGGTGGAAAAGTAGGTATGATCAAAGTAAAGTATACCGGTGCTTTTAAAGAAGATGGTACGCCCGAAAGAGCTATTGGTGCTGCCGACAGACAAATCATTGATGTGGATCCCAAATTTGAAGGAGGCTTTAACACACGCGTTAGTTATAAGGGATTGGACTTAAGCCTGGTTGGATTATTTAAAAATGGGGGAATACTTCTAAGCAGCCTGTATGGTTCGGGAGGTTATCTCAATACCCTTACTACCCGCAACAATAATGTTAAGGTAGATTACTGGACCCCTGAAAATACCAATGCCAAATATCCAAACCCCGCAGGTCCTCTTAGTGGCGATAATCCCAAGTATGGAAGCACACTGGGCTATTTTGATGCAACTTTCTTAAAAATACGTACCATCTCAGTAGGTTATGATTTCAACTATAGCCTGCTGAAGAATACAGGAGCCAGATTAAGGGCCTATTTTACTTTGCAGAATCCGTTTGTATTATTCTCTCCTTATCATAAGGAATCAGGAATGGACCCTGAAACCAACTCTTATGGTAATGAAAATGCCGCTGTAGCTTCTTATCAGCAAAGGATCCTCACTATCGGCACTAACACACCTTCTACACGTAATTATGTATTGGGTTTAAACTTAACATTTTAAAAAATCAGAGCAATATGAAACATATACAAAAACAAATAATCCTGGGTATAACCCTTGTTAGTGCTGTGCTTGCAGGTTGCTCCAAAATTCTTGACGAACAGCCTCGTAGTAACTTTACCCCGGAGTATTTTAAAACGGAAAAAGGAGTACGGGGAGGAATCACTGCTCTTTATGCCCATTTGCGCTGGATATATGGACAAGCTTATTATTATAACTCGTGCCTTACCGGAACCGATGAGGCTACATGGGCTCAAAGTGCAGACGGTAACTTTAAAGACATGGACATGTCGGGTGTAGGTAACGTTACTCCCACCAGTTTTCCCACCAGTATCCCATGGGATAATGCGTTCGCCAGCATTAATACAGCAAGTGGTATTATCGAGAATGCAAGGTCGGTTGGCCTTTCTGATGCATTGATCGCAGAAGCGCAGTTCTTTCGTGCATTTGACTATTTTTTATTGGTGCAAACTTATGGAGGCGTCCCTTTAGATTTAGGCAGTGGCGAATTAGTATTCAATACCAATCCTGTAAGGGTATCGGTGCGTAATACGGTTCCTGAAGTATATACAAAAGCAATTTTTCCTGATTTAAAAGCATCCATTAACAATCTTCCGGATGCTGGTCGTGTTACCGGAGGAGTTACTAAAACCTTAGCCCGGCTTTACCTGGCCAAAACTTATCTTACCTATGGCTGGTGGTTACAAAATCCCAATAATATACCCACCTATCCTGAAACTGCCAGAACCGATCCTGATGGTCATGATGCACAATGGTATTTTCAACAGGCGTATGATGTGGCCATCGCCGCTATTGAGAGCCCTGGTCCCTTTAGCCTGCAGGCGACCTATTACGATGTACATCTTGGCTCCAACGATCGCAACAGCGAAATACTGTTATATGCCGATCATACCGAAACCAGTGCACTTTATAATGGCGCCGACCTTATTTATGGTAGTGGTGGAGCACCCGATAACTTCGCTGTTTGGATGATGACCTGGAACTATACTAATATCAGGAGCAGTTCGAGCAATTCTTCATGGGCGGCGGTAAGCTCTGTTCAAAGGGAGGCTGCCCAGTCGCTGGGCCGCCCCTGGACACGTATGGCTCCGCCTATTGATGTTGTCACAAACACGTTTGCAGATAAAACAAATGACTCTCGTTACGATGGTACTTTTGTTACTGCATACAGAGGTAACTGGGACAAAGCGGGCATAAGCGGTCCTTTGTATAATGCGAATTATATACAGGTAAACCCTGGTGATGCTATTTTAACTTTTCTTGATAGTGAACCGTCTGTTGCTATAGACTATTCCAATTCGGTTTATAAAAGTAATATAGGTGCCGGCGTATTGCCCGGCCGGGCGGATTTCGTTATATCTCCTAATGGTATCAGTCGCCTGAGGCATCCCGGACTTTGGAAACTTGGTACTTACAGAACTGATAATAATGGAGGTTTGGGCCAGCCTAATGCAGGGTCTACCCGTCCTTTTAATATCGCTAAATTTTCAGAGCTATACTTTGTTGCTGCTGAAGCTGCGGTAAAAGGAGCTACAGCAAAATCTGGTAAATCAGCCCGTGAACTGCTTAATGTAATACGTGCAAGAGCGGGTAAATGGAGGTTTGATAATAATGGTAATAAAACTAAAGTAGCTGATAACAGCAATGCAATGACGGCGGCCACTCCCGCAACCATTGATATCAACTATATACTGGCAGAACGCTCCCGTGAATATTATGGAGAGGGATATCGCTGGTACGATTTAGTTCGGACACAAAAGTGGGCTGAACTGTCTTCTACGTATAGAATTGGTGGAGTTAATGCTACCGATCATACACCAGCCAGTGTAACCCGTACCATTCAGTCGTTTCATTATTTGCGTCCTATACCACAAGGCCAGATTGATGGTATGGAAATGACAGCAGAGGAGAAAAAAGCTTATCAGAATCCGGGGTACTAAAAAAAATATTAATTAAGGATTCAACTAAGGCAGGGCAGTCCCCTGTCTTAGTTTTTTTATAGTAATACCAAATCAGACTTTAAAAAGGTGTTGTCGTGCTGAGACCCCAATAATAGGAAAATTTTAAGTAAGGGAGATTTTTCCTCAGGGTCGAAATGACAATAATTAACAATATCATTTTACAATGACAATTGTTATTAACAGCGTGCCGAAGGGCTTTTTTTAAATGAATCACGGTTTGGCAAGCTCACCACAGCATTGCTTGGTGAAGAGGCTTTAATGTATAAACGATATAAAGCTCTTACAGGGTTACCGGTTAGTACATCACATCCGCAACACTATCTTACGCTTTGCATTTTTCCCCGGTCTGAAGAAGCTCTTACAATCAGGTCAGACTTTAGAATGATCTTCATTTCTTTTTGGGTAAGAGGGCCGTTGATCTGGTGTAACATACTTTGTGCAGCAACTTCTCCTATGTCGAATCCGGAATACTGAAGGGTAGTAAGATTAGGCTCTGCGATCTGGCATACCGGATCGTTATTGAAGCCCACAAAAGCTATATCATTTGGTATACGGATCCCGGCTTTTTTTAATGCAATCATACATCCTACAGCTCCATAATCATTCACCGCTAACACACCATCCGGAAGTTTGCTCATGGCAAGTATTTTTTGGGCAGCTTCTGTGCCTGAGTCATAGCTCAGGTTATTAAATATCAGATAATCGTTGTTATATTCTATCGCATAATCTTTTAATGCCTGCCTGTAACCTTGATAACGGTCACGATACACGCTAAATTCTTTGCTCGCCGTAATATGTGCAATACGCCTGCATCCTTGTTCAATAAGATGTTTTGTGGCTGCATATGACGCAGCATAATTATCGATAATAACCGTACAGCTGTTTGTTTCATCTGGCGTTCGGTCAAAAAAAACAACCGGTATTTTTTTATTAAAGAATAGTTTGAAATGTTCTGTATCGAAAGTGGTGTAGGATAAGGAAACGATCAGTCCATCTACACGGTTATTAAACATGGTTTGCACATTAGCTTTTTCTTTTGCAATAAGTTCTTCAGATTCACTGATAATAATATTATATCCGGCTTTATTGGTAATGGTTTCTATTCCTGATATCGCAGACGACATGAAGCTACTGGCAAGTCTGGGAACAATGACACCGATAATATTGGTCTTTTTGGTACGCAGGCTTCCTGCAAACGGATTTCTCTGGTAGCCCATTTCATGAGCAGCTGCCAGTACTTTTTTTATGGTTTTTGATTTTACCCTGGGATCATTTTTCAGTGCCCGGCTTATAGTAGCAGGGGAGAGGCCGAGCCGATCTGCAATATTATAGATAGTGATTTCTTTCATAAAAAACAGGTATCTGCATTAATACTCTTAGCGGTAACGATGAATAACTATTTTGTAAGGCGTATACACCTGTTCAGCAATAAGAATACTTATGTGGCTAAAGATAAAAAGCCTGCACCGGAATTGTGCAGGCTTTGGAAATTTTTTTACGGAAGCTTATTGATCGATAGCGCTCATTACTTTTTTCATGAACCCGTTAAGGGCATCTTTTTCTGATTCACCTGCTGCTATAGATTCGTGCACTTCCAGTGCTCCGCAGCAATTGGAAATAAGCTCCCCTATTACATCCAGCTCTTCTTCTTTAACAGAAGGTGCCTCACTGATGCTTTCCAGAACTGCAATAGCATTTGCTATCTGCTCGGAAGAGCAATTGCGCTGAATTTGCCTAATTACCGGTAATTTCATTGATCAATGTTTTTAAGGGTTCTTCTTTATTCGTTTGTACCTGGTTTACCAGTGCTCCATTGCTAAAGCTTGCAAACGTAGGCAGGTTATTTACAGATGCCAGCTTCCTGCTTAAAGGAAATTTTTCTGCATCGGCAATTACAAACACGGCAGCTTCATTTTCACCCGAGAGCCTTTTAAACTTAGGTTTCATCAGCCTGCAATTACCGCACCATCCTGCAGAATATTGTACTACTACCCTGGGATGCTGAGCCACTATTTCTTCCAGGTTATCCTGTTCTAATTCTATCAACATAATTTATTATTTAATTTTTTGAAAAATATTCAGCTACCCCTTCATTGGTCGCTTTCATCGCTTCATCACCTTGTTCCCAGTTGGCAGGGCATACCTCGCCGAATTTTTCAACATGCAATTGGGCATCCAGTAAGCGAAGGTATTCGTCAATGTTACGGCCTAAAGGGAGATCATTAATTGACTCGTGGCGAACAATTCCTTCTTTGTCTATTAAAAAAGTACCGCGAAAAGCCACAGGCGCACCACTGAACGACCATTGCCTGGTATCATTGTTAAAGGCATATTCACCTGCGAGTACGCCATAATTCATGGAAATGGTTTTTGAGGCATCTGCTATAATAGGGTAGGTAACCCCTTCAATGCCTCCGTTTTCTTTAGGGGTGGTTAACCAGGCCAGGTGTGTTTCTTCTGTATCGGTAGAACAACCGACCACTACTGCATTTCTTTTTTCAAATTCTGCCAGCTTTTCCTGGAAAGCATGAATTTCTGTAGGACAAACAAATGTAAAATCTTTCGGATAAAAGAATAGGATAACGTGCTTTTTGCCCAGATACTGATCCAGTGAGAAATTATCAACGATCTCTTCTCCGTTAATGACAGCACCTGAAACAAAATAAGGCGCTTTTTTTCCTGTTAATGCCATTGTATAAGTTTTTAAAATGTGAATAATCTGTTTTACTATGGCAGGCAAACGCATTAACGGGTGCAAAGGTATTCATTTTAAAAGGTGCTTCAAAAAGATAGGCTTACAAACTCTATTGTATTTTTAAATACTGTTATAGGTAAAATCTATAACAGTATGACTTGATATAAATTTTGATAATGTGTTTTGATTTGAGCTGAAGGATGAGTGTGATTACTTTGTTGTATGGTTCTGTATGATTTTGAAACATCAGGTTAAGCCCGGGCCGGGAAGCGCCATTCTTGTTGTTGTAGGCTGCCTGAAAAAGCAAATGGATCTTATCTTTTAATTAATGGAGTTCCTTTAGCTGTATATTTCTGAAATCAATTGGCTGTCCTTCACTTTGTAATGCAATATATCCGCCTGTAAGCGGCTTACCATCTGTTTTTTGCTGAGGGTCGAACCGGTTAGCTACACCGCCTCCTATGCTGGGCTTTGAGTATTGTAATACGGTGTCGCCATTAATAATATGGGTGATAAGGGAATCGCCGAGCACTATCAGTTCTGCTTTTACCCATTCTCCTACAGGATAAGTTCGTGAAGAAGAGTTCAGGCAATGTCCGTCATACCTGCGTCCCTGGTACACGATCTCGGTGCCAGGCGAGCACATATTGCCTGTTGGCCGTGGCTTCCCGTCAGGCAGGCCAGCCAGGAACTGCATTTCGATAGAAATAGGCCAGTCCTGCTCTCTCGGCATCGTGCGCGGGTCCTGCGAATGGAACATGAGGCCGCTGTTTAAAATAGTGTAGGAGGGGGCATCCTTCATCCATCCATCTATGAAACGGTATTCCAGCTTTAAATGATACCTGGAATAAGGTGTTTGATAATAGAGGTGGCCATATCTTTCTTTAAAGCCGTCATATTGATCATAACGTACTTTGATCATACCATCTTCTGCACGGAAAGTATGCCCGTAATTATCTCCGAAATCATGATGATGAATCTTTACCAGCCAGTTATCCAGGTTTTTACCATTAAATAAGGAAATCCACTGATTGTATTTACCAGATTGGCTTGCCCTTGGAGAACAGCCGTCTAATAAAGCAATACAAAATAATATGATAAGCGGTAATCGATACATGGAACCTGTTTGAATGTTGTTATTGTGGCTTATTCTGAGAGAAAAATGTCGTCCTGCCGAGGGGAAGAAAATTCATAGTGAAAACTTTTAAGGCTAAAAATTGCTCCTGTAACTAAAGCTGCTATACGTTAAAACTCAGGCATTCTTTCAATTCCTTTTCTGTATAGGATAAGCCATATTTCTTCAGCACATCATCCGGCACACCATTCCATTGATTAGGTGTATTACCAACGTATCCCAGGTCTTTGATACCTATTTCTGCAGTATAAAAGCCTGTAGCTGTTAAATTACGTATCATAGAAAAGAACGCCACTCCCTGCGTCAGCTCTTTTTTATCTTTGGCTTTTTCGGGATAAGCGATCAGATCAACCACCTCTATACGTTGCTGTTCGTTACAATCTTTAAATGTTTTTTCGAATCTCTTCAGGCAAAAAATATCCAGCCATTTTAATCCTCCGCGTACAGGCACCTGCAGTTGAGGCTGGTCTTTTACGGTGAACGCTATAAAGTCCGGAACACCGGCATCGCTGGCACTGCCGCTTATTTCGTCCCTGGGAATGATGATATCTGCAAGGATCGTAATAGTGGCCATCTCATGACCGGTAAAAAAATGGGGCATTTTAGCTATTTCATCTTCGTAACGTTGCTCCTCTTCATACCGGTGAATACCAGGCCGGGTCTCCTGTTTTGTTGTTGCTGTTTTCTTTTTATCAGAGGGTTTACAACCCGTAGCCAGCGTTGCTGAAGCCATAGCGCTGGCTGCTATATATTTTAAAGATTCACGGCGTTTCATTGTTCGTACAATTAATAGTTCCGGGTAATTAGTTATACCTGTCAGAGGTTTTGTTTTTTCATTTCGTCGATAATATATTCGCTGGCTCTCATGCTCAGGGCCAGTATGGTCCAGGTAATATTTTTGTCGGCCTGGGAAGTGAACTGGCTGCCGTCCACGCAAAAGAGGTTTTTACAATCGTGCGCCTGGCTCCATTTATTTAACACAGATGTTTTGGCACTATCACCCATACGGGCGGTGCCTGCTTCGTGTATAATATAGCCTGGCTTATCCAACCCATAATTATTTTCGGGCCCGTCGTCGCCGGAGGTTATTACAGCACCCATATGATGCATGATCTCTTTAAAGGTCTCTTTCATGTGCCTGGCCTGCTTTATTTCATAATCGCTTTGTGTAACATTAAAGCGCAGCACCGGTATGCCATATTTATCCACTACGTTAGGGTCTATTTCGCAATAATTATGTTCAAACGCGATAGCCTCTCCACGTCCGGCCATACCAATGGTAGCACCATAGAAAAAACGCTGATCTTCTTTAAAAGATTTCCCATAGCCCCCGGCCTCTTTCTTCTTCCCGTTTACTTCGTATTTCCCATTCAATGCTTCTATTCCCTTGCCAAATCCATAAACCGGCTGGCCAAACCCGCCCCAATATTCAATATGATAACCACGGGGAAAATCCAGCTTCTTATTATTGCCCCACCAGGGCGTATAAATATGCATACCGCCCACTCCGTCTTCGTTATAGCGTTTCCTGCCAAAGAGCTGCGGCAGGTATCCTTGCATAGCAGCCCCGTTACTGTCCTGCAGGTATTTGCCCACCACATTGCTGCTGTTAGCCAAACCGTTGGGGTGGCGCTGTGATTTTGAATTTAACAAAAGCCGGGCAGTTTCGCAGGCACTGGCGGCCAGGATCACTACGCGGCCCTCTACCTGGTATTCCAGGAGGTCTTCTTTGTTTACATAAGAAACTCCTGTGGCCTTACCTTCTGTATCTGTAAGCACTTCTCTTGCCATAGCATTAGCAATCACTTCCAGCTTACCTGTTTTCAGCGCAGGATATATCAATACATTAGATGAAGAAAAATCGGCTTTGGCCATACTACAGTTCCTGCCGCATTGTCCACAGAAAAAACAGGCGCCTCTTTCATCATTTATGGTTTTGGTAAGAATAGAAAGCCTTGAGGGAATAACAGGAATATTGGCCTTTTCAGCACCTTTTTTTATGAAAAGTTCATGCAGCCTGGGCTTGGGTGGAGGAAGAAAAATACCATCCGGCTCGTTGGGCAGATGTTCTATACTGCCAAAAATACCAATCAGCCTGTCTACCTTATCGTAATAGGGTTTAATCTCATCGTAAGTAATGGGCCAGTCGGTGCCAATGCCGTCATTGCTGTATCCTTTAAAATCTTTAGGGCCAAAACGTAAAGAGATACGCCCCCAGTGGTTGGTACGGCCGCCTAACATACGTGCCCTGAACCATTCCCATTCGGTGCCATTAGCTTTGGTATAGGGCTCGCCTTCAATTTCCCAGCCTCCGTAGCAGGCATCCATATCTCCAAAAGGCCTGTACCGGGTAGGCCTTCCACGGCGCAAAGACTCCCATGGATTTTTCAACTGGTATATTTCCTTTTGCGGGTTATACATGGGCCCTGCTTCCAGCAGGCATACAGTAAGCCCTGAATGCGCAAGCACATAAGCAGCCATACCACCACCGGCTCCAGAGCCTACAATTACCACATCATATTTTTTAAGCTGCTTCTTAATTTGCAGATCGGCCATTTAGCAAGATTGTTTTACAAGAAAAGAAACTACAATATACAAATATTGTATGTAATGTATGCAAAATCTATTTTGCAAAATTTGGCAAACTGATTTTTATTACTAAACTTCGGGAAACAAATGGTCATTCATGCGAAACAGGGGCTTTTATTTTTTTATTTTTTTGCTGGTTATTATTATTGCACTGCTTGCTTATTTTCTTGGCAGGAAAAGCGCATCTAAAACAGTGGACAATATGATAATGAATGAGGTTCTGATAAAGCAGATCGCTGAACTTTCTGCTTTGGAAGTACAGGGCAATGCCAGTATTAAAAGCAGTAATATAGCGAATGACGGAAGTATTACAGATCATTTTAAAAAGCTTTTCCTGGAGCGCACCTTTAATATCTCAATACCGTATATTGCTAAATATGGTATTAACCTCGATCAGCAGCATATCAACATCGAAGAAAAAAGTAAACAGGTATATATTGTATTGCCGGATCCTGAATTATTGAGCTATGAATTAAGAATGGATAGAATAAATGGAGTGTCGCGCAAGGGTTTGTTTGAAACCAATGATGAACAAGCCTACAGCAGGCTGATACAGAAATTGTATGCTCAATCAAAGGCTCAGCTCGAAGGCAATACCAGTTACCGGCAGCGATCAAAAGAAAAAATAAGGAAAATTATACAGGACTATTATGCGCCCCTGAATTATAAAGTAGAAATTACTTTTACCAATGAATTAAAAAGCAAAGTAATAGAAACAGACCGGCAGTAGAAACCGAATAGCTTTGAACATACAAAAAACGCACATTATTATTATTGATGTGCGTTTTATCTATTATGGAATTAAAAGTCATTCCATCGTTTTATAAGTAATTACTTTAGGTCTTTGTGATGTATGTACTACCTCTTTTACTATTTTTTTAGGAGCAGTTATGGCAGCTTCAGCAGATGGTTCTGCTAATTGTGCCAGGGTGGGAGCAATCACCAGTGAAACAATCGACATCAGCTTGATGAGAATATTCATAGACGGGCCAGAAGTATCTTTTAAAGGATCGCCGACCGTATCTCCGGTAACGGAGGCTTTATATGGCTCAGATTTCTTATAATACATTTTCCCATTGATCTCTACTCCTTTTTCAAAAGATTTTTTAGCATTATCCCACGCCCCACCGGCGTTGTTCTGAAACATGCCCAGCAATACACCGCTTACAGTAGCGCCTGCTAAAAAGCCTCCCAAAGCTTCTGCTCCAAAGCCGGGCAGAAAGCCTATCACTAATGGAGATATAATGGCAATGGTTCCGGGAACAACCATTTTTTTGATAGAGGCTTCGGTGGATATTTCTACGCATTTATCATATTCGGGCTTGGCAGTTCCTTCCATAATGCCGGGTATAGTGTGAAACTGCCTCCTTACTTCTTCTACCATAGCCATAGCCGCTTCACCAACGGCACGTATAGCCAATGATGAAAATAAAAAAGGAACCATTGCTCCTATAAACAAGGAGGCTAATACATTGGCTTTATAGATATCAATACCACTGATTCCAGCAACTCCCACAAATGCTGCGAATAAGGCGAGCGAAGTTAAGGCTGCAGATGCAATGGCAAAACCCTTTCCCGTTGCAGCAGTAGTATTACCCACTGCATCCAGCACATCTGTTTTTTCGCGCACTTCTTTAGGCAGCTCACTCATTTCTGCAATGCCCCCGGCATTATCAGCAATTGGACCAAAGGCATCTATGGCTAACTGCATAGCGGTAGTGGCCATCATGGCGGCAGCGGCAATAGCTACGCCATATAACCCGGCACATTGATAAGCGCCCCAGATTCCTCCGGCTAAAATATTGATAGGTAAAAAAGTAGACTCCATGCCCATTGCAATTCCACCAATTATATTAGTGGCATGCCCTGTGGATGATTTTTTAATGATTATATTAACGGGGCGCCTGCCCATTGCCGTATAGTATTCTGTTACAATCCCGATCAGCGCACCTACCAGCAGGCCAACACCTATAGCGCCCAAAACGCCATATTTGGTAAATGCAAATCCGCGCAGTTCCATATTTTCCGGTAACAGCCACAATACAAGCCCTGCAGAAGCAATGGCAGTAAGGATCATAGATCCCCAGTTACCCATATTTAATGCCTTTTGCACTGTGTGTGTACTGATGCCGGCCTTATCACTTACTTTTACAAAAAGAGTACCTATAATAGAAAAAAGGATGCCTACTCCTGCAATCAGCATAGGAAGGATAATGGGGGAAAAGCCTCCCAGGGTATCCGAACCTGTTATTTTAATTTGCTGTCCCAGTACAATAGTGGCCAATACTGTGGCTACATAAGATCCGAATAGATCGGCGCCCATACCGGCAACGTCGCCTACATTATCACCTACATTATCAGCAATGGTAGCCGGGTTACGGGGATCATCTTCGGGAATGCCGGCTTCTACTTTGCCTACAAGGTCAGCACCTACATCAGCGGCTTTTGTATAAATGCCTCCACCTACACGGGCAAATAGGGCAATGGATTCGGCTCCTAAAGAAAATCCCGTCAGTACTTCAATAGTTTGAAGCATTTCTTTAGAGTTCATAGCTGCTTCCGGGGCAAAATAATATTTTAATACAATGTATAAGCTGCCCAAACCTAGTACAGCCAAGCCTGCTACGCCAACGCCCATTACCGCGCCGCCACCAAAAGATACATGCAGCGCTTTATTAAGGCTGCTCCTTGCTGCATGGGCCGTGCGCACATTAGCTAAAGTAGCAGAACGCATACCTACATAGCCGGCAAGGCCGCTTAACACGGCGCCAATAATAAAGGCTACCGATATCAACCAGTGGGAATGCGGATTTGTTTGGGCTAATATGGCCAGTAAAATGCCAACGACCACTACAAAATAAGCCAGAATCTTCCACTCAGCTTTTAAAAAGGCCATGGCTCCAACGCGAATGTAATGGCTGATCTCTTTCATCCTGGGAGTTCCGCTGTCCTGCCTTACTACCCATTTAAATTTAAAATACGTATACAACAGGCCAATAATGGCCATAGCGGGAACGAGATAAATAATGTGCTGCATATAATCTTTCTCAATTTGGCATTTCCTGCAAAATATGCAAAGCGAAATAACACTTATAGTGTATTTCACTATAATAATTTGAAGGCTTTCGTTTAATTTTTTAAATGTAGTTATAAAATAATGTAATTATAAATATAGGATTTTATATTTCATGAAAGTATATTTTATTTTCTTTTAATTTTTCCAGAACAGGCTCGTACAGGTCTTTTACAACAGGTATATGAAGCCCTCTCAGCCGGATGTTTTTTTTTAATACCAGCTCTGCAGCTATAGCTAAAGGAAGTCCGACCGTTTTGGCCATTGCGGTTACAAACTGATCTTCACCCTTTGTTATCATACTGCTTTTGGTTGCATAGGATTTTCCGGCGATTTCGTAATCTATTTCGTGCAGCATGACGATCATATCTTTATCCTGCCTGCCAAGCTTTAACCGGGTTTCTAAAAGGTACTGAAGAACAGATGTATGAGCTGGTAAAGTCTCAGGGATCATAGCATGGCTCAATAAGCCCAGGTAACTGAAAAGCTCCTGCACCAGCTTTCTTTCTTCTGCGGCAACGTGTTTTGTAAGAAAATCGGTAAAGTTTTTGGACGCGGTATTTATTTGCAGGCAACTTAAGAACCACCCTGCAATAGTTTGTCCTGTATAATTCCTGACGGGCGTTGCTGTCTCTTCATTCGTCAGGCCGGCTTTAATAATATACTTCCAGCCGGTACAGAAATGAGGATGTCTTAATGTGGTACGTATAAATGTTGAGGTGCTTTCAAGCCCGTATAAAGATATATATGATAACGAATCACGATTAGCATAACATGCATACCTGCCTGTACCAGGAATAAAAATTTGCCTATACTTATTGAAAACATCTGTATGCTGAATATTTATAATATTCCCGTTTTCTTTATATACGGCGCCGGTCTTCCCGGCGTTTACAATATTGGCAGGATTCCAGGTTATTTTATAGTGCCAGGGATTATTATCACTTTCAGGTGCTACCAATCCGCCGCAATGCGATCTGAAGCTTTTGATATTACCTCCCTGATCTTTTATATTATTGATCAGTTGCATGGCGCTCATGTGATCAATACCCGGATCTAGACCCATCTCGCATAGAAAAAGAAGCTGATGACGTTTGATGTCGCTTTCAAGCGCTCTCATCCTGTTATCAAGGTACGACGCCGTAAGCAGATTTTTCCTGAAAGTAATGCAATCTGTTGCTACAATATAATGTAATGCCGGGGGGAGCATTGAAATAACTATATCAGCGCTGCTTATGGTCTTTACTCTTTCTTCATTATTGTTAATATCGAAGGACAGGGCAATGGCATTAGGGTGAAAGCTGATTTTAGATAAGACCAGCTGAAGATCAGCGTCTACTACTGTCAACGCCCATTTGTACAGTGCAGACCGGGCCAGCAGATATTTAATAAGAACAGTAGCAGATTTTCCGGCTCCGAATAACAGGATATTTTTGAATTCACCTTTCAAATACAGATCAGGTTCACGAAGTAAAGAAATGTTTTTTTGACTGGTATGACCAATATATAAAAAAGCCACCATTAAGGTAGCTTTTAAAATGATGCTCAGCAAATATATTTATCGCTTCCTGCCCAATGACTTAACAGGAGTGGCTTTACTTTCTGCATCGGCCAGTTTTACAGCTTCGTAAGCATTTACGATACCACCGTGAACCGAAATGTCTGATAATAAAACATCCGGCCCGCCACCGGGATTAGCCACTTTAACAGTAGGCTTGCTTACAGTTTTTTCAATTATTTTTTTTACCTGAATTGCGCTCAGGTTAGGATAATAGCTCATGATCAGGGCTGCAATACCGGACACTACGGGTGCTGCCATACTGGTTCCCTGCAGGTTGGCATAGGTATTACCGCCGGGAACTGTAGCGTATATTCTTACGCCTGGCGCAAAAACATCTACCTCTTTTTTACCATAATTGGAAAAGCTTGCTGTAGTACCACCAATTTTATCGTCGCCGCTTGCGCCCACAGTGATCCAGCTGACGGGCCTTTTGCCATCTAAAAACAGGGCCGAAGGAAAATTTTGCACGGTATCAATATTCGCCGCATCATTTCCTGCTGCATGCACCAGCAGCACATTTTTGCTTTCGGCATATTTTACCGCTTCATCTACCCATTTTTTTTCGGGAGAAAAGCCTTTTCCAAAGCTCATGTTAATTACGCGGGCGCCGTTATCTACAGCATAACGAATACCCAATGCGATATCTTTATCATGTTCATCTCCATCAGGAACAGCCCTGATGCTCATCAGCTTTACATTGTCTGCAACCCCATCCATGCCCAGACCATTATTACGTGCAGCCCCAATAATGCCTGCTACGTGTGTACCATGCAGCGCAGATTCGTTATCTACCTGTACATTGCCGTTGCCGTAATATTTGTCGCTGATATCATTGTAGCGGTCTTTTACTATATCGTTGCGATAATTTTTGGGAGCCTGCTCGGCCATAGTAGCTTTATCCAGGTCTTTTTGAATATCTTCTATCAGCATTTTGCTTGTGATATCGTCATTGCCGTTCCCTTTACAAGTACCTATAAGTATCTGCTTTACCTTATTGGCAGACGCGGCAAGAGGCGTGTAGGCGGCCAGATCCTTACAACTGTATACTTCTTTATTTAGATCTTTCCTGATCACAGAATCACCTTCCCTGATAACATCTGACATTAATTTTAAAAATACAGTTTCATCGGGGTTGGAGTTGTTTTTATCAATTTCCTGTTTGGATCTTAACCACATTTTGTAATCCTCTTTTTCATTGGCTGGTATCTGGCTTTCGCTTTTCCCCTCAAACCGGCTCCTGAATTTCCAGTAAACTCTTGCGCCCTCGAAAGAATCTTTGGTTACATTTTCTTTCCCATCTTTACTACCCAAAAAATTCCATCCATGAATGTCATCGATATACCCGTTTTTATCATCATCTATACCGTTACCAGGAATTTCTTTTTCGTTGGTCCATAACACAGGCCTGAGATCTTCGTGCGTGGTATCGATACCCGAATCTACAATCCCTACGATCACAGGGGTGCTTTTCAGCCCTTTTGATTTCAGGAACTCGTAAGCCTGGTCCAGGCTGATACCATACAGCCTGTCTTTTTGATGATCTTTTAAATGCCATCCCTGGGGTACTTCATCCTGTGCTGACGCAACAGTAGAAAATCCGCTGATTGCGAAAACAAAACCTAATATACTGAGTAGTTTATTCATGCAAAACAATAATTTTAAAAATAAAACAAACTACAAAAATAGAGCTAACAACTTAAAGAATATCATAAAATGACAGGCGGTTCAAAAAACAGTTCAGCGGTTGATTGTAGTCAATAGTTCATAGTGAGTGGTGAGCAGGTATAATTCAACCATCACACTTTGTGCCTGTCAACCGTCATCTGCCCACTGTCAACTTAGAACAATGCTCATTTTTCATTTGCCGAAAGCTAAAAATTTCGGCTTCTTGCTGCAGCCATCCCTGCATATTGATTATTGAAGTATTGAATATTACGTATTGCCATCTGACGTCTAAAGTCTATCAGCTTATGTCTATCAATGGATCACCCGATATTAAATTGAATGCCCTGTGCTAAGGGAAGCTCATGGCTATAATTGATGGTATTGGTTTGCCTGCGCATATAATTTTTCCAGGCATCGCTGCCGCTTTCGCGGCCGCCGCCGGTTTCCTTTTCTCCGCCAAAGGCACCCCCGATTTCAGCGCCGCTGGTGCCTATATTTACGTTGGCAATTCCACAATCGCTACCGGCATGTGAAAGAAACTGCTCTGCTTCGCGGAGGTTGTTGGTCATAATGGATGATGACAAGCCTTGTGGTACTTCGTTCTGGATAGCTATGGCCTCTTCAAGCGTTGTGTATTTCATGATATAAAGGATAGGAGCAAAGGTTTCTGTATGCACAACAGGGGAGTGGTGCGCTGTTTCGGCAATGCAGGGTTTTACATAGCAGCCGCTTTTATAGGTTTCGCCGGTCAGCACCCCACCTTCAACAATAAAATGGCCACCCTGATTCTTGCATAATCCGATGGCGTCCAGGTAAAGCTGTACTGCGTCCTGATCAATCAAAGGCCCCACATGGGTTTCGGAGTTTAACGGGTCGCCGATTTTTAGCTGGCTGTAGGCATTTACCAGTTTTTGCTTAAAACTATCATAGATGTTTTCATGAATAATGAGCCTTCTCGTAGTGGTGCATCTTTGACCGGCCGTACCAACTGCTCCAAAAACAGCGCCGGGAACAGCAATATTCAGGTCGGCATCTTTAGAAATAATAATGGCGTTATTGCCGCCCAGCTCAAGCAGAAAACGGCCCAGCCTTTGAGCTACATGAGCGGCTACAGCCTTTCCCATTCTGGTAGAGCCGGTAGCTGATACCAATGCGATCCTTTCATCTTTTGCGATCCATTCACCGGCATCGGCGCCACCAGCTATCAGGCAACTTACTCCTTCCGGAACCTGGTTGGCTGCAAATACTGCTGCAACAATTTTCTGACAGGCAACCGCGCATAAAGGGGTTTTTTCGGATGGCTTCCATATGCAGACATCGCCGCAAATCCAGGCCAGCATAGCGTTCCAGCTCCATACTGCAACCGGGAAATTAAACGCTGATATAATGCCCACCACACCCAGCGGATGATATTGCTCATACATTCTGTGTCCCGGCCGCTCACTGTGCATGGTAAAGCCATGTAATTGCCTGCTCAGCCCAACCGAAAAGTCGCAGATATCTATCATTTCCTGCACTTCACCTAACCCTTCCTGCAGGCTTTTGCCCATTTCGTAAGAAACCAGTTTGCCTAAAGCTTCTTTATGCATTCTCAATGCTTCGCCTATCTGCCGTACCACTTCCCCGCGTTTGGGAGCCGGCCAGAGCCGCCATTGTAAAAAAGCCTCCTGTGCTTTTTGTATTACTGCTTCATAATCATATTGATTGGTGATCTGTACTGAAGCGATCAGATGTCCGTTTACGGGGGAGAAAGAAGCTATCTTTTGATCACTGCCTTGTAGCCAGTTGCTCCCCGTGCCCGTACCGCTGTTTTCGCTTGTTATACCCAGTATTTGTAAAAAGTCCATCCCTTATCATTTAGTGCTATAAAGGTAGAGCCTACACAATATAAAACGATTTAATTGCACAATTAAATTGCTTACATTATCTTTGATTTTTAATGAAGCTTTCCACGCAACATTTGCTCGGTATAAAAGACCTCACTAGAGAGGATATTGCCCTTTTTTTAGATACAGCCACCCAATTTAAAGAAGTATTGCAGCGTCCTGTTAAGAAAGTACCTTCTTTACGTGATGTGACTATTGTAAACCTGTTTTACGAAAACTCAACCCGTACGCGCATATCCTTTGAGCTCGCTGAAAAGCGGTTATCGGCAGACACGATCAATTTTACAGCATCGGGATCTTCTGTTTCCAAGGGTGAGACCTTATTGGATACCGTAAATAATATTCTTTCTATGAAAGTGGATATGGTAGTGATGCGGCATAGTGCCAGCGGAGCTCCGCATTTCCTGGCGCAGCATATACCTGCAGCTATTGTAAATGCGGGAGATGGCATCAACGAACATCCCACACAGGGATTGCTGGACGCTTTCTCTATCCGTGAAAAAGCGGGAAAACTGGAAGGAGCCAAAGTGGCCATTATCGGAGATATTACCCATAGCCGGGTGGCCATGAGCAATATGTACCTGCTTAAAAAAATGGGAGCAGAAGTAACACTCTGCGGGCCCCCTACTTTGATTCCCAAATATGCCAGGGAAGCTTTTGGCGTAAATGTGAGCTACAACCTTGAAGAAACCTTAAACTGGTGTGATGTGGCCAATGTGCTGCGGATTCAGCTGGAAAGGCAGAACCAGGTATTATTTTCTTCGCTGCGGGAGTATAACCTGAGCTATGGCATCAGCCGCAAGCTGTTGGAAAGCCTGAAAAAAGATGTGGTAATTATGCACCCGGGCCCCATCAACCGTGGAGTAGAGCTCGATAGCGATGTAGCAGATAGCGGCCAGTCTATTATTTTACAACAGGTCGAAAATGGTGTGGCCATAAGGATGGCAGTGCTATATTTGCTGTCGAATAAAAACAGTTCATAGCGTATAGTTCATGGTTCATAGATTTAGAGACTTCTAAAATAAGTGTTCGCTGTGAACCAAGAACAATTAACCATCAACGTAAATACTACATGCCCGACAAAATTTGTCTTTTTCCCGGAACTTTTGACCCTATAACATTGGGGCACGAAGATATCATAAACCGTGCTATTCCGCTATTTGATAAAATTGTGGTTGGTATAGGCTTTAACACATCTAAAAAACCTATGTTTTCTACTTCGCAAAGGCTGCAGTGGATCAAGGATATTTACGGACACTCGTCGCAGGTGGAAGGCGCTGTTTATGAAGGGCTTACCGTGAATTTCTGTCAGAAGATCGGTGCGCAGTTTATTTTGAGAGGTATTCGTTATGTAAGTGATTTTGAGTATGAAAAAACGATTGCAGATGCTAACCGGGCGCTCGATAAAAATATCGAAACCATATTTTTAACCGGGGAACCCAAATACACTTCGGTAGCTTCTACAATTGTTCGCGATATTATTAAGAACGGCGGCGATGCCAGCCCTTTTCTTCCTCAGGCGGTTTGGAGTTCACTTCAAACCATTCCTTTGTCGGGATGATCGTGATGAAGTGTATGGATCAGGGTTACATTTTTTTATATTTAGCCCAGAACTCAATCACATACACAGTGTCTTTTTGAAAATTATTTATAGAAGTCCCTTTTAATCAGCTCTTCACTTTTAATGGCGGCGCTTTATCCCCAATATTAAGCGACGGATAGCTCTGAGCTTGTGCGGTAACTACAAAGGGTCTTCCTGAAAATTCGAGGGCGTTGAGAATTGCATATTTCAAAACACATCGAACCGATATTGGGAATTTTTAATTCTCCAGCCACTTAAAAAACACTTTTCGTTGTTTTTTAAGGTCTAACCATCAATTAGTTGAAAATCAATGTTGCCTCAAAATAGCCGTTTTTACGGGAAAAGGCTCATTTTACGACCATCAAAACCTCTTGAAACTTAATGCTGGCGCGCGTTTCCCATTTTCAGGTAAACCGTACAAAGGCAAACACTGAAAGTAGCAGAACGTAATATCGCATAATATTATTAGTTATTTTTTTATTACCTCTGTTATTTGAAAAGTAATCGGCTGCTTATGGTAAGCTTTTACCTCCCTTCCGTTTTGAATGGCAGGCTTCCATTTATTAGATTTTTTAATAAACCTTATCGCTTCTTCCTCCATTCCGTAGCCGTGGTTTGTAACAGCCTTTACGTCAGATATGTTTCCTGCCCTATCTACAATAAATTGTACAATAGTAGTATAGTTTCCCGGAGGGGCGCCGTTATCAACAGCAACTTGTCCGTTCAGGTTTCTTTCAAGAAAACTGCGCCAGTTACCGGGATATGAAGGAGCTATTTCAACCCTGGTAAAAATTTCTTCGTCCTGCAAAACACGTTCTGCCGCGGCGGATACAGCCTTGTTTTTATTTGCTCTTACTACCTGGAAATTGATGGGCTGTATACGATACGATTTTACAGCTTTGGCTTCTCCGCCTTCTTTATTATTTAAAGCCGGGCGCCAATCAGGCGATTTCTGTATTACTCTTATTACTTCTTCTTCCATTCCGTAACCTTCATTGGTCAATGGCTGGATGTCCGAAATTTTTCCATCTTCATTAATAGTGAACCGCACCAATACTTCATAGTTACCGGCAGGTGCACCTTTTTCAGTAGGTATTTGCCCGTCTATATTCCGCTCTATAAAGTTACTCCAATTGCCGGGGAAAGCTGCATCCACATCAATTTTAGTTTCACCTTCTTTGAGTAGGCGTTTAGGCGCTTCTTTTTCTGAATAACCAGTGACTGTAATAGGATTCAATTTTCTGTATCTCCCTGTAGCTGTTACATATTCGGCCGATATTTCTTTTCCGGCGGCATTGATCTTTTTAGGTGTGGTGTCTTTTTTTTCTGAAATATCTGCAAGAGAAATTATGTCATTTTTAAAAACGGGACCGTCTTCTCCTCCCAGGCTGATTTTCTTGTTCGCTATTTCAGGAAGCACAGCTACCACTTCCTTAATTTCTTTTTTATAGTTAAATCCAAATAGCGCAATAACGATCGCTGCTATGGGTAACACCAACAATTTTCTCAGCCATTGGTACTGTGGCTTTTTAGATGATAATAACATGGCAATTCTTCTTTTTAACTGGTTCTGAAAAAACGGGTTGACTAACTGAAGCTGACGGCCTCTCAATGCCTGCAGCAATAAAATTTCTGCATATGCGTATATATCCTGCCCTTTGGTGGCATGGTTATCTGCTAAAAATTCCTGTATGGTTTTAAGCTCTTTGCGGTATAAATAAAAGAACGGGTTGAACCAGCAAACGCAAAGCACTATTTCTGTAAAAATGAGATCCCGGCTGTGTTTGCTGCGGATGTGGTACATTTCATGTTTGAAAATCTGCTCGCCTTCGGTGGATTGCAAAACTGTACGGGTATTCCAGAACAACCATTTGAAAAATGAGAATGGTGCGTCTGCATGAGTGGTACTGATGAACTGGATGTCTTCTATGGATTCCGTTACAGAATTTTTTTTGATACGGATGATTCTTTTTATGCTTAGAGCAAGCCTAATTAGCAAAAACAGCACTATCAAACTATAGAGTATATATAGTAGGAAAGAGGGATTCCATCCTGCCCTGGCAGTAATCACTATATTTTCTCCTGTGCTTACAAAAAGATACACAGGGGTGGCGCGCTCTTCTGTTTGTAACAGCACGGGTATTTTTATTACTGGCAGAACCAGGCTTACGGCAATGGAAAACAGCAGGTAAAAGCGGTTATACTGGTGGAATCGCTCATTTCTTAAGAAGAAATGGTAATAACCGTACAGAATACCGGAGCAAGCGATCATTTGCAATAAATAAGTAAGCATAGGTTTATTTTTTTTGTTGTTTTTTGATTTGTTGTAACAAACCTTCCAGCTCCTCCACGCTTAAATTATTTTCCTTTACCATAAACGATATGATATTGGTGAATGAACCTTCAAAGTATCCCTTTACCATCTGCTTTATGGTTTTACCGGAATAAGCTTCCTTACTTACAGCCGCAGCGTACTGATGTTGCCGCCCGAATACATTTACGGTAACAAATTCTTTCTCCACCAGTATCTTTAAAATGGTAGCTACTGTGTTCTGGTGGGGCTTTGGTTCTGGCATGGCATCGAGTACCTCTCTTAAAAACTGTGGGCCGTTGTCCCATAAAATGTGCATGATCTGTTCTTCGGCTTTTGTTAATTGTTTCATTCTCTATTTTTACAGAAGGCAATTTAAAACTAATTTTTTAGTTTACAAACTATTTTTTTAGTTTAATAAGTCTGTAGGTTTCAAAAACCTTATAGATCTAAATTATTTGCCTTATTTTGCAACCCTTACAATTATAAAGATCATGCAGCAGCCGATTATAGAAATCAGTAACGCGAATATTTACCAGGGCGATAATTTAGTGTTGAAAGAAGTAAACCTTACTGTGAGAGAGGGAGAATTTGTGTACCTGGTAGGAAGAACAGGAACAGGAAAGTCGAGCCTGCTGAAAACTTTATATGGCGATTTGCTTTTATCAGAAGGCGACGCTGTGGTTGCCGGCCACCAGCTGAAAAATATGCACTGGCGGGATGTGCCTTTTCTGCGTCGTAAGCTGGGTGTGGTATTCCAGGACTTCAGATTGCTGACAGACAGGAACGTGGCCGATAACCTGAAATTCGTTTTAAAAGCTACCGGCTGGAAAGATAAGAAAGAGATGGACTATAAAGTCAGTGAAGTATTGGAACAGGTAGGCCTGAAGCATAAAGCACTGAAAATGCCTTTTGAAATGAGCGGGGGAGAGCAGCAGCGTGTAGATATTGCCCGTGCTTTGCTAAACAGTCCTAAGCTTATTCTGGCTGATGAGCCAACGGGAAACCTTGATCCGGTTACAACAGATGAGATCATGAACCTTCTTTTATCCATCGCTAAAAAAAGCAATGCCGCTATTGTTATGGCTACCCATGATTATGCGGTAGTTAAAAAGTATCCTGCAAGACTTATTAAAACTGAAGATGGCAGGGTGATCGACCATGCTACCATAGATAATCTATAAACTGCAGGATATTTTTGTCGTTATTATAAGTGTCTCCCAATAATCTTTTCCGGAGATTTACTTCTTCTTCCTCAAAATGTAAATAATAAAGCTGGGAAATAATAGAGGCGATCGCATTGGCCGTAGTACCAATATGGCACGCGTCTTTTAAACCTGTTCCTTCTACCATGACCGGTGTGGTTACACAATGCCTTCCTTTATATAAAGCATGCAGTAATTTAATTCGCACACCGGTAATATTTTTATTAAAACCGGGCAGAATATTAATGTGTGCTTTTTGTACAAGATCTTCCATTTCCCGTTCGCAGGGATTGCTTACCAGGCAGGTATTCTGGCATAAGCCTGCTGCTTTTTGTATGCTTTTGGGTGGATTTTTTCCTGCAATGACAAATGGGATTCTGACCATGTTAAATACATTGCTCAGAAGCCATAAAGCTGCTTTTTCGGTATCCGGGTTGGCCAGGTTACCATGAAAGAGACAGAGGCTGCCCATACCTGCCGCACAATCTACCGTTTGCCAGGTAGGGAAGATAGGAATGGTTTGTACATTACTGAGACCGAGGTTTGCAAAGCTGTCCCTGTCATCGTCAGATACACAGGCATACAGGCAATCATCGGGTAATGTAGAAGTGTATTTTTTAGTCAACAGGCTTTCTGCAAGGTAAAAGGTCTTCTTTGCAGGATTAAACGTGCAGCGGGCCATTTCCCGATAATGAACAGAGGCGTCGTTGTGCATGCGCACACATATTTTGCGGTCTTTCTGGTTAATATGGTTAATAATGCCGGTAGTGTGCAGCCCTTCCAGTAACACAGGGTGATGATCTTTGTTGATATTTTCAACAAGGGTATCGTTGCACCGGCAGTTAACAAAATAAGGAGCACTCAGCGACAGGCAGTCCATGGCGTCTTTTCTTTCATAGGATTGTACCGTTTCGCAGTATTTGTTTAACTCCGGTGAGTGACATTTTTCACCAAGCCTGAAATAGTGCAAATGTATTTTGATCCCCTTTTTATGAAACGCCTTGATGCGGTTCATCATGTCAATAGCATCGCCACAGTCAGCAGGACATGGTGCGTTCAAACATACAATATGCAAATAACGGCTCAAAATAGTATTACCACTTCAATTGAAAGGGCACATAAAATTTTCCAGGTGTTGCTGTCGGTCAAAAAACGGAACAGTGGCAGCATAGCCATTGTTGATACTTTCACCAACAACAATGCGAAAAGTTTTATGTACAATCTAAAAATTCAGCAACAGTACGCCGGTAGCGTTGCCGGTTATCTTCATTAAAACATCAGGCACGCATAATTGTTCGGCGTATAAAATATTAAATATAGCATGTTGAATTTTAATGCTTCTGTGCAGGAGCTTAAAGCATAAGGCCGGAGGCTGGTTGAATCTGATCTCTGTTTTCAGACTTTCCAACCTCCGGACTTTTCGCGATTTCATCTATTGTGGCATACCCTGCATACCACCCTGCATACTTTCCTGCTCAGCCTTTAAGTTTTTACGCTTGAGTAATGACGCATCGAATTTTCCGAACCTGTAAGAAAAATTAATGCTGAAAAACTGCTGGTCACGCACGCGGTATTGATGCTGGTTAAAGAACCCTGCGGATGTGTACACATCATTAACACGGGTTTTGAGAATATCACTGCCGCTTAAAGTAATGGAAGCGGCTTTATTTTTCAGGAATTCATATTTTAAAGCTACATCAATCCCGTAAGTAGGCATGCTGTAGCCCTGTGCATTTCCACTTACATTACCGCCAAAACCACCGCGGCCACCTCCGCCTCCGCTGCTGGCGCCTGAACCTCCGGGAGCTAATACTGTTTTGGAATTATAATCTCCGGACAGTTGTAAAGTAAAGTTTTTGGGTAGTTTAAACGTGTTGTTGATCTTCGCAAACCAGCTATACATTTGCCCGGCCGTTGTAATGGAAGGGTCATCAATACTGATCTTTGAAGTATATATATTCAGGTTGCTGGTTATATCCCACCATTTGGCCGGTGCATTTTTAGCTACTGCTTCAAAACCTCCCACGTAGCTGGAGTTAGCATTGATATAGGTATTTACAATCACCAACTGGTTAGTAAGCGGGTTGGTTTCCTGCGATTGATACCTGGTGATTAAACCGGTCGTATTTTTATAATAAACCGACAAAATAAGATTATTGACCCTGTCAAAATTCTTTGAATAGGATAATTCAAGAGAATTGGTGAATTCGGGCTTCAGGTTAGGATTACCCCTGCTCAGGTTCAGTGAATCTGAATAGTCTACAAAAGGAAATAGCTGGAAAAATCCGGGCCTGTTGATGCGGCGGCTGTAATTCAGTTGCAACTGCTGATCATCACCCAGGTCCTGCGACAAAAATATGCTGGGGAACAGGCTAACAGGGTAGGAGATGCTAAAGTTTGAAATGGTGTCTTTAGTTCCGCTGCCGCTTCTTACGGTATTATATACGGTGCCTTTATAGTCTGAGCTTTCCAGACGTAAGCCTAACTGGTAGCCAAATTTTTGCCCGATCTTGCTGGAAAAAGTAGCATAGCCTGCATAGATCTGGTCTTCGTAATTAAATTTAGAAGATAACAGCGGCTGGGGTATTAACACATTACCCTGGCTTACGAGGTTATAAATATTTTCGCTTGATGTTTTTGTTTGATTAAAGCGTACGCCAGCTTCCAGCTTCGATTTCTCTGAAAGGGGGTTCGTATAATCCATCTGTGCATTGATCCTTTCATTGTTCCCATTTCCATTTTGCTGCTGTTTGCTGGTGCTGGTCAGCGGGCCACTGCTTACCAGGTAATTATTATTGGTAATAAGGTTCACATTTTCATTCCTGCTTTTATTGTATTGTCCGTCTATAGTAAGCTGGTGATTGGTTTTAGGGAAATTATGAACAAACCCGAGTGCAGCCCCTTTCATATTAAATTGAAAATTTGAGTTTGCTGTACGCAAAATCCTAGATTGCATATCACTGGTGCCTGCAACAGTATCAATTTTAATAGTACTGTTGGTAAGGTTCTCAAATTTTCCGTCAACCATCATACCTGAAAGGGTAAGGGTATTCCTGTTATCCAGGAAATAGTCAAACCCCGCCCTGCTGAACAGGAAACGTCCGTCGCCAACCGCCCGGTCTGTCTGGCGGAGGTTTATAGTAGTGTCTTTTAAAAAGGTAGAACGTTCGGTGGTGCCATCTGATATGGTTTTGCGCTGGTTAAAGCCCAGGTTGGCAAACACGTTGAACTTACCCTGGCGAATATTAATATTGCCTCCAAGGTTATACCGTCCGCGCTCATCTATTCCCGCCCGTAAAGAACCATTATATCCTACTGTTCTTGTTTTTTTTAATACGATATTTAAGATGCCGGCTGTACCCCCGGAGGCATCATATTTTGCTGAAGGATTGGTAATTACTTCCACGCTGGCGATCTGGTCTGCCGGTATCTGGTCCAATGTAAGAGTGGTAGGTCTGCCATCTACGAAAATTTGCGGGCTGGCGTTTCGTACGCTTATATTGCCGTCAATATCCACATTCACAGAAGGAACATTCTTCAAAACATCAGTAGCCGTTCCACCGGCGGAAGTAAGGTTATTTTCAACATTATAAATTTTCCTGTCGATTCCCAGCTGCATTGCCGGTTTAGATGCCGTAACGGTAACGTTAGACAGTACTTCAACATCGGGTGCTAACCGTATATTACCCAGATCCTTATCTAAAGCGCCCAGCAGGGCACTCATATCTTTCGCACCATTAGCCAAAGCCTTCCTGTCAATAAACGAAAAAGGCCTGGAATAGCTTTTATGCCCAAGGCCCGAGATCTCTAGCTGATACTGCCCCATAGCCGGTATACCCTCAATCCTGAAGTTCCCGTTAGCTGATGCAAGCGCACCGCTTACGACTACTTTTTTTGGTTTTTGGGTAGCCGAATCCATTTTTGTCTGAAACAGGCGTATAGTGGCAGCATCAATAGGTTTACCCGCAACCGAGTCTATCACTTTACCATAAATTGCACCAGTGGGCATCTGCCCATTATTTGTTCTTTGGGCCATTATTATATTCGAAAGCAACAAAACCAGTCCTGTAAAAATATATCGCATTTTAAAAAATTTAGGGTTTGACGCGAAAAACCGCCATAACTTGTACATCAGTTATAAAATAACAGAGGAACAGTTCATAGATAAAGGATATTGGAAATAGACCATTAATTTCCGGGGTTCCTGTATCTTAACCTTTTAGCCTGCCGATTTAAGAAAGCAAATAGAATAAAAGCAGGTTGATCCAACCAATTATAAAACCGGTTAAAATACCCATGTACCCAAATTTCAGGATTGTTCCTGACAGCTCTTTTTTCAGCAGGTTGGTCAGGTCTGTTTTATTCAGCTCGTTTCTTATGATGGTATCAATATGAAAAGATCCTTTAAAGTCGGCTATCATATTGTCCATAACCCTGGGAAAGAGTGCTTTAAGCTGAGTGATAAACACCTCTTTTATTTTATCGGTTGTTTTATTGCCTACAAACATAGCCAGCATAGGTATTTCCTGAGGCAGCTTTACAGACAGGAACTCATCAATATGAGCTTCTATCATGGGCATAGCTTTTTCTATTAGGGCCGGGCTGCTTATTTTTTCTTCTATTGAAGCAAAGGGGAGAATAGATTGTATTTGTGCGCCCAATGCTGTTGCAATCTTATCTTTTTTCGCAGGCAGGTAGCTATACAAAAAATAGTTACCTGAAAAAATATGGAGCAGCCATCCTATACAGGCAGAGATAAGCGGGATTAAAAATAACCAGGAGTTCATAGAGAGTATTATAAAAAAACCCTGAACATTTATTCAGGGTTTGGGTGGCTAACCGGGCTCGAACCGGCGACCCTCAGAACCACAATCTGATGCTCTAACCAACTGAGCTACAACCACCATTTTAAGGGCTGCAAATGTACATAAAAAAAACAGAAAATAAGAATTTTTACAGAAAAACTTTGATGTCTGCATTTTAGATGACTTTGATTTGGGATGATGCAAAATTCTTATCCGATGGAAGGATCGTTCTCTTTTCATTTTTGCAGAACAAATTCATACTAATTGAAGAAAGTTGTAATATATATTGCAGTTTTTTCAAATTTTTATCAAAAACATTTCAAAATGTTTGCTTAAATGCAACTATAAGCAGCAGATAAGCGTTATTTTTGAGGGGTGCATAAAATTATAAAATACATATTTAATATGAAGAGATTGCCGTTTTTGTTATTGTTGGTTATTGTGGCCGGATCGTTCTTTGCTTTCAAAAACAAAATCATTCCTAATAATGCAGCTGTAGGAAAATATGAACTGATTATGCAAATGGTGTCCAAACTGCTTTCACAGGCGCATTATGATCCTAAAACGATCAATGATGAATTCTCGGAAAAAGTTTTTAATAAATATCTTGAAGATCTTGATCCTAAAAAGAATATCTTTTTAAAAAGAGATGTAGATTCCCTTGCTGCATTATACGCCAAACGTATCGATGATGAACTACAGGGAGCCACTGTTGAAAGTTTCATTGGTATTTCAAAAGTATTTGATAAAAGAATTGCAGAGTCTGCCGAATGGAAAAAGCAATTGCTGGCACAGCCCTTCAATTTCACTATAAATGAATCTGCGGAACTTAATGGTAAAAAAATAGCCTACCCGGTTACACAGGAAGAGCGCATGGACAGGTGGAGAAAAATGCTCAAATATTATGCTTTAGAGCGATACGTAGATTTCCAGGAAGCTAAGGGCTCCATAAAATCGGTAAAAACAGATACTCAGCTGGAAAAAGAGGCCAGGGAAAAGGTAGATACGATGATAACGCGTATGTTCGACCGGTATAAAGTGAAGTTTACGGAAGAAGATAAATTCAATCTTTTTGTAGACAATATCACTACGGCTATGGACCCGCATACGGAGTTTTTTCCGCCTGCAGATAAAAGTTATTTTGATGAAGAGCTCAGCGGCAGCTTTTTTGGCATAGGGGCCGGCCTCCAGTACACAGAAGGTTTGATTAAAATTATCAGCATCAATGTAGGAAGCCCTGCTGCCAAATCGGGAGTTCTTGCGCCCGGTGATATTATTACCAGGGTGGCCCAGGGAAAGGACGGGCAGCCTGTAGATATGCTGGGGTATGATGTTCAGGATGCCGTAAAGCTGATCAGGGGAAAGCAGGGTACTATTGTCAGGCTTACCATTAAGAAGCCTGACGGTAATGTAAAAGAAGTGTCGCTGGTAAGAGAGAAAATTGAAAACGATATTGATACTTATGCCCGGAGCGCCATCATCAGGGATAGCATTAAAAATACCAAGATAGGTATTATTTACCTGCCTGAGTTTTATACGCCTTTCCAGGATCCCAGTGGCAGGAGAAGTTTTACAGATGTCGCCAGGGAAGTACAGAAGCTCAAAGATGAGCATGTAGATGGTATTATCATGGATTTGCGACGCAATGGCGGAGGTTCTTTATATGATGTTGTGCAAATGGTAGGGTTGTTTATTAAAGACGGGCCTGTAGTACAGGTAAAGGACCGGGTTTCGGGGCCCCAGGTGTTAAAAGATGAAGATCCGTCGGTTTTATATACCGGGCCGCTGGCGGTGATGGTAGATGAGTTCAGTGCTTCGGCGTCAGAAATTTTTGCTGCTGCTATTCAGGATTATAAAAGAGGCATTGTAATCGGCAGCACTTCCACTTACGGAAAAGGTACTGTACAGCAAAATATAGGTTTGGATCATTCCGGCTTTAAAAGAGATGGAGATGGCGATCTGGGTGCAGTAAAGTTGACACTAAGAAAATTTTACCGTGTTAGCGGCGGTTCTACGCAATTGAAAGGAGTAGAATCTGATATTGTACTGCCCAGCCAGATGGAACCCCTAAAGCTCAGGGAGAAAGATAATGAATATGCCCTGCAATACGATGAGATTTCCAAATCCAACTATACGCCCTGGAATTCGGCTTACGACATTAATACATTAAAAAAACTAAGCGAAGAGCGCCTTTTAAGAGACAGTTCTTTCCAGATCATAAAAAGAAACAGTACCTGGCTGGCTAATGAAAACGAAAGAAGTTACCCGCTCAATATTGACCAGTATAAAGCCGAGAAAAAAAGCATCAAAGTAAAAGCGGATCAGATCATTGCGGCACAAAAGCTGAAAAGCAATCTCAATGTATCATTATTACCCATGGAGCTCGATAAGTTCAGCGATGATAAAAACAAGCAGGAGCGGTTAAAGCTTTGGATCAAGGGGCTTAGTGAAGACATTTACCTCCGCCAGGCAGAGCTGGTAATGGACGATATGATCTCGGAAAGCAAAAATGTTGCTGTGGTTAATTAGTTAGAAAGCTGGAGTACTCGGAGTTGGGGTATTTATAGTTTCTGGTTTCAGGCTATTCGTTAAATTTAGTGTTTGTTGCTGATTTAATTACTATTTTACCTTTAATTAGAAGTTGCTGGTTTAAAGTCTGGAAGTCAATGATCTGGAACTGATTATAAACCCGTGTGCATCTTTGCCTTTATGCTCCAGCGTCTGACCCTCCGGATGTGTTAACATTTTAGTACAACCAGTAACCGGTGTCATCCAATCAACTTCTTCAACAAAAAAATGCAGATTAACCGGCTTACTCCCTAAATTTGCACACTATTTGTGTATCACAAGCCGTCCTTAATCTTATGATAAATATGAATTTGAAGAATATCTCGAAATTTGCAGTTGGGGTGATTTACTGTTTATTAATATTTGTAGGAGGAGTGAATGCTCAGAATGAACCGCCTACAGCACCCAAACAAAAAGAAGGCACCCAATCCCCAGTTACAAGTGATGTAAGCAACATAAAGGTAGATAATATGTCTGATGCCCAGGTGAGGCAAATGATGCAGCGCATGGGCGAATCCGGAATGACCGAAAGCCAACTGGAAGCTGCCGCAAAGGCAAGGGGCATGGACGCTATGGAAATTCAGAAATTTAAAGACAGGGCGGCCAAACTGAAAGCGCAAAAGGACACTGGTGCAGAAAATGAAGAAGGCGAGCGGCAGGAGGAAGAAGATGCTGAAAAAGGTAAAACAGCACAGACCACCGCTCCTCCTCCATCCAGGATATTCGGATCTCAGTTATTCAGCACCGGCTTTGAATCTTTCGAGCCCAATTTGCGAATGGCAACTCCGGCCAACTATACGATTGGCCCGGATGATGTGCTGTTGCTGGATCTTACCGGTGATAATGAAGCCCATTATAAGTTGCCTGTATCTCCCGAAGGTTTTATCAGTCTTGAATATGTTGGGCGTGTTGCAGTTGGAGGGCTAACCATTGAGCAAGCCAAGCGTAAATTGCAGTCCACCATGTCGGCCACTTATCCGGCTCTGAGAAGCGGCCGCAGCCAGATCGCTTTAAATGTAGGGAATATAAGGAGTATTAAAGTGGTTATAAACGGAGAGGTAACGAAGCCTGGAACTTATACACTTCCTTCTGTAGCCAGCGTATTTAATGCGTTGTATGCATCAGGAGGGCCTAATCAAAATGGTTCTTTCAGGAATATACAGGTGATTCGTGGAAATAATGTAATTGCAACGGTTGATCTGTATGATTTTTTAATCAACGGTATCCAAACCGGTAATGTGAGGCTTGAAGATCAGGATGTGATTCATATCCCGGTTTATCAGATCAGGGTGGATGTTTTAGGTGAGGTAAAAAGATCTGCGATTTATGAAATCCGGTCTGGCGAGTCGCTTGTGGATGTGTTACGTTATGCAGGCGGCTTCTCAGATATGGCATATAAAGCAAGAGTGAAGATTGTCCAGAATACAGCCAATGCACAAAAGATTATCGTGAAGCCCCTGGTAGAGTTCCCGGACTATATGCCCAAAAATGGGGATAAGGTTTTTGTAGACCCGATATTTGAACGGTTTGAGAACAAAGTACAAATAAATGGTGCGGTTACTCGCCCCGGCACATTTGAGTATACGCCCGGACTTAAGCTTACACAACTTATACAACAGGCGGATGGGCTAAGCCCCGATGTATTCATGAACAGAGGGTATATTGTCCGTTTAAACCCGGATAATACCAGCTCCATTATTCCTTTTGATGTGGCGCAGGTATTAAAAGGGGGTGCTTCTGATATCGCTCTGCAAAAAGATGATATGGTGCAGGTTACGTCCATTTTTGATCTGAGAGATGAACAAACAGTAACTATAAACGGTGAAGTAAGAACACCCGGAACTTTCGGTTATATGGATAATATGACCGTGGCTGATGTAATACAAATGGCAGGTGGTTTTAAACCGGGTGGAAGCCCTATGAACATAGAAGTGTCGCGCCGGATAAAAGGAACCGATCTTACTCAAAAGAACGCAGCAGTGGCTGAAGTCTTTAACGTAAATGTAGATGACAGTCTTCGTGTAAGTGATATCGGGTTTAATTTAAAGCCTTTTGATATTGTATCAATAAGGCCCATCGAAGGCTATACCGGGCAGCAGCAGGTGCAGGTTTTAGGGGAGGTATTGCGCCCAGGCATTTATACCATACAGTCAAAAAATGAACGTATTTCCGATATTATTAAAAGGGCAGGAGGATTGACTGCTTTTGCGTATGCGAAAGGAGCTTCTTTAAAGCGCCCTGCTTCTATAACAAATGATGCGGAGGAAGAAAGGATCAGGATCCTGAACCTGGAGCGCCTCAAACAAACGGGAGCAGACGATTCGACTACAAAGGCAAATCTTTACCTCTCTAACGTTGCTTCCGACCTTGTTGGTATAGAGCTCGATAAAATTATGGAAGCTCCGCAGTCGCGCTACGACCTTATTGTTGAGGTAGGGGATATTATCCGGGTCCCTACTCTGCTGCAAACCGTAAAAGTAACCGGAGAAGTGCTGCGCCCCATTTCTGTGGTGTATAAGCCCGGCAAACCCTTTAAATATTATATCAACAGCGCTGGCGGGTTTACAAGAAGTGCTTATAAACGGGGTTCCTTTATCAGCAATGCCAATGGTTCGGTAATGGGAACTACAAAGGTTTTGTTTTTTAATAATTATCCTGCTGTTACACCGGGATCGGAAATATCTGTTCCTCAAAAGGTAAAGAAAGAAGGAATGTCGGCTCAGGGCTGGTTCGGTATTGGCACGGCCGCCGCATCAATTGCGGCCATCATATTTGCCATATTAAATAATAGTGGTAATGGACAATAACATGCAGGAAAAAGACTACCATAATAAAAATTTTCAAATGGAAACTTCATTTGAGGGATCATCGTTTGAAGAGCTGATACTTGAAACGCGGGACTGGATGCGATATTTGCTATCGAAAATTTATTTGATTTCTGTTTTTGGTATTTTAGGTGCAGCATTGGGCTTTGTTTATGCATATAGTAAGAAACCCACTTATAAAGCTAAAACGAGTTTTGTATTAGAAACAAATAATCGTAATTCTTTAGCTGCTTACGCAAACGTTGCTGCTACCTTTGGAATTGATTTGGGAAACACAGGTGATGGTCTTTTTCAGGGAGAGAACATTTTGGAACTTTATCGCTCCCGAACCATGATAAGTAATGCGCTTTTAGCTCCTTATAATTTTAACGGGGAACAACAATTATTAGTAGACCGTTATATCGACTTTAATAAGTTAAGAGAAAGATGGGAAAGAAAGTTTTTTCGAAAAAAGATAAGGTTTCGTGCAGAAAATATTTATCCCGATAGCGAACTACAGTTATTGCATGATAGTATTATGACCCGGATTGTAAAAGATATCAACAAGAACTATCTTCGCGTAGAGAAACGCGATAAAAAATTAAATATAATAACTGTAACCGTAGATTCTCCGGATGAGCTTTTTGCTAAGTTTTTTAACGAGAGCCTCGTTCAAAATGTAAATAAATTTTATCTTACAACCAAGACAAAAAAATCCCAGGAAAATGTTTCCATTTTACAGCAGAAAGTAGATTCTGTAAACAGAATTATGACTGGCGCAATTTATACTGCTTCATCTATTGCTGATGCCACGCCCAATCAAAATCCCACCCGGATGACACAGAGATTAGCCCCGATTCAATCAGCTACAGCAAAGGCCGAGGTGAATCAGGAAATACTTTCTACATTGGTACAGAATTTAGAGTTAAGCAAAATTTCTCTTTTAAAAGAAACACCTTTAATACAAATCGTGGATGCGCCAGTATTGCCCTTAGATAAACAACGTGTTGGAAAGCTTTTCGGGTTAATTGTTGGCGGTGCTATCGGCAGTTTATTAATTATATTATTTTTGAGTATTAGTCGAAAAGTACGTTTAGCGTTAAGTAAAGAATAAGATTTTCATTTAATAGTTTAATTCTTTAATGAAGAACTCGCTTAAAATTTGCGCTAGAAATTAAAAAAATGTTGCCTTTAAATTTTTTTGATTAAATGAATATACTTAAGCTGATAGGACGAAAACAGCCATTATTTTGTAATGACATAAGTGAGTGCGAAACTCAATTAAAGCAAATTATTTCAAGTTCTTCTTTTTTAGTAGTCGGAGGAGCCGGCTCTATAGGACAAGCAACAACAAAAGAGATTTTTAAGCGAAATCCTAAAAAATTACATGTTGTAGACATCAGTGAGAATAATCTGGTAGAATTGGTAAGGGATTTGCGAAGTTCTTATGGTTATATTGATGGAGATTTCAGAACATTTGCTTTAGACATTGGTTCGCTGGAGTATGATGCCTTTATCAAAGCCGATGGAAAATATGATTATGTTTTAAATCTTTCAGCATTGAAGCACGTAAGGAGTGAGAAAGACTCCTATACATTAATGCGGATGATTAATGTGAATATATTGAATACTGATAAAACATTACAACAATCTGTTGTTAAAGGTGTAAAAAAATATTTCTGTGTTTCTACAGACAAAGCAGCTAACCCTGTTAACATGATGGGCGCTTCTAAAAGGATCATGGAAATGTTTTTGATGAAAAAAAGCCAGCAAATAAATATTTCTACAGCTAGGTTCGCCAATGTGGCTTTTTCAGATGGTTCTTTGTTGCATGGCTTTAATAAACGATTAGAAAAGCGTCAGCCAATAGTTGCTCCTAATGATATCAAAAGATATTTTGTAACTCCTAAGGAATCCGGCGAATTATGTCTGATGTCTTGCATTTTTGGTGAAAACAGGGATATTTTCTTTCCCAAGTTAAGTGAGCAGTTGCATTTGATAACCTTTGCGGAAATTGCAGAAAGATATTTGAAAGCGTTAGGTTACGAACCTTATATATGTTTTTCAGAAGATGAAGTCAGATCTGAGGCTGACAGGTTGATTGATCAAAAAAAATGGCCATGTCTGTTTACTGTAAGTGATACAACCGGAGAAAAAGATTTTGAAGAGTTTTTCACAGAAAATGAAACGTTGGATATGAACAGGTTCCAGAATATGGGAGTTATCAAAAATGGACTTGATTTCGAAGAAGATAAATTGCAGTTATTTGAAATGTCAATCAATGCAATGCGGGAAAGAGGAACATGGGAAAAATCTGAAATAGTGGATTTATTCAATCAAATGATTCCCAACTTCGATCATAAAGAAACAGGAAAATATTTAGACGCAAAAATGTAGTAATGAGCGCTTTTAATGCTACCATCCAATTTATAAAAAAAACTTTTAAGTCTGACGAGTTTATTCCGCTACACGCTCCCCATTTCGGGGGGAACGAAAAAAAATACCTGGAAGAGACAATAGATTCAACTTATGTATCATCTGTAGGGGCTTTTGTAGATTTATTTGAACAAAAATTGACAGAATATACTGGGGCGAAATATGCAATTGCCTGTGTAAATGGAACTAATGCTTTACATATAGCAATGTTAATTAATGGCGTTGAAAGAAAAGATGAGGTTCTTACTCAAGCTCTTACTTTTATCGCTACCGCGAATGCGATTTCATACATTGGAGCAAAGCCCGTTTTTATTGATGTTGATAAAGATACAATGGGTATGTCACCAGATGCTTTACAATTTTTTTTGCAGCACAATGTTGAAAAGAAAGCTGACGGTTTTGCTTATAATAAAATTACCGGAAAACGGATAAGCGCTTGTGTTCCAATGCATACTTTTGGTTTTCCTTGTAAAGTTGACCAAATAGCGGAAATTTGTAAAGAATGGAATATTATATTGATAGAAGATGCTGCAGAATCTTTAGGCAGCTTTTACAGGGGACAGCATACCGGAACATTCGGGTTTGTAGGAGTTTTCAGTTTCAACGGTAATAAAACTATTACCTGTGGCGGAGGTGGGGCTTTAATTACGAATGATGAAGCATTAGCAAAAAGGGCTAAACATTTGACTACTCAGGCTAAAGTTCCTCATCCTTGGGAATTTAAACATGATTCTATTGGTTATAATTACAGAATGCCAAATCTGAATGCTGCTTTAGCTTGTGCACAGTTAGAACAGTTAGACAAAATTTTGAAGAACAAAAGAGAATTGGCAAATTTATATCAGGTATTTTTTTCCGAAACTCCTTTCTATTTTGCTGTAGAGCCGGAAAGCGCTAAAGCTAATTATTGGTTAAATGCTTTAATTTTAAAAGACAAAAAAGAACGCGATGCTTTTTTGCAGGCCACTAATGAACGTAAAGTGATGACCCGGCCCATATGGGATTTAATGTCAGGTTTACCTATGTTCGAACATTGTCAGAATGATGGATTGAAAAACAGCCAATGGCTTCAAAAAAGGGTAGTGAATATTCCGAGTAGCTATAGGCCTTGATAAATCTAAAAGATGACCTGCAATAAAAGAAATATTATTTTAGTTGGCGGTGGCGGACATTGCAGATCCTGTATTGAGGTGATTAATAGCAATAGTGCTTACAATATTGTTGGGATTCTGGATAAGCCTTCTGAATTAGGGAAGAGTGTTTCGGGAGTGAAAGTAGTTGGAAATGATAATGATTATTTGAAATTTCATGATCAGGGTTGCTCGTTTTTTATTACAGTAGGACAGATTAAAACTTCTGCTATACGCAGAAAAATTTTTGACAGATTAAAATCAATTAATGCTAATATTGAAACCCTGATTGCTTCTACAGCCTATGTTTCATCAACTGCGGTTGTAGAGGAAGGAAGCATTATAATGCACAGAACTTTTGTAAATACAGGAGTAAAGATTGGAGCTAATAACATCATAAATACAGGGGCGATTTTAGAGCACGATGTTCATATAGGGGATCATAATCATATTTCAACCGGTGTTCTTATCAATGGAGACTGTGTGATCGGGAGTAATAATTTTATAGGCAGTAATACTTGTATAGCCAATGGTGTTTATATCACTAATAATTTGGTTATTGGAGCAGGAACTGTTATTATTCGAAATATTAAAGAGGAAGGAGTTTATGTAGGAAATCCTGCGAAAAAAATTAAATGATGAATCGGGTTTTAATTATAGCAGAAGCTGGGGTCAATCATAACGGAAACATAGAAAATGCCTTCCGGCTCATTGATGCTGCGGTAGAAGCTGGAGTAGATTATGTAAAATTTCAGACTTTTATATCTGAAAATCTTGTTGCTAAATCTGCAGAAAAAGCTGATTATCAAATTGAAAATACTAAAAATTCAAATGAGACACAATTGCAGATGCTTAAAAAACTGGAATTATCGCATGAAGAGCATGAGCAATTGATAGATTATTGTAAGCAGAAAAGAATTAAGTTTTTTTCTACTGCTTTCGACTTGGAATCTTTGCACTACCTTAAAGAAACAGGATTGGATCTCGTGAAAATTCCATCTGGTGAGGTTACTAATTTGCCTTATTTAAGGCTGGCTGCCAAGTTGTTCCCGAAGGTGATTATTTCCACGGGAATGTGCACCATGAGTGAAATTAAAGAAGCAGTAAACGTTCTGTACGAGGAAGGAGTAAAAAGGGAAAATATCACTATTTTACACTGTAATACGGAATATCCTACTCCGTTTGAAGATGTAAATCTAAAAGCAATGCTGACCATTAAGGAGGAAATAGGTACTGCTGTTGGCTACTCTGATCATACCTTGGGAATTGAAGTCCCTGTTGCCGCAGTGGCATTAGGTGCTGTGGTGATAGAAAAGCACTTTACGCTTGATAAAAATATGGAGGGGCCCGATCATAAGGCCTCTCTTGAACCTTTGGAATTGAAAGCGATGGTTCAATCTATCAAAAATATTGAAAAGGCAATTTCCGGAACCGGAATTAAAGAGCCTTCTCCTTCAGAAATTAAGAATATCACTATTGCAAGAAAAAGCATTGTTGCTAGCAGAAGTATCAGAAAGGGCGAGGTGTTTTCTGAAAAGAATATTACTGTCAAAAGACCTGGAACCGGCATTTCTCCTATGCAATGGGACGATGTAATTGGACAAACCGCTAATAGAGACTATCAGGAAGATGAATTAATACAACTCAAATGAAAATTTGTGCAGCCACAGGTACAAGAGCGGAATACGGCTTGCTGAAACCTTTAATGGAATCTATAAAGGATGAACCAGGCTGGAATTTGCAGATTCTTGGCACAGGAGCTCATTTTTCTCCTGAGTTTGGTCTAACCTATACACAGATTGAAAAAGACGGATTTTGTATCGATAAAAAAGTTGAAATGCTTTTATCAGCAGATACTCCTACTTCCGTTATTAAATCAATGGGCTTGGGAATGATCGGTTATGCGGATGCTTTGGAGGAATTGAACCCGGATTTTTTGATTATTCTAGGAGACCGTTACGAGATGTTGTCTGTTGCTACGGCTGCTTTAATTCTAAAAATTCCGATTATTCACCTACATGGTGGAGAAGTTACGGAAGGTGCTTATGATGATGCGATACGCCATTCGATCACCAAGATGAGTCATTTGCATTTTGCTTCTACCGAAGAATACAGGGGGAGGATTATACAGTTAGGAGAGCGTCCGGAATATGTGTTCAATGTGGGTGCAATTGGCATTGACAATATTAAAAAACTTCAATTGCTCTCAAAAGAAGAACTGGAAAAAGAACTGGATTTTTCATTTAAAAGGTATAATTACCAGGTAACTTTTCACCCTGCAACTTTGGATAGCGAATCCTCGGATACGCAGTTTGGAATTTTACTGAATGCAATTAAAAGGCAAAAAGACAGCCTCTTTATTTTTACAAAATCCAATGCGGATACAAAAGGAAGAATCATTAATCAAATGATAGATGATTTTGTAGCCGAACATCCGGAAAATGCAGTTGCTTTTACATCGCTGGGAACATTGAGATTTTTATCTGTGCTAAAAGTTTGTGACGCAATTATAGGGAACAGCTCCAGCGGTATTTTGGAAGCCCCGTCTTTACATACGGCTACTATTAACATCGGAGAAAGGCAAAAAGGAAGAATCCAGGCAGAAAGCGTGCTTAATACCAAAGTTAATGAAGATGAAATTGCTGGTGCAATTTTAATGACACAAAACGTAGACTTTAAAAACAGACTTGCTGAAATTGAAAACCCTTACGGAACAGGAAATACTACAAAAAAAATCATGAACATTTTAAGAGGGATAAACCCCCAAGAGCTTATTACTAAAAAATTTTATGATATAAAATGAAGCTAGAAAGCAAACATCTATTCAATCAGAGCTCCAGTGTAAGAGAGGCATTGAAACAATTGGATGCCTTGGCCTCTGATGCGATTCTGATTATAGTAGATGATAACAATGTATTGAAAGGATCGCTTACGGATGGAGATTTAAGAAGAGGGTTTATCAGGGGGTTAGGTTTTGAGGATCCTTTGAGCCGGTTTATCCAGCCTGATCCGAAATACATCTTAAACAACGAATTTGATCAGGATTTACTGGAAGAATACAGAAAGAACAATTTTAAAATTATTCCGATTGTAAATCGGAATATGGAAGTAGTGGATATTCTTAATTTTAAAATCAGGAGCACTTTACTTCCGATTGACGCAGTATTAATGGCTGGTGGAGAAGGTAAGAGGCTGCGTCCTCTTACGGAAAACACTCCAAAACCTTTATTGAAAGTTGGTGATAAGCCGATCATCGAATACAACGTAGATAGGTTGGGTCAGGTCGGTGTTAAGAATATTTATATGAGTATCAACTATTTGGGAGAGCAGATTGAAAACTATTTCAAGGATGGAAAAAACAAGAATCTCAATATTCAGTATATAAAGGAAGATAAACCGCTGGGTACCATTGGTTCTGTTTTATTAGTGGATAGTTTTCAGCATGATGAAATTCTTGTGATGAACAGCGACCTGCTTACTAATATTGATTTTGCAGATTTCTATAAAACATTCAAAAATGAAGATGCAGATATGGCGGTTGCTGCAACTACCTATTCTGTAAATGTTCCGTACGCAGTATTGGAAACAGATGAAGTGCAGAGAGTAAGGTCGTTAAGTGAAAAGCCTAAATATACTTATTTTTCAAATGCCGGGATTTATATTTTAAAGAAAAGACTTTTAAAAATGATTCCTCACGCAGTTCCTTTTGATATCACTGATTTAATGGAGAAGGCGTTAACCATGAATATGAAGCTGATAACGTATCCTATAAACGGGTATTGGTTAGATATTGGAAAACCCGATGATTTTAAAAAAGCCCAGGAAGATATAAAACACATTAAAATGCATTAATTTCGTTAGAAATAAAATAATTAATGAATTTATGAACTTGTCAAAACTAACGCAAAGTAGGCTCTTTATACCTGCTTTTTTTTTCATGATATGTTTAATCAGTGGATGCAAAAAGAAAGATCAAGTTATAAGCAATCCGCAAGAAAAGACATCGGATTCTGTTGAACTTAAAGAAGAGTCCCAAAATATTAAAATAGATAGTATACTTACAACAAAAAGTTTAACGTACGAAAAGTCCTACATTTTTAAATTTGGGTTCCAGGGATATCAGTATGCATATGGTGATCTTTTAATTCTTGAAAATGGAACTTTTCTATTTGCATGTAACAGAGAAAAGCAGATAACTGATTTTACTCCTTTTTCAATAGTCCTTTCATCTAGTTCTGATTCTGGCAAAAGTTGGTCTGTTCCTCAAATTATACCATTGAGCATTAATGGTAATTATATTAATGTATTAGGGCCCTCATTTATAAATATTGGCAAAGGACATATAATACTTTTTTTTGGTGTTAAATATAGTATGGAGCGAATTGATATTTATATGAAAGAAAGCTTTGATTTCGGAAATACCTGGCAAAAAGAAAAGATTGTATATGGGATAAATCAAGGATATCAAACATTAAATAATAACCGAGTTTTATATAATAATGGCAGAATTTTTGTTCCAATAGCTATTCCCAATAATGCAAAAGATTTATACAGTAGTATAGGAAATAATATGTCTAGCTTTTACTATTACTCTGATGACTTGGGAGTGACTTGGAAGAAATCTGTTATGTTTTCTTTAAAAGATACAGCCCTTCTCGAACCGGATATAGTAAAGATTAGCAATAATGAAATGTTAATGAATTTTAGGCTTAATTTAGGCCGTGTGTTATTTGCAAGAACTAAAAACGGAGGGCAAAGTTGGAAATACGAATATTCGAATATAAAGTCCCCATCCTCACCACAAAAAATTTTAAATATTGAAGGATCTAACTCCCTTTTGATGGTCTGGAATAACACAAATAAAAATTTTGGAAATCATGTTGGAAATCGTAATCCTTTTACTATAGCTTTAAGTCGTGATAAGGGACGAACTTGGAAGGTATTAGGTAATTTGGAGGAAACCGAAGGCTTCGATTATAGTTACCCGTCAATGACCCAAGATTCTCAAAATGTTTATATTACTTATTATGAACTTTATTCTGGAAAAACCGGTTATGCTATAAAGTTGGTTAGAATAAATAAATCAAACTTATAGTAATGTTAAATTATTTTTATATGAACTTTTTAATAACTATTTGTGCTCGAGAAGGATCAAAAGGGGTTCTAAATAAAAATATTAAAAAACTAAATGGTAGACCACTGATTTTTTATACCTGTGACTTTGCTTTAAAATTGGCTATTCACCTAAACGAAAAATATACTGTTGATATTGTATTATCTACTGATAGTTTAAATATTAAGTCAGTTGTTCAAGGTGAATTTTCCTTGATCGATACAACTTATGTCCGGCCAGAGTATCTGGCTACGGATTCGGCGGGAAAAACGGACGCTATAACCCATGTTTTAAGGCATTTTGAAAAAGTACAAGGCAAAAATTATGATTATATTATTGATTTAGATGTTACTTCACCATTGAGAACATTGAGTGATTTAGAAACTGCTTTTAAAATACTTAATAATAACCCGTCAGCTTATAATATTTTTTCAGTGAGTGAAGCGCATAAAAATCCTTACTTTAATTTGGTTGAGACAGGCGAAAATTGCTTTGCAGAACTTAGTAAAAGGGGTAATTTTTTTTCCCGACAAGCAGCACCACCGGTTTATGAAATTAACGGTTCTTTCTATATTTACCGGGCGACCTTTTTTAACGACAACCTAAAAAAAGCAACTACTTCAAGATCATTAATATATAAAATGCCTCATATTTGTTTTGATATTGATACACCACTCGATTTTGAATTTATGGACTATCTTTTTTCGTCAGGTAAAATTGACGATATTGAAAAATTAGCAGATATTTCACAAAAGCAGTAATTTTATCGTTGATATTTAAGAAAAATTTTAAAAATAGCTTATTTAAGTCAAGCGTAATTTACATTGTTACAGACGGTATTAATAAAGCTGTACCTTTTTTATTATTGCCTGTCTTAACTAAATATTTAGCGCCTGCAGAGTTTGGGATAGTCAGTAATTTCCTCATATTATCTTCAGTATTTTTGATATTTATTGGAGTTAATTTGGATGGAGCCATATCTGCCAATTATTTTAGACTACCCTCAGAAAAAATTTCTGAATATACCGGATCAGTAATAATAATAATTATAACATCATTTTTTATATGTTCTTTTACAGTCTTCTGGTTTCATAAATTCATTTTTGAATACACAAAAATTCCCCTGGATTTTCAACTTTTAACGGTCATCCTATCTTTTTTCCAGATTATTACATTAATAAATCTGGCGCTTTGGCGGTTAGAAGAAAAAGCCTTAAGATTTGGTATTTATCAAATATTGCAGACAGTTTTAAATTTGGGTCTTTCCCTCTATTTTATAATAGAGTTATCGATGGGCTGGCAGGGGAGGGCTTTAGGAAACGTGATAGCTTTTGTTTTTTTTGGTATAGTAAGTATATTTTTGCTAAGTAAAAGAGGCTATATCAAATTTAGCTACAATTCATTTTATATAAAAGACGCTTTAAATTTTGGTCTTCCTTTGATACCTCATACATTAAGTATATGGATGCGATCGGGTTTAGACAAATTTCTAATTACAAAATATGTAGGAGAAGCCTCAAATGGATTATACTCTACAGGTTTCCAATTTGGTACTTTGCTTGGATTTGTGACAATTGCTTTTAACAATGCTTTTATTCCATTTTTGTTTAAAAAACTGAGTACTGAAGATCAAGATAAGCTTAAGTCGATCAAAAAACAAATAGTGCGGTTGAGTTATGGAATCATGATTGTTTATACTGTTTGCGGAATTATCCTGGCACTAGGCGCTATTGTATTATTGAACATTTTTTTTTCAAACGAATATCAGGGGGCGTCTGAATTTATATTTTGGGCAATGTTAGTGCAAGTATTTCAAGGCATGTATTTATTAGTATGTAATTACATTTTTTTCGCGAGGAGAACAAAATTTTTACCAGTAATTACTTTTTTATGTGGAATATTTCAGCTTGGACTGTCATATTTTCTTATTAATAATATTGGGGCTATTGGGGCTGCCTATTCTGCTGTAATAGTTAGTTTTTTTAACTTTCTGGCGGTATGGTATTACAGTAATAAGGTCTATGCGATGCCTTGGTTTGCTATTAAATCAAAAAAAACTCATAATAATGAATAGTGTTTTTGTTGTGTCCAAGCCTCTTCAATATTTTAATACAACCAATATCGACGATTCAAATAGCAAGATATTACTGATTATAGATGGCTTCAAAGAGGCTTCTACTTTTTTTATACAGGTGCAGAAAAAATCTAATTATTGGGATGAAGTTCTATTTTTTGCGAATAGTTCAAAAGCTTTTGATTGGTTATTTCAAAATAGAAACATTATTCAAACACTTTACTTAGATGGTGATTATAGCCTCTCTGTTCTTAAAGTTTTAAGAAAATTAAAAAATGTTGATATATATGTGTATGAAGAAGGGGTAGGCACTTACGAAAATAACTTAAAAATGACTACAACCAGAAATTTGGTTAAAAATTTTACACTCTTTACAAGGCTTAAGGTTTACGCTTTTATTTTTCTGTATAAACTTATTGGGCTTAAGAATTTTCAAGGTGGTAATAAATTTACAAAAGGTATAATAGTTTATAATGTAGAAAGGCATAAAATTTGCGTTCCTGAGTTCAGAAAAAAACGAAAAACATTTAAAGTGCCGTTTGTAGAACATTTAAGCACTTGTGTTGATAGGGACATACTTTATACAATGAATATAAATTTACTTGATAAAGTGAGGGGCAGAAAAGTACTTTTATATTTGACTTCCTGGACCATAAATCCTGCCATTAGCAAAGTACTAGATAAACATTTAGGCTATATATCGATTGCCAAGCCGCACCCCCATATTAAAGGAGAGAAGCGAAAAAAGTTAGAGGAATTAGGGTTTAATTATATATCAGAAGGAAGAGACCTTGTAGAATTTTTGTTGAACGATATTTTATTACGGTGTGAAGAATTGCTGGTAGTGCATGAGAATACCAGTGCCTTGGCATATTTTAAAAATAATCCAAAACTTCGGCAGCAAATTATCTAAAATGAAATACTTAACTACTATCTTTTTAGTGCTGATTTGTTTAATATTAATGCCTGTTGTGTTTGCGCAACCATGGAAAGGCAATAAATTAGGCGTAGATAATAAAGTACCATACCCTTGGGTACCTTTATCGCTAATTGAAACCACTGGCGGATTCCAGGTTAATTGCTGGGGACGACTATATATATTCGATAATATATCAATGCTTAATAATGTATCAGTATTAAATGATGCAATTCTTCAGCAACCTGTTTCTCTAGTTTGCAATAATTTAAGTAATTGGCAGCCCATCTCTAAAAAGATTGTTAAGCGTGCTCAAAATGAGGTGCAGTTAGAAATTATCTCTAGTTTAAAAACTAAAAACGGTAACGTAATTAGAAGTAAAATCAATGTAGCAATTTCATATGACGGATTATTATTTTATAAAGTGGATCTTTCAGGACCTGAACTTAACAAGGAAGCGATTGTATTACGTATACCTCTAAAGAAAAATTTAGCCACGCTTATTCACAGGTGGAATTATGCATCAGTAAACAACAAGCAATGGTGGGTCAGTGGAAAGTTCCCACAAAAAGAACAAATTTCTTATATACCTTATTTTTGGATTGGAAATAGTGAAAAAGGTTTGTTCTGGTTTGCAGAATCTCCTAATAACTGGCCTAATTGGAACAATAAAAATGCGATAGAATTTAACGGTGCAGAAGCTGCTGATGTGTCGTCAGTTGTTTTAAAGCTTGCGAACGAGGGACAAATAGCTGCTACATCCTGGACCTTCGAATTTGGATTACAGGCAACTCCTGTCAAACCAATTCCGCAGCAAAAAAGATCTTGGATCTTAAGTGAAGCATCCTTTGCAACAATAAATACTATCTGGCCCGACGCAGGAAAGCCTTATCAGCTTAAACATTATGGTTATCCCGAGCCTAACAATTGGATATTATTTAATAAACATATCGATAGCATAAAAAACAGGTCTCGAAAAGCTATTGTTTATAATTGTCTTACTTATTTATCAGATGCATCCTACGAGGCATCGCAATTTAAGACTTACTGGGACATTTCTGCTCGCCCCGACATGGGAAGTGATGTAAAAGCTTATACAGGCGAATTTAAGAGAATTGATTTCACTAATGAATTATTTCAAGATTTCATAGTCTGGAAAAGTAACGAACTATTAAAAAAGAGTAAGCTAGATGGATTTTATTTAGATAACGCAATGATTGAAAATATTAATGCTGCTAAAACCGTCAAGACATTCTCAGGAAAAACAGACAATTCTCCCTTTTATCCATTTATGGCTGAAAGAAAACTGCAGGAGCGATTTTATAAGATGGTTAAGTCAGCTGGAAAAGATAAACTGGTGTTTATTCATTCGTCCAGCCGGATAGTTCCTCCTATTTTGGGATTTGGGGATGCATATATTGACGGAGAGCAATTTCGTCACAATGCAATTCAATTGCAAAGCGATTATTTAAAGGCGACTAATCTTTTAGCCTTTCAATCTGAGTTTTCGGGAAAGCCATTTGGCCTGGTAGGTATTTTTCTTCCTTCGTTTAATGAGGCGTATTATAAAATTGCAGAACCAACACGATACTTGGCAGCTATACTTTTGCAACATGATATAACAGCATGGCCTATATATAGTGCAAGGGTAGTTTGGGAAGAGGTATATAATACCTTAACACGTTTTCCTGGATATATAAATGCCGAGTTTTTACCCTACTATTCAAAAAATGCTATAGCATTACAAAACAGAGATTTTTTAATAAGTGGTTATAGAAATAATGTTTATGAATATCTTTGTGTAATTTCTAATCTGTCTGATAAAGAAGTCACAAGCACTGTTGAACTTTCAAAAGTTAAGCTAGGGACATATAAAGTTAATCAATTGACATCAAGAGGAAATATCGTTTTGATAGACGAACATCGTCTTCGGGTTAACGTTCCGGCAAGGGATTTTGTCATTTGTTATTTATCAAAACACTGATATTCTCTTTTATGAATACATTATTAATTGTCATTTTTTCCATTATATGTTTGATTTTATCTTATGACAATGAAAGCCTATTGTTTTCATATCCTATATATTTTACAAGCATTTTTATCCAAGTATTCTCTTTGATCAAAATTTTTACAGACGATCAGCGTCCTTTCTCTCTTAACAAAATGTTTTATTTGTTTTGCTTATTCTTTTTCGGCTTGGCTCCTGTACTGCAGTTCAATTCACAAAGTTCTTTTTTTGGAGCTAGAAGCCTAGACGAGAATGAAGTGATCTTTATGAATATATTAATTATACTAATATTACTGTCCTACCAGTTTTTTTATTATCAGTTTTCGAAATTAAAACTGTCGGTAGGAAATATACGTTTTGTAAATTCAATGAATATTACAGATGGTTTAAATATCAGGCAAAATATGATTCTCATCTTATTAGCTCTATTCTCCTTTATTATCATATTTTATCTAAATAATTTTAATATTATAAGTATGATGGTAAGAGGGGGAGAATTAAAAGAACAGTCAGAGGATGTACAATCTTCTACCTCACTTTTAATTATAAATCAAACTGTCAGACCTATATCTTTTATGGCACTGTTATATTTCCTATCGGCGGGTAGAAAGAATATGTTTGTTCTTCTGATACTTTTCATATTAGCGGTGGTAACCTGTTCTCCGTTTGGTATACCTCGTTTTGCAGCAGCAGCGATGTATATACCTTTATTATTATTGTTATTCCCATTTTTGAGGCGCAAGAATAAGTTTTCCTTCGCTTTGATTTTTGGCTTATTGATTGTTTTTCCTTTTCTCAATAACTTCAGGCATTTCTCCGATTTAAATCTCGGCACGATGATAATCGATAATACAATGTTTAGCACCGCGAATTTTGACAGCTATCAAAACTTCGCGTTAATTGTTTCTGAAGATATGATTACATGGGGACGACAACTGTTGGGTGTATTTTTATTTTGGGTACCTCGTTCCATTTGGTTAAATAAACCTATCGGAAGTGGGGCATTATTAGGAGAACAGCTTAATTTTAGTTGGACAAATATTTCTGCAAATTATTTTGCTGAGGGATATATTAACTTCGGTTATGTAGGGATTTTATTGTTCGTTATTATTCTATCTGCATTTAACGCGAAGCTAGACAATATGTACTGGCGGTATGCGGTTAATATAAATCATAATTTCTTTAAAATATTCTATTATGTATTGCTGGGCATGATATTTTTTATTCTTCGCGGTGACCTTTTAAGCTCATTTGCTTTTACGATTGGATATTTAATAGCTATATTTATAGTTTTTAAAGTTACAAAATAATATTAACCATAAGATATTTAAATGATAATTGGGATAGATGCATGCAATATAAGGGATGGGGGTGCCTTAATACATTTGATCGAATTCTTAAGTGCTTCTGATCCCCAAAAACATTTGTTTGAGGAGATTATAATCTGGTCGAATGAGAATACATTGAAAAAGCTTCCAAATCAACCATGGCTAAAAAAAAGAAGTCATAATACACTTAATAAATCTTTTTTTTATGCCTTTTTTTTCCAAAAATTTATTTTGGCGAGGCAGGCAAAAGATTTAGGATGTGATATATTGTTTGTACCGGGGGGTGCTTTTTTATCATCCTTTAGGCCTTTTGTAACTATTTCCCAGAATATGCTTCCCTTTGAGAAAAAAGAACTAGAAAGATATAAGGAACGTAGTTTCAGAGTTAAATTCCGATTTTTAAAAATAGTACAATCTCATACCTTTAAACAGGCAAATGGCTTAATATTCTTGACGAAATATGCAAGAAAAGTCATATTAAACACATGCAGAATTCCAGAAAATAATATTATCATTCCTCATGGATCTAATCCTCAATATATTTCATTTCCCAAAGCCCAAAAATCAATCGACAGATACTCTAATAATAATCCTTTTCGGCTTTTATATGTTTCGAAATTAGCTCCTTATAAGCATCAGTGGACTATTGCTGAAGCTGTTTGTCGTCTTCATAAAAAAGGTATGCCGATTCATTTGATTTTGGTAGGACCTTCTGAAGCCGGAGGGGAAGACCTATTAAAACTAGTTTTAGAAGATTACAGTAATAGCAAGGACTGTATCAAATATTATGGTGAAATACAACATGCAGCATTATTTGACTTATATAAACAAGCAGACTCATTTATTTTCGGTTCTACATGCGAAAACTTACCGGTTATTCTTATCGAAGCAATGTCTGCAGGGTTGCCTATTCTTTCATCTTCTTATGGCCCAATGCCGGAAATTTTAGGAGAAAACGGAGGTATGTATTTTGATCCGGAAAATGTCGATGACATAGAAATAAAACTGCAACATTTTGTCAGTGATCAAGAAACCAGGTCAAGAATCGCATACGCTGCTTATCATACAGCAATAACCTATTCGTGGACTGATATGACAGACAAAACATACAGTTTTATTACACGAACTCTAGAGATAAGCAAGAAAAATTTAATTTGATAAAACTAGGGGTCAATGAGAATTTCTTTAGTTATACAAAATAGTTTCGATGGATATTATTAAACCAGATTTAAGCATTAGTATAGTGCTTTATGAGAATACTCTAGCTGAGATAAATACTCTAATAAAAAACATTTTACAATCAGATGTGAATTTTATCTTGTTTTTAATAGATAATTCGAAAACAGATAACCTCAGAAAGCATGTCGTTCGAGATGATATTAGAATTCAATATTTTCATAATGAAGAAAATATCGGTTTTGGACGAGCCCACAATATAGGCATAAAAAAAGGAATTCTTTATAATTCTACATTTCATTTAGTTTTAAATCCTGATATCTCATTCGATTCTAAAGTTCTCCAATCGCTGATCGATTTCATGGTTATTAATCCTGATGTGGGGAATGTAATGCCCAAAGTTTATTATGCTGATGGTACATTGCAGAGTCTTTGCAAACTTCTTCCAACACCGTTGGACTTATCCGGTAGAAGGTTTTTAAATAGATTATCTTTTATTAGAAAACGCAATTCTGTTTATGAACTTAAACAATATAAGTATAATAAAATAGTGGATATTCCAAATCTGTCAGGTTGTTTTATGTTTATGAGAACCGAAATAGTTAAGAAAGTGGGTGGATTTGACGAGAGATTTTTTATGTATTTAGAAGATATAGATTTAAATCGAAGGATTCATAAAATTGCGAGGACTGTTTGTAATCCGAGCATATCAGTAGTTCACGGATTTAGGAAAGAGTCTTATGCGAATAGAAAATTACTTTTATATCATATCAAATCTGCAATAAAATATTTTAATAAATGGGGCTGGTTCTTTGACTCAGATCGCCGTAGAATAAATAGAAAAACATTAGATGATATTAAAAATAATTTATAAATTAAATTGTATTCAATATTAAGCTTTTAAATAATAACTATCAAGTGACTTAATAGCTATTTAAAGGACTAACATACTGAATCTTATGTTTTCGAGGGTCTTCCTGAAAATATGTAATGCAGTGTAGGCTTGTATTTTATTAGCAAAAGAATATAAAAAATGCCTCATTTGGAGCAAAAATTGCTTTAAGTGAGGCA
>NZ_BAAGYM010000010.1:0-1613 GCF_054779315.1 Niabella aquatica
GTCATAAACAGGCACAAATAATTGCGAATCAAGTTCTTTAAAATGACAAGTAGAAAAAGCTTCAACTTTGAAGAGATAAAGCAACCTGTGGCAGCGTAACAGTACTAAAAGTAGTGACTTAGTTCCTGCAAAACAGCTTTGTTTCAAAGAATGTTGAAGTTCCTTTTGGTGAGCCTGTTTGTAGCAGGTTTCCCGTATAACAGCTTTTAAACTTTTAAATTCTTTGAGCCACAGGCTGCTTATTAATTAAAAGTAAAAGTAAAGTTATGAGAAAAACAGAGATTATTTTTGAGCAGGTCAATGCCTGTGCTGCTGGAATAGATATTGGCAGCGAAAAAATTTTTGTTTCACCAGATGGCCAGGAGGTTAAAAATTTTGGTACCTGCAGCTCAGATTACCGGGATTGCATTGATTACCTAAAACAATGGGGCGTAGAACGCGTTGCCATGGAAGCGACAGGCGTTTACTGGATAAGCTTGTATACGATGCTTGAGGCTGAAGGTATACGTGTATCGCTGGTGAATCCCAAACAAACGCAACAAAAACGGGGTGATAAAACAGATGTGAAGGATGCGCGCCGCATCCAGAAATTATTTGCAGCAGGTATCTTAAAAGAAAGTTTTATTCCGGAAGGCAAAATGCTTGAGATAAGGCTGCTGGTAAGAGAACGGTTAGACATCATAGATATGGGCAGCACTTATATAAAGAAGATGCAGCGTAGTTTAGAATTAATGAACATAAAGCTCACTTCTGTTATCAGCCAGATACATGGAACCAGTGGTATCAGGATGATAGAGGCTATAATAGCCGGTCAACGGGATGCGCAGGTGCTGTTACTATTATGCCATGAGCGGATAAAAAGTAAAAAAAGCGCTGAGGTTTTGAAGGCTCTTGAAGGAAATTACAATGAAACTTATTTGTTCATGCTAAAACAAAATCTTGATATGTGGAAGCAGCATCAACAACAGGTGCACATCATAGACCAGCGGATAGCTTTGCTGTTAACCAATCTTGTGCAGGATAAGCCGGCGGTTAAAAAAGATGCGTTGGGCAAAGCGAAATCTATACGCCATCATGCACCACAAATCAAGAACCTTCATGCAATGATGGTTCAATTGTTTGGAGTGAACGTAAGCAGTATATCAGGCATCAATGATTATACGCTGTTAAGGCTGATAGGTGAAACGGGAGTTGATATGAGCCGTTTTCCGAGTCTGAAACAATTTACAAGTTGGTGTAGTTTATCGCCGGGTCATCATCAAAGCGGTAAGAAAAGTAAATGGATAAAGCGGGCGCCCTGTAACAAGGCTGGTCAGATTTTTAAAGAAGTAGCACAATCATTACAAAACAGTAAGTATACTGCTATTGGTGCATTTATAAGAAAGTTGAAAGTACGCAGAGGCGCCGCTATTGCTTATAAAGCAGGAGCAAGAAAAATAGCTGAAGCATTTTACAATACACTTACCAAAGGAGTGGAATATGTAGAACAGGGTATTAAAAAATATGAGCAACAACTTAAAGCGAAAGAACTATCCTTACTTCAAAGACTTGCTAAAAAGCATGAATTGCAAGTCATTGGTATTTAGACAGTTGCTTCACTTGTCATTAACAGC